>SHZY01000178.1 GCA_009692065.1 Gemmataceae bacterium
TGGTGGAGAAACACATGGCCGGCAACTCCGTTTGCCCGAGCGATAAGATGGGGGCTTAAGGCAGATATTGTGCCAGCTGCGTTTACGAAAAGGAAGGTCAGAAGGGACCGTTTTTCAGGCGGCAAACTGATGGCCGGGAACTGCTGGTATGAACTTGACTTTAGACAACGTAGTCGGCAGCTTCAGTTTTTCGACATCGATCTTGGTGAGTTTGCCAACATCCAGAGTCAACTTGGCAAACTCATTTTCAAAACCAGGGTCTTTCCAGTCCGCCTTCTTCCACTCTCCGTTGAGCAAGGTCTGGCGCGCCAGTCTTTCCAGGACTGAAAAGGGTGGCTCGTTAGCTCTCTTTTTTCCCTGTCCACGCGCTGCATGCGGGCTGGCTAGGAGTATCACAAGGACGCAGATCCTAGCGCACGTGGTTTTCATATGTTGGTCCTCGTGTCGCCTTCGCCCAAATTGAAATCCCACAGGCGGTCGAACTGATCGACAATGAATTGATCAGCGCCCGTGCCGCCCTCGAGGTCATCCGCGACTCCATCCGCTATGTTTCCTTCGTCGAATTCGTGGCCGCGGAGGATGTCATCTCCGATGCCTCCCGAAAGGTAATCGCTATCCTCGCCGCCGTGTATAGTGTCGTTTCCGGCATCACCGTAAAGATAGTCGTTTCCAGCGTTCCCCCAGATGATGTCGTTGCCATTTCCGCCCAAGATTGTGTCGATGCCGGCCCCTCCATACAGCTCTTCGTCATTTCCGTCACCGCCGTCAATGTAGTCGTTTCCGCCGCCCCCGAAGATCTTGTCCTGTCCACCTTCCCCAAAGATGTTGTCGTTGCCCCCCCAGCCACGCAAAGTATCGTTGTCGGCGCCGCCCCAGATTTGGTCGTTATCACTTGCTTCGGTTTCATCGGGCCCGGCGTCGATTGTGTCCAGGCCGGCGTCTCCATAGATATTGTCATCCCCTGGTCCTGCTTGGACCCTGTCGTCACCGCCGCCGCAGTAGATAGTATCGTTCCCAGAGTTAGTGACAATTTGGTCCGCGCCCAGACGCCCATACAGGGTGTCATTGCCCATGGCACAATCGCTTCAGCCGTCTCCCCCGTACAACTCGTCGTTGTAATCGCTGCCATGAATCGTGTCGTTGCCCTCGCGACCATAAACTCGAACCCTCACGGGTGAAAGGGAGGCGTTGACAACGTCTGCTTGGTCCTTGACGTCTATGTGGAGAAAGGAGTTCGCAGCGTACGGCCCAGTTGCAATGTGGTGATCCGCCGAAAGCGACCATCCGAGTGGCACCGAAGTGATCTCGCTCGACGCTTTCGGAAATAGTGAGCGTATTTAGGTTCATGAGGTCCGGGGCAACCGAAACCTGATTCTCAACGCCACTACCGGCCATGTAAACGATCGCGTTGCCGTCAATGGTAACCGTGGACGGCTGATTGCGTTCCTCGAGTTGTTCGATGCCGATAGAAATGTGGCGACTGCGTGACGAGTGGTGACGCACCGGCCTAACAGCACGCTTTACCCCCCCGTCTGTACATAAATTCACGTATCGAGAAAAAATTGCTCAACACGGCGACAACCCTCGGAAGAAGTGTGGACGGTTTCCGAACTGAAAATCCAGAGTAACCGACCAGGGGTCTCTGTCAAGCAAGAAAAAAAGGATTTCTGTTCATTCCCGAATCGCCGTTTGTCTCAACGGCGACGTCACCGCCGGCACGACGACAGGCGCCACCAGCTTGGCAGGCGGCGCCAGCTTCTCCGGCGCCGGCGGCGGCGGCTTGCCCGGCTGCTTTTCGCGAGGGGCAGGGTTCGTCAGGTCGAACGAGTTCTCCGACGGCTCTTTCGTGCCCGGATATTGATCCGGCGTTCCCGCAGGCGGCAGCGCGGAGGGATACAGTCGGCCGATGCCCAGCGGGCCGGCGACGCGGAAGCGCTCCTCGTAAAACACCAGGCCGTGCGTCTCCAGGATTGTGCCGGTCTGCCGCTCCAGCGTGGCAAGTCTGACATTGTAAGCGAGCAGCGCGCCCGCTTCAAAGGCGATCGCGTTGCCCCAATCATTCAGTGCTTGCCGATAGACAACGTCCGCATAGATGGCAATCCCTTCCTTGACCAGCGCGCTCTGCATCTTCAGGTTCTCGGACGCCGCCACGCGCATTTCCTTGTAGGCCTTGTATTGCTCCCAGGCGCTGTCGAGGTCGCGCACCGAGATCGCCAGGTCGTGCAAGGCCGCGTGCTGCGCCTGTTCGAGGTTGGCGCGATCGCGGACGATCAACAGCTTCTCCTCGCGCACCTTGGCCCGGCCCTGGCGCAATCCCAGCGGCACGGAGAAGTTGACGCCCACCGACCAGTCCGTGAACTGCCCCGGCCCTGTCGCCAGCCGTTCGCCATTGGGCATCGCCCCGGCCAATCCGTTCCAGCGATACAGCGCCACGGCGTCCAGCTTCGGCAGCGTCTGGTTCTGGGCCTGCATGAGGCGGACCTGCTCGGCTTCCAGAATCAGCTTGAGCTCGATGATGTCGGGGCGGCGCTCCTCGGCCAGGCTGACGAGTTCTGCCCAGTCGCGCGTTTTCTGCTTGAAGTTCGGCGTGGACGTGGGAATGAGTTCCCGATCGTCATTCGGCGGTAGGCCGAGGAGGTTCCGCAGCGCACCTTCGCGGGTGAGCACGGTCGCCTGGGCGGCGACCAGATTGGCCTTGAACTGGGCATAGGTAACCAGGGCCTGATCCACGCTCCCCTTGGTAGCCAGCTTGGCGGGCAGGCGCTTCAACTCGCGGTCGTACGCCACCCAGGACTGATCGACCTGAATCGTCTTGGCCCACAAATCGGTGCGTGCCAGCACCAGATTCCAGTAACCCTCGATGACGCCGCGCACGAGTTCCTGCACGCTGTCCTTGTACTGGAAGAAGGACACTTCGGTATTGAGGCGGGCCAGGACGATCGGGGCCGTGTTGTAACGCGAGCCGGCCCCTTGAAGGAGCGGCTGCGTATAGCTGAGCTCGATCGCGTTGCGGTTCTGCGGATTGAGCGGAAAGGGAAAGGGCGCACCAAAGGAGGTATTGCGGCCCCCCAGGAATCGCATTGGATTCTCGACCCAGTTTGCCGCCGTCTGTCCGCCGATCAGGTTGGTTTTGCTCAAGCCCGTCGCGCTGCGGAAGTCGTTCTCCCGCATGCCCAGCATCAGCGATTCGTTGGGGTTGAGCGGATTGACAAACGCGCTCGGCGTGGCGGTACCATTGAAAGTCCCCTTGTGACTAAAGACCGGATCGAAGCGAGCCGTCTCCTGATCGATGAGGGTGTTCGTAATGGCCGGATCGTAGATGGTCTTGCCGCTGGAAGTGGCGGACACGCCGGTCAGCACGCGCACCACCTTGGCGTTCTCGAGGCCGATGCGGATGGCGTCATCGAGCGCGAGGTTCCACTCGACGGTTTTGCGATGATCGGCAACGGTGCGCGGCGCGACGTATTTGCCCTCTCCCTCCGGGAGGGGGGCGGGGGGTGAGGGAGGATCGCGATAGTCAATCACCCGCTGTTCCGGCATCACGACATGGCGCAATACGCCCTGATCGCAGCCGGCGAGCAACGCGAACATCAGCATCCAGTGCAATCGACGCATCCGTGCCTCGACATAGTCCGTAGTCAGTAGTCCGTGGTCATTGGTTCGCGGCGAATACACGCCGGTCCGGTGACCACGGACTACTGACTACGGACTACGGACGCTTCCACATTTTCCGCCAGCGCCCGCCGCTGCAGCATTGCGGACGCCTCCTCGAAGTTCGTGGTGTCAACGACCACCTCGCCGTCGATCAGCACCAGCGCTCGCTTGGCCCGCCGCGCGACCTCCAGATCGTGCGTCACGATGATGACGGTCAAACCTTCCCTCTCGTTCAGCTCGCGGAAGAACGCCATGATCTCCCGGCTCGTGCGCGTATCGAGGTTCCCCGTCGGCTCATCGCACAGCAAGATCGCCGGCTGGTTGATGAGCGCCCGCGCGATCGCCACGCGCTGCTGCTGGCCGCCGGAAAGCTGGTTCGGCTCGTGGTGCGTCCGATCCGCCAGGCCGACGCGGCCCAGGATGTCGGTCGCCCGCTTCTTGCGTTCGCTGCGTGGGATGGAGGCGTTATAAAGGAGCGGCACGCCAACGTTTTCCAGCGCGGTGGTCCGCGACAGCAGGTTGTAGTTTTGAAAAACGAAGCCAATCTGCCGATTGCGCACCTGCGCCAGTTGATCGGGATTGAGCCCCGCGACCTCTTCATTGGCGAGCCGATAACTGCCGGCCGTCGGGCGATCCAGGCAACCGAGGGTGTTCATCAGCGTCGATTTCCCGGAACCCGAGGGGCCGATGAGAGCGACGAACTCGCCGGCGTTGATATCAAGCGAAACACCGCGCAGAGCCTCCACCTTGACTTCGCCCAGGTCATACGTCTTGCTCACTTTACGCAGTCCGATCAATGCCATCGCAAACGCCAATCGGGGTTAATGGTTATATCGAATGTAGCGGTCCAATAATTTAGTGCAATTCGTGATGAGTGGTGAGTGATAATACGCCACCACTCACTCGTATCGCAGCGCCTCGATCGGATCGAGCTTGCTGGCGCGCCGGGCCGGGTAGTAGCCGAAGAAAATTCCGACCGACGCGGCAAACACCAGCGCCACAATGGCCGCGGGCAATGAAACAACGAAGGGCCACTTCGAGCTTGGCAGCGCGTAGTTGATGAGGGCGTTGATGCCATACGATGCCACGTACCCAAGCAGGATGCCGAAGACGCCGCCGATGCTGGACAGGACGACCGCTTCGACCAGGAATTGGCGCAGGATGTCGCGTGGCCTGGCGCCGAGCGCCATGCGGATGCCGATCTCGCGGGTGCGTTCGGTGACGGAGACGAGCATGATGTTCATGATGCCGACGCCGCCTACGACGAGTGAGATGGCGGCAATCGCGGACAGCATCGCGGTGAGGGTGCCGGTGATGATGTTGAGTATGTTGGCGACCTCGGCGGTGTTGCGCACTTCGAAGTCGGGCGCCTCGCCGGGGAGGATGCGGTGGCGTTGCATCAGGAGCGAGCGGATTTCCTTCTCCGCCTGCGCCGACAATTCCTCGCTGCGAGCCGACACCAGGAGGAAACCGACGTTTTTGAACGCGGAACCTTGCAGCCGTTTGCGCACCGTGGTGTAGGGCATGAGGATGATATCGTCCTGATCCTGGCCGACGAGGTTGGCACCCTTGGGGACAAGAATGCCGATGACGCGGAAGGGGATGTTCTTGACGCGGACGGTTTGTTCGAGCGGATCCTGGTCGGGAAACAGATGGTTGGCCAAGGTGCTGCCGAGGACACAGACGCGCGCGCCCGCGGCGACGTCTTTTTCGGAGAAGAAGTCGCCACGGGCCGTTGCCCAGGTGCGGACGAGGGGGTAATCAGCGCCGACACCGATCATGTCGTTGGGCTTCCAGTTGATGTTGCCGCCGATGACCTGCCCGAAGGTCGGGATCAACGGAGAAACGGCCAGGACGGAGGGGCACTCATCAGCGATGGCGAAGGCGTCGCCTTCGGTGAGCGTCATGGCCGCCACCTGGCGTACGCCGCTTTGCTGCTGCATCGCCGGCAGGACGACGATCACATTGGAGCCGAGATTCTGAAACTGCAAGCGCACCAGCTCGGAAGCCCCCTGCCCGATCGACACCATGGTGGTGACCGCCGCGATGCCGATGACGACGCCGAGGATGGTGAGGCCGGAGCGCAGCTTGTTCTTGGAGAGCGTGCGGAGGGAGATGAGGATGAGGTCGTAGAGGTTCATTGCGATACCAGGGGTCAGGGGTCAGGGGTCAGGAGAAATGGATCCGGGTTTTGGATCATGCTGCCCAACATTTTTCCGATTTCTGCACATTCGCCTGTCAGTTGAATGTGTTCCTCCCTGCTGATGTAGCCGCAGTCTTTCGCAAAATCGAGCGATGTATCCGTTTCGCTGTTCTCGCCGTCCGAATCGGTTAGTTTACTGACGAAATGCGCGGGATACCTTCGTTTGGCCCAGGCCTCGCGAAGATTCATGGAAACCGAGCGCGATGATCGCCGCATCTGTCCCGTCAGCGCGAACCGCTCTTCCGGAGGGAATCGCTTGCTAATCTCGAAGATTTGCATCGCTAGTCGGTACGCTTTGATATAAACGGCAAGCTCTTTCGCGGACCTTACGCCCATGATTCACCTCCCGCTCAAATCCGAACCATCGCTCCTGACTCCTGACTCCTGACTCCTGACTCCTGATCCCTGACTCCTGATCCCTGACTCCTGGTTATTTCGCCGCCTCGGTCCCGATCACCAGTTTCTGCCCTTCCGTCAATTCGCCCTCGACGATTTCCGCGAACTGGGTCTCCGTCAGGCCGAGCGTCACCGGGATGGCGCGCAGCAGTTTGTCGTTGTCCTGCTGGACCCAGACGACGCGCTTGGTGCGGCTCTTGGACGCAGCCGCCTTCTCGCCGGCGCTGCGGCGCGTGCCGGTCTCGACGGGCGCCGTGATCGCCTCGATATAATGCTTGTCCTCCGGCCGAACCTGGGCCGCCGTCGGCTGGAAGCGCAAGGCAATGGACGGGACGCGCAGCACGTCCTCCTTGACATCGACCGGGAACGAAATGTTGGCGGTCATGCCGGGCTTCAGCTTCAGGTCCTCATAGCGCACCTTCACCCCCTTCGGCAGCGGCGGGAAGGTCACCTCGATGATCACCGGGTAGGTCACGACGTTCTGCGTCGTCGTCGAATTGCTGCGGATCTGCTTGACCTCGCCCTCGAACAGATCATTGGGATAAGCGTCCACGGTGAACTTTGCCTTCTTCTTCTTGTCCTGGGCGGCATGCACCATGCCGATGTCGGCCTCATCGACGGCGGCGTAGACGTGCATGCGCTTGTCCATCTCCGGCGCGATGGTGAACAACTCCGGAGTCTGAAACGTGGCCGCGACGGTCTGGCCGCGATCGACCTTGCGTTCGATGATGAAGCCCGCTTCCGGCGCGGTGATGCGAGCGTAGCCGAGTTGCGCCGTCGAGTTGGTGAGGGTTGCCTTGGCTTGATCGATCGACGCGTTCGCCAGGGCACGCTGTGCCTTGAGCGTTTTGACTTTGAAGAATCGCTCATCCATTTCCGTTCCTGAGACATACTCGGGGTTCTTGGCCACGACCAGGTTCACGCGTGCCAGGTCGTTTTCCGACTGTTTCAGGATGGCCTCGACGCGTTCGAGCTCCGCCTCCTGCGTCTTCAGGTAGGCCCGGTCGCGGTCCACGGCGGCCTGCAAGAGCCGGGTGTCGATGAGCGCGAGCGGCTTGGAATCGTCGGCCTCGACGTAGTCGGTGAAATCGACGTTGACGGTCGAAATGGGCCCCGAGGTGAACGCGCCGACCGACACCGTGCGCACCGGCTTGACGGTGCCCGTCGAGTTGACCATCGTCTCGACGCGCCCGCGCGACACAGCGAGCGTCAGATACTTCGGCCCCGGACGCTGCACCCAGCCTTGCTGGTACGCCAAGCTGGTGCCGCCCACGAGCAGAACAACTACGACCAAGCCGATGATCCAGTAACGCATGATCCCACCTTGAGTAACTAGACACATACGAAAGCCCAGGAACGGCCGTCCCTGGGTTTCGCAGCCGATTCCCCTCAGCATAAGCCTCGACACACCCGCCTACAAGAGCATAAGACGCACTGCACAAAAGACTTCCGTCAGCCCCTTGCCAACGGTGGGGACTTGCGGGTAATATCGAGAATACCGCAGGGCAGGAGTCAGAGGTCAGGGGTCAGCCGTCGAAAACCAAGATTTGCCGTCTAATTCCTGACTCCAACGGAGTTCGTATGGCCAAGGCTTCCCTTTATCCGCCGAATCCGCCGGACGTTCCCGAAGGCTTGACCGAGCCGACGTCGCAGTACAAGACGCAGACCTTGATGGTGCTGCTCGCCGTTGTCCTGTTTTTTGCGCTCTACTTCGGGCTGATGGGCTTCTGTGTCATCTTCGCGCTGTGGGCCGTCTTCCTGTGCCCGATGGACGCCAGGCCCCCGTGGCCGATCATCAAGATCATTTCCCTCTTCCTGCTGCTGCCGTGCGGGGTGCTCTTCATCTACCTGGTGAAGAACCTCTTCAAGTTCGAGCGTGCCCGCAAGGAATTCCAGATCGAGATTTTCGAGGACGAGCACCCGAAGCTATTCGATTTCATCACCCGCGTCTGCGAGGACGTCGGCGCCCCGGTTCCGAAGCACGTCTACGTCGATTACAACGTCAACGCCGCCGCCATCCCGGATACGACCTCGTTCTTTCATCTGTTCCTGCCGACGGGCAAAAGCCTGCTCATCGGCCTCGGCCTCGTCAACGGCGTCAACCTCACCGAATTCAAGGCGATGCTCGCCCACGAGTTTGGCCATTTCTCGCAGCGCACCATGAAGCTCGGCACCTACGTCTACACGGTGCATCGCATCCTCTACCAAATCGTCTACGGCGAGGATTGGTTCGACAACTTCATCGTCGGCTGGTGTAGGCTCGACCCGTGGATCGCATTCCCGGCCTACATCATGTGGGCGATCTTGTGGTGCCTGCGCAAGCTCCTTGGCATGCTCTGGTACGTCGTCGTCTTCTTCGATCGCGCCCTGAGCCGGCAGATGGAATTCAACGCCGACCTGGTCGCCGTCAGCCTCACCGGCAGCGATGCCCCGGTCCACCTGCTCTATCGCTGCTACTTTGCCGACGCTTGCTTCGGCCAGGCGATCGACGACCTCCGCGTGGCGATGACCCATCACCTCTATACCAGCGACCTGTTCTATCACCAGAGTGCCGCGGGGGCCCTGCTCCGCCGCGAGAAAAAGGAGATCACGCTCGGCGAACCTCCCCCCCTGCCCGAGGATCCACGCAAAACCACCGAGGTCTTCGAGGAAGACGACGACAAGATGGCGACCATGTGGCAAACCCACCCCGCCAGCTACGATCGCGAACAAAACGCCAAGGCCCAGTACATCCGCACCAACTTCGACGAGCGTTCCCCCTGGGTGCTCTTCGACAACGTCGAGGAACTGCGCGAACGGGTGACCTACAAGTTCTACCGCTTCTACTTCCGCATCCCCAAGGACGTCATTCTCGCCGACCCCGAGGAATTGCAAGGCTTCATCGAGGATGAACACGCCGACCGTACCTACGACCCCCGATACCAGGGGCTCTACGACAATCGCAACCTCATCGTCAAAGACCTCAACGACATGGCCAAGGAAGGCTCCAAGCAACCCTGGAGCATCACCGAGCTTGGCCAAACGCATGCCACCCTCTACAACGCCGAGGTCAAGCATCGCTCGCAGCTCTACTACAAGCGCATCGAGGAATTCCACCTCTTGACCGCCGTCCAGAACGGCTGGACGAAGCCGAAGAACGACGAGCTGGAATTCCGCGGCGAGATCTACGAGCCCGACGAGGCCAAGCGTCTGCTCAAGAAGGTGGACAAGGAGCTCGAAAAAGACAACCGCTGGCTCGAAGAGCAGGATCGCCGCGTCTTCATGACTTACTTTCAGATGGCGATGCACATCAACCAGGAAGTCGCCGAGGAACTCTATCGCCGTTACGACTTCCACATCGAGCTGCAAAACATCTGGCTGGAGCTGCAAAAGCAAAACCCGTCGATCCAGGCCGCGATTGCGTTCTTGAATTCGCAGGATTCGAGCCAGATCCAGTCGCACCACTTCAAAGAACTGCTCGACATCTTCCGCACCGCTCACAAGATGATGAAGGGGATGCTGAAGGGTTCCAAGGACATGGTCCTGCCCGCCCTCAAGAACCTCCCCGTCGGCCAGACCCTGCGTCCCTTCCTCCTGGAAAAAGACCTGATCGACGGCCTCAGCAAGTACGAGCAAACGATCACCAACAAATGGATCAACCGTCTGCTCGATCAATACCACGAGATGAAAGGCAAAGCCGACCGCATCCACTTCAAGAGCCTGGCCGGCATCCTGGCCCTGCAAGAAAAGATCGGCGCCGAATGCACCCGCCGCTGGGCGACCTTGCCGAAGGTGGGGGCGGCGCAGTAGGCCGATTAGCGACGCTTCGAAGAAGCGTTTCCGTGTAGAATGGCGTCGGCGTCAAGAATTACGTATGGTGTCCCCGGATTCTGTCCCCGGATTCCTTTTATTTTTCGTCGGTCCATATCTGCTCGAAAAGGAGACCTTTCAATCCAAGCCGTTCCACTCGGCCCTTGAATTCGTCGTCGGGGTCTTTCATGCCTTCGACCGTTAGGATTTCAGACCTGCAACTTTCCGGAATTCTAAAAAGAGGAACCTCTTCAAGCCGCGTTGCGTGAAACGCGTATTTCCGGATGGGCAACCTGCCTTTTTCATACATCCATTGAGTGTTCCCTAAATCCAGGACATTGAAACACGCCGTCACATTCGCGACGTAGAAAGGCTTGCCCTTGTGTGGCAGGTCGAGAATCTCGCCCGACATCTCAAGTAGGTCGGCGATTTGCACAAACGCATCGTTGTCCACAACCAAGGCCTCTGTTCCCCAAAGGGCATGAAATGCTCCCTTCTTGAGTTTTGGTTCATGAATGTGAACGGCGGGCGCAGACCACATTTGCGCTTTCGGCGTTCCATCAAATGTCATCATTTCCGAAAGCTCAAGATTTTCGTCATCCAACATGAAATATTGAAATTTGTTGACATCGGGGCGAACTCGATAAATCTGTAGCCCTTCACGGGCAGCTGGCTTCGGCTTGCCCGGTTTTCGGCCACTGCTTATCATGTCGCGTTATGACGACCGCAGGGACGCTACCGTGCGCAGGATGCGCCAGGCTGGAACAACAGTTTAAGGAACTCCAAGCTCGGTTTGC
>SHZY01000029.1 GCA_009692065.1 Gemmataceae bacterium
GGCCAGATAGAATGATGGGCATGGACACAATAACGACAATCGACCCCTTGTCCAATGGCCAAACCTCTTGTCCAAAGGCGATATGCCAGCGAGGCGCACGCTGCCAAGCCAAAAGCAAGCGGACCGGCAACCCCTGCCAATCGCCTGCCATGACCGGGAAGAAGGTTTGTTTCCATCATGGAGGTGCCACGCCAAGCGGCATCGCAAGCGCGTCGTTCAAGACAGGCCGATACTCGAAAGACTTACCGCCGCCGATCGCCGGCAGATACCAGCAGGCCCTTGAAAACCGCGAAGACCTGTTGAAACTCTATGACGAGATTGCCTTGCTCGATACTCGCATTGCCGAGCTGTGCCAAAACCTCGAATCCGGCGAGCGCGGGACCGTTTGGGAAGACATTCAGCTAACCCTGATGGACCTCGACGCCGCCAAGCAAGCCGGCGAACCGTCGATGGCCTGTTGAATCCACGGGTCTTGATAGTGCTCCCCACGTGCGTGGGGGTGAACCGCCAATGGCCCGCAACTGGCTAAAATGTGCGGGGTGCTCCCCACGTGCGTGGGGGTGAACCGAATGCGACTGCTTTTTTGGACCAGTCGCAAGAGTGCTCCCCACGGCGTGGGGGTGAACCCGGGAGGGGAACCAACGCATACGATTTATTTGCGGTGCTCCCCACGTGCGTGGGGGAGAAGAGCGACCTCTTCGACGTGTTGGCTCACGTTGCCTACGCCCTGGCACCGCTCACTCGCGAGGAGCGGGCGACGAACGCCAAGGGCGCGATCACCAGCCACTTCAACAGCAAGCAGCAAGCGTTCCTCGACTTCGTGTTGTCGCAATACGTGAAAGTCGGCGTACACGAACTCGACAAGGAAAAGCTCTCGCCGCTACTTAACCTCAAGTACCACACCATTGCCGACGCCATGGCCGACCTGGGCAAGCCCGAAGAGATTGGCAAAGTCTTTGCGGACTTCCAGAAGTTCCTCTACGTGAGCGCGGCGTGAGCAAGTGTCAAACCCGAACGCGCCGACGTTCATCGCGACGCCGGCGTGAAAGAGCGAAATCGAAACCGCCGGCAGAATTGCACTGTGACTTTCCCGTCGAGTAGGCGGGACCGTTGTTGACCCCGTGTTCTCGTCCTCAAGTTGTCCCAGCGTTGTTTTGTTCGTCGGCTTTGGCGTCGGCGTCGGCGGAGTCGGGATAAGTATCTTCTGTCCGCACTTCGGGCAGGCGGCTTTCTTTCCGGCGGAATCGTCCGGGCATTGCATCGACTGAGCACAAGTTGGACAGCTGAAACGCATAAAAGGATACCGGACAGGGAGATTGCCGAGAGCTAGGATTCTACGCGGCCCGGTTCTGCCGTGGAAGCGTCTTATCCGCAATCCATCGCAATCATCGTCTTGACCCGCGAGGACGCGCCAAGCCCGACGCTGTGCATTCCCGTGGCCATCTCATCGGCAATCCGAACGCGACGCCGTTCATCTCGACGCCGGCGGCGAGTTGATGCCAAGTGTTGCACGCACGTTGCACGCAAACGTAGTCGCCCTGAAGAAATACACTTTTCCCAAAGGTTTCTGAGGGAGTCGAACACTCACTCCCTGATTAAAAGTCAGGTCCGCTGCCGTTACGATCACGACCCCGATTGGCTCGTACGGGAGTCGAACCCGTCTTTGCTGTTTGAAGGACAGCGATCCTGTGCCGCTAGACGAACGAGCCGAAGCCGAGCGTTTGAATGACGGCAGGCTTGCGCGGAGGGTTCGCGCGAAATGAGGAAAAAGGCGTTTATCGTATAGCGCCCGCATTCGGACTGCCGGCGCTATACGATTAACCGGTTACTCGACATCGTCCAGCAAATGCCCAAACTTGTCTTTCTTGGTTTTCAAATAGCGCGCGTTGTGTTGATTCGGCTCGATCTGGATCGGCACACGTTCGATGATGCGCAGGCCGTAGCCGTCGAGGCCGACGACTTTGGATGTGTTGTTCGTCAGCAAGCGAATGTCGCGCACGCCGAGATCGAAGAGAATCTGGGCGCCGATGCCGTATTGGCGCAAATCAGGAGGATAACCGAGGGCTTCGTTGGCCTCGACGGTGTCGAGCTTTTCTTCCTGTTGAAGTTTGTATGCCTTCAGCTTGGGGAGCAGGCCGATGCCGCGACCCTCCTGGCGCATGTAGAGGATGACCCCCTTGCCGGCCTGAGCGACCTGGGACATCGCCTGATGAAGCTGCGGGCCGCAGTCGCACAGCAGGCTGCCCAGGATGTCGCCGGTCAGACACTGGCTGTGGACACGCACGAGAATCGGCTCGGCCTGCACCGGGATGACGCCGTTGACTTCGATGCCGACGCCGCCCACGCACAAGGCGAGGTGCGGCTCCGCATCGACGACTGAGGTATAGGGGATCAGATCGAATTCGCCGAATTTCGTCGGCTGCTTGACGACGAATTCGCGATGAATGAGCCTCTCGCGCTGCCGGCGGAACTTGATGAGATCCTCAATCGTGCACATCTTGATGCCGTGCTCTTTGCAGAATTCGCGCAAGAACGGCAAGCGCGCCATGGTGCCGTCGGGGTCCATGACTTCGCAAATGACGGCCGCTTCTTTGAGACCCGCTAGCCGTGCGAGATCGACGCTTCCTTCGGTATGTCCCGCGCGAACGAGGACGCCGCCGTCTTTTGCACGCAGACCGTCCATGTGGCCCTTGCCGCGGATGATATCGTTCGGCGTGGTCTTCTCGTCGATGGCAACCGCCACGGTGCGGGCTCGGTCGAACGCGCTGGTGCCGGTGGTGATGCCGTAGCGTGCGTCGAATTTCTGGGTGAACGCCGTCGTCGGACCTTCCGCGACGGACCCGCCGGCAACCTCGAGGTGGAGACGTTCGCAGATCGCTCCCGACATCGCCAGGCTGAGGATGCCGCAGCCGTTGCGGATCATGAAGTTGATGGCGTCCGGCATGGCTTTCTCGGCGGCGATGACGAAGTCTCCTTCGTTCTCACGCTGTTCGTCGTCGAGCAGAACGACCATGCGCCCGGCTTTCAACTCCGCCAGCGCGTCGTCAATGGAGACAAAATCCTGTGCGTTCGGCATGGTTGTTGCCTTGCAAAGTCCTGGCGGCGACGGATCGTCCGACTCTTCAGCCTATTTTATCGTTATCGGCGCCTTGCGAAACATCGATTGGCGGCGAATGCGTGCTTGACCTGGGCCGGTCGAGTTCGGAGAATTGATTATACCGCCCGTAACGGCCTTTCTTTTACGTCGTTTAACCGCGGGAAGCCAAGCTCGGGCTAATCAACCCTGGACAAAAACTGGTCACACCTGCTGAAAGATTCCTCAGATGAGCAAACGTCGCGTTGGTTTGTGGTTGATCGGAGCCGTCGGCGGCGTATCGTCCACTGCGGTACTCGGCATTTCCGCGCTGAGCCGAAAGGTCACCGATACGACCAGCCTCGTGACGGCGACGCCGCTCTTTGACGGAGTGGACCTCGACAATTTCGATCAGTTTGTCATCGGCGGCCATGATATCCGACGATGTAGTTACGTCGATGCCGTCCGTGAATTGCACGAGCGATCCAACGTATTTAACGAGGCGATGATCCAGGTTTGCACGCCCGATCTCGAAAAGTGGTCGGCCAATGTTCGGCCCGGCACAGTGCTCGGCTCCGGGCCGACCATCAGCAAGCTCGCCGATCTGCCCGAAGTGCAACGCGTCAACACACCGAAGGAAGCGATCGAGCGGGTGCAGGCCGACCTGCGGAATTTTCGCGACCAGAACAATCTCGATCAACTCGTGGTTGCCAACGTCTCCTCGACGGAGCCGCCGAAGGAGCTTGATGATCGCTACAGCACGATCGCGAAGTTTCGCGCCGCGCTGGAGACCAAGGACACGGCGATTCCGGCGAGCGCTCTCTACGGCTGGGCCGCGCTCGATCTCGGCATTCCCTACATCAATTTCACGCCGTCGCTAGGGTCTTCCTTCCCGGCAGCGCTGCAACTGGCCGAGGAACGCAAGACCAGCGTCAGCGGCAAGGACGGCAAGACCGGCGAGACCATGATGAAGACGGTCCTTGCCCCGATGTTCGCCCATCGCAATTTCAAGATCCTGAGCTGGGTCGGCCACAACATCTTCGGCAATCGTGACGGCGTGGTCCTGGACGATCCGACCAACAAGGCGTCGAAGATTCAGACGAAGGACCAGGTCGTTAGCTCAATCGTTGGCTACAAGCCGCAAACGCACGTGTCGATCGAGTACATTCAATCGCTCGACGACTGGAAGACGGCGTGGGACCACATTCACTTCCAGGGATTCCTGAATACGAAGATGATCCTGCAATTCCTCTGGCAAGGCTGCGATTCGCTTCTAGCCGCTCCGCTCCTGCTCGACATCGTCCGCCTCACGTTGCTGGCACAGCGCCGCGGCGAGGTCGGCATCCTCAAGCACCTCGCGTGTTTCTTCAAAAGCCCGATGGGCTGCGATGAGCACGATTTCTTCAAGCAGATGGAGATGCTGGCGGCGTATGTGGGGCGGGTTCGGTAATTTGGTCTTCGTTTAGCGCCCGTGAGGCGCGATGCGGGCGCTAAACGAAAACATGGTTATGGCACCCGATGAACCGTCCCGTTCAATTCCCCGCTCACCGTTGGTCCATCCGCGGCCTTGATGCGGTACTGCAACGCAAAGTTCGGCACCGCCTTCATTTTCTCAATGCCGACCGTCACCGTCTTGCGATCCGCGGATAACCGGACCGACGTGATCGGCATCTCTTGCATCTCCTTCGCGCTAGGCACTTTCTTCAAAGCATTCGACCAGGTACCGGCCCAGTTGTCGTCGTCTTCAGTTGTCGCCTTGTCAAGCGGGCCGGAGAATGCGAATTCGAGGCCATCCTTGACGACGCGGTAGCCGACGGGGATCGGCGTCTCCTTGCCGGTGTAGCGGACGCGGGCGAATTGGCCGTCCTTGACGGCGCTCGTTCCCCAGCCGCGCAGGCCGCAGACGTAGAGTTGGCCGTCCTTGGGATTGAAGCGGGCGCGCATGATGCCGCTGTTGAAGGTGAGCGGGAACTTCCAGACGGCGCCTTGCCAGGGTTCCGCGGTCTTGTCGATGAGCACGCTGAAGAGGGAGCAGTTGCCGTAACTGGTATGCAGGAGTTGACCGGCGAGGGGGCCCCAAGGGGACCGCTTACTATCGTGCGCGGCTCCGTCGGGAACCCAGACTTGGCCGCCGGCGGAGGCGTCCACCTTGGCGCCGAGCCATACGATGGGCTGCTGTTGCAGCTTGAACGTGCCCTGATCGACCTTGCCGGTGGTCGAGGGGGTGAAGCCATAGTTCCTGCCCTGGAGCAAACGATAGATCGGCGTCTGTGGAATGCCGTTGCCTTCGTTGTCGGCGACGGTCATCGTGCCGTCGGGGCCGATCGATAGGCCATTGGGTTCGCGAAATCCCGTGGCGAACTTTTCGAGCTTCTTGCCATCGGGCGACAGCTTGTAGATGACGCAATTGTCGCCGCGGTTCGACTGAAGGTAATGCCCCGAGCGGCAATAGTAAAGGTTGCCGTCCTTGTCGGTCTGTAAGTCCATGACGAATTCATGCCGTTGCAGCGTCAGGCCTGCTTCGTTGTTGATGTTCTCGTAAAAGTCGGCTTCGCCATCATTGTTGAGATCGTGCAGCTTGGTAATCTGATCGCGGCCGGCGACATAGATGTAGCCGTTGATGATCTTCAGGCCCAGTGATTGCTGCAAGCCGGCGGCAAAGCGTTTCCAGCGGACCTTGCCGAGCTTGTCATCGAGGCCGGAGACGATCCAGACATCGCCGTCCCAGGTCGAGAGCGCCGCCCGGCCATCGGGGAAGAAGTCGAGGCCGGCGAAACGGATTGACGCATTCCACGGATTCTTCTCGGGGAGCTGGATTTGATCGACGGTGTACGGCCCGGCTTTGTTGTCGCCAAGCATACCTGTGGTTTCGAGTGTTTCGGTCCAGCGCGGAGGACCGCCCTTGACGTACATGGCAGGGGTTTCCGCTTTCCGCTTAATGAAAGACTGGAAGACCGCTTTGGCCTCCTCGAGGGGGGTCAATTTGCCGATCGAGAATTGATAGGTTCCGTGAAACTCCGATGCTGGAATAACGGCCGATAGCCGTCGCCCTGCAACCTTGAAATTCCCCGCCTGTTCTCCGAATGCGAACACGAAAAGGGATTCCTTGTCATTCACTTTCACCAATGCCGCCTTCGCAATGGCGTTGGATACCATCTGGACCGATTTTTCATCGGGAATCTCACAAATCAATATTGCCTGGTCGTTTTTCGTTGGTGCGACCCTCAACGTTCGCGTTACCAGCGCAGTATTTTCCTTCTGTTCCACGGTCGCCATCTCAAGCACATCGATGTCGCCGACCGTGTACGACAGCACGACCTTGTCGCCGTGCAGATACAGCCCCTTGTAGTGGGCCCAATCTCGCGGCAACGGTCCTTCCTTGCCTTCGCGTGGGTCATTCCAAAGATTACGCTTACTATCGTGTGCGGCTCTGGATTCCGCCCAGCCGGGGCCGGGTTTCGTGGCGAACAGCATCTCGCCTTCGACGGTCGGGCCCATGTTTTTGTCGGCGGAGAACGTCATCGGTTTGCCGATCCAGGCGCCGGCGACGCGCATGTGTTCGGTGTCGAAACAGATGCTGACCTTCTTGTCTTTGCCGAGGCTGATGACCTTGCCGCGGAAGACGTAGTTCTTCGTGTCGACGAGATTGGTGGTGTCTTTGAGTTTGTGCGGGAAGACGTCGAGGGCGCAGGCGAGGACGCGGCCATGGTCGGGAGCGGTTTTTTCCTGGGCAATGGCCGGGATGGCCAAGTGTAGGTAAATTACGATCAAGAGAGTGGTCGGGATAGGCTTCATGTTTGGTTTTTCCGTTCTTCGTTAGCGCCCGCATGGCGCCGCGCGGGCGCTAAACGAAGACGGGGGACAGCTCACGCGATCACTTCACGCACCACATCGCCATGCACATCGGTCAACCGGAAATCGCGGCCGTTGTAGCGATGCGTGAGACGCAGGTGGTCGAGACCGATGAGGTGCAAGATGGTGGCATGGAGGTCGTGAACGCTGACGCGATCGACGGCGGCGCGGTGGCCGATCTCGTCGGTGGCGCCGTGCGAGTAGCCCGCCTTGACGCCGCCGCCGGCCATCCAGTAGGTGAAGGCGTGCGGGTTGTGGTCGCGGCCGGTGCCGCCGCGCTGCACGAGCGGCAGTCGGCCGAACTCGCCGCCCCAGATGACGAGCGTTTCCTCGAGCAGGCCGCGATGTTCGAGATCGGTCAAGAGCGCCGCAATGGGCTGATCGGTTTCACCCGCAAATCCGGTGTGGTTGGCGGCGATGTTGGTGTGGCCATCCCAGCTGCGCTCGTTCTCCTCGCCGCCGGAGTAGATTTGCACGAAGCGCACGCCGCGCTCGACCATGCGGCGCGCGATCAGGCATTGCTTGGCGAAATGCTGGCAACGCGGGTTCTCCGTTCCGTAGAGCGCCTTGGTCTGCACCGTTTCGCGATTGATGTCGATCGCTTCCGGGGCCGCCATCTGCATGCGATACGCCAATTCGAAGGTCTCGATGCGGGCGGCGAGTTCGCTTGATCCGTCGCTTGCGCGTCCGGCTAACTGACGCTGATTGAGGCGGGCCATCAGGTCGAGTTGGTTGCGCTGTTGCTGATCCGTCAGGTCCGTTGGCCGAAACAGATTGTCGATCGGCGCTCCCTGCGGTTTCAGAGCGGTGCCCTGATAGATGCTCGGCAGAAAACCCGCGCCCCAGTTTTGCGAATAGCCCTTGGGCAAGCCGCGGCCGAGCGTGTCGTACATCACGACGAACGACGGCAGGTTCTGGCTCTCGCTGCCGAGGCCGTAGGTCACCCAGGAGCCGGCGCACGGCATGCCCATGCGCGTGAAACCGGTGTTGATTTTCATCAGGGCAGGGGAGTGATTGTTGGAATCGGTCCAGCAAGAATGGATGAACGCCATCTTGTCCACGTGGCGTGCGAGGTTCGGAAAGATCTCGGAGACGTACTTGCCGCATTGCCCATGTTGCCGAAAGCGGAACGGCGAGCGCATGATCGGCCCGACCTGATCGCGGAAGAAGCCGGTGTTTTGATCGAACCCGGCAAGCTCCTGGCCATTGCGGCGTTCGAGTTCGGGTTTGTAATCCCAGGTATCGACGTGGCTCGGCCCGCCGTTGATGAAGAGCCAGATGATGTTCTTCGCCTTGGCGGGATGATGGCCAGCGCGCGGCGCCAGCGGCCGAGCTGGATTGGGCCCCGTCCACGCAGGCTGCTGTCCGAGCGCATCCTGCTCTTGCAGTAGGCTCGCGAGGCCGATCATGCCGAAACCGCCGCCTGCCTTCGCCAAAAACTGACGGCGCGAGCTGTAGGCCGGATGGGGCGGGGCGAATAGTCTTTGAGTATCTTGCATGAAAGACTCCGTGTTGATAATCACCTATCAACATGGTGTACAATTCATGCAGGAAGGTCAAGGGAATTGCCGCGTTGAGCACCAGTTCGGTGGAGTCCGGCAGCGACAACTTCGGCGCGAGGTCATGCGGCGCGTTGGGCTGAGATGCCTAGAAGCGGCGGCCAAATAGCACGGTGAAGAGATCAGCCGCGGTCAGGCTGGAAATGCCGTAGCCGAACACGGTGCCCTTGACGTTTTCTGTCGCAGCGATGGCTGACGACCGCCCCGCTTGGACGCGAACGTGAACCGTACCCGTGACGCCCCGCGGGATGACAACTCGAATGTGGCGGTCATCGACGTAGGTGACGGTGCTCGCCCGCACCGCGCCGAAATAGACCGCGAGCGATCCCGCGGCGCCGGAGAAATTCTTGCCGAAGATGGTGATGGTCGCGCCTGGCATCGCGCGATTCGTGCTGAACCCGGTCACTCTTGGTGTTAGGTCAACCGCCTCGAAATCGCTAAATTTCAGATTCTTCAGCCCGCGGAACTCATCCTGAATGTCGTCATTGTTCCATGTCAGTGTGATCTGGTTATTGACGTCCATGGAGTCGCTGGCTCCAGACACGAAGAAGTTGGCGGCGTTGTCGACGACGATCAGGCCGTAGTCCTTCATCCCGTGGGCAAGGATACGCGATTCCGGCTGCAGGTGAGAGATATCGACACTGGCCTTGAGGCGAAGTGTGTGTGAAACTTGCAATCGCAAGGCAAGTCATTTGCCGTCAGGACTGTCAATAAGCGACGATATTCCGAAACGTCAAGTTAATCCGCGGTCCCACTGCCGCCTTCGTCTTCGGCACGCAATGGACCCAGTGGTGCTGGCAGCTTCCGCCCATCACCATCAAGCTGCCCGAGGCCAGATCGAACTTCAGCTTCTCGCCCGTCTTGACGTGTTTCAGCACGAATTGGCGTACGCTGCCGAGCGAGATCGACGCGATGACGGGATTGGCGCCCAACTCAGGTTCTGCGTCGCTGTGATAGCCGATTGAGTCCTGGCCGTCGCGATAGAAGTTGAGCAGCACGCTATTGAATGGCGTCGCCGCCGCTGTCTCGGCGCGCCGGCGAACTTCCAACAAATGCGGCGTCCACGGCAATGCTTCGTGCGTCACGCCAGAGTAGCTGTAAGTCAGCTCCGCGTCGGCGTACCATGCCGTCAATCGTGGAAACGGTCCCAACCGGCTGCGCTCCTGCTGCCACGGAGTGGCTGTGCGAAGCTCCTCGAATAGCGAGTCGGCTTCGATCTGGCTGAAAAACGTTTCGTCGTAGTCGAGCGTGCCGTCGTCCAAGATTTCGGTGTGTTGACGCATCGGAGTTCCATTATCCGAGTCTGAAGCGTAAGCGAAGAGAGGACACATTTCGCTTACGCTTCAGGCTCGGACGTCCTTGTTACAATAGCAAGCTGACACCGGCCTTGCTGGCACAGATCGGCCATGAGGGCGGCAGCGTGTTTTTGTGGTCGAATGCGGCGGCAAATCGTGGAGTGAGAGGAAAAGGCAATGAACCACGGGGGACACGAGGAGCACGGGGGTTGGAAAGTGGAAGAGGAGCGTTGAATGGCTCTTCGCAATTTCGCAAACTTTCCGGTATGGCAACTTGCAAAACGTAGAGGCAAGGGCCGAGCCGATGCCGATTTCTCTCTCTCTTCCCCCGTGCCCCCCGTGGTTCACTGATTAGATCTCGCCGAGCGGCTCGGTGGCGTCGCCGAAGCGGCCGGGGCGGACGTTCATCTTGTCGAGCATCGATAGGTACAGCCGGCACATCTGGCGGTTTCCATTCTTGCGGTAATTGAGCGCACGGCCGCCGCGAATGCGTCCGCCGCCGCCACCTACGAGCACTGCGGGCAACTGGCTGGCGTCGTGCTGGCCGGTCATCATGCTCGACAGGAACAAGAGCATCGTGTTGTCGAGGAGCGTTCGGTCGCCTTCACGGATGGCGTCGAGCCGGCGGGCGATGTACGCCACCTGCTCGACGAAGAACTGGTTCACGCGCAGCCAGTCGTTGGTATCCGAATGCGACAGGAGATGGTGGATCATGTAATCGACACGCAGGTGCGGGAATCGCAATGACGAATGATCGTTGTTCAGTTTGAGCGTGCAGACGCGCGTCGTGTCGGTCTGGAAGGCAAGCACCAGGATATCGCACATGAGCCGCATGTGCTCGGCAATGTTCTGCGGGATCCCGTCGGCCGGGCGCTGGATGTTGGGCCGTTCGAGGGTTGGCCGCCAGCCTTGAAGTTCGCCGCGCCTGCCCGCGCGATCGATGCGTTGCTCGACTTCGCGGACCGAATCGAGGTATTCATCGAGCTTGCGCTGATCGGAGTTGCTGATGTTGCGGCGTACATCGCGTGCGTCGACCATGACCGCGTCGAGCACGCTGCGGTCGCCGCGCTGAGCTTCGTCGCGGAAGAGCTGATCGAAGGCGAGGGCGGGATAAATCTCCAGCGGCGTCGGTGTGGTGGGGGACGACCACGAGATGTGCGAGCTGTAGATCATCGAGTAATTCTTGTGGACCGACGGATTGCCGGGCTCGCAGGCGAGGACGAGGCTCGGCACCTTGGTCGCGGCGCCATAACGCTGTGCGGCCAGTTGATCGAAACTCGTGCCGGAGCGGATGTCGCCGCCTGCTGCCAGTGGCGCCCCGGAGAGCAGGTTGCCCGTTTGCGAGCTGTGGATGTTCCCACGCTGCGCCTCGGCGTTGTAGAGCCCGCTGATGAAGAGCATCCGTTCGCGAAAGTCGTTGAGTGGCTGCAGCACCTGGCCGAGCTGCATCTGCCGGCCTTCACCGCGTGCCCACCACTCGCGGCCATGAAACCCGTTGCCCGCGAACAGGACGGCGAGCCGCACCGGCGCCTCGCTGGCGCGGTTTCCCGCGGCAGGCTGGTCGCCGAACGTTGCCAGCGATTCCAGCCACGGCAACGCCATCGACACGCCGACGCCACGCAAGATGGCACGCCGCGACAAGAGATGCTTGGTCATGAGTTTGGCTCCTTTGCTACGCCGCGAGCGGCGTTCAATCGCTCGTGGGATACTTACTGCCGCGGATCTCGCGGAACTGCTTGCTGCGGACAATGGCGTCTAGTGCCACGGTAACACGATAGCCCTTCGATTGCAACTGTTCCTGCATGTCATCTAGCAGTGGCTCGTCGGAAAGCTGGACGCCGCGGGCCAGGGCGTAGCCGAGCAGTTTGCGGCAAAACTGGCGGACGAAGGCGTCTTTGCGCTTGGAGAGCAGGTAATCGCGCAGGCCAGCGATGCCGTCGAACTCCGCGCCGTCCATGGTCTTGACGCGTGTTTCGATGGGCCGATTGGCGAGATCCTTGTCGCGGCGGCGACCGATGGCGTCGAAGCCTTCGAGCGCGAAGCCATAGGCGTCGATGCGGCGATGGCAAATAGAACACTTCGGATCGGAGCTATGCTTCTCGACAAGCTGCCGAACGGTGAGCCCCTCGGTTTTAGTCTCGTCCTCGGGAAGTTGCGGCACCCCCTTGGGAGGCCGGGGCAGCTTCTCGCCGAGCAGCACCTCGGACACCCAATTGCCGCGCAGGATCGGGCTCGTACGGGAAGCGCCGGATTGCGTCGCCAGCGTCGTGGCTTGCCCGAGAATGCCGCCGCGGCCATACTTCTTGGCGCCCTCGATACGCCGCCAGTTCTTGCCGACGACGCCGGGGATGCCATAGTGTTTCGCCAGGTCTTCGTTGACGAACGCATAGTCGGCGTCGAGTATGTCAAGCACCGGGCGATCACGCTGAAACAGATCGGTGAAGAAGAGAATCGACTCTTGGTACATGGCGCCGCGCAAGGCCGCAAAGGTGGGGAAGTGCCTTTCGCTCTTTTCGTTCATCTCGTCGAAGCCGCGGATGTGCAGCCACTGACAGCCGAATTCGGTCGCCAGCCGGCGCACGCGCGGGTCCTGCAACATACGTTTTGTTTGGGCCGCGAGCACTTCGGGATCGCGAAGTTTTCCCGCCACGGCAATCTCGGTCAGCTTGGCATCGGGCGTGGAGGACCAGAGGAAGTAGCTGAGCCTGCTCGCGAGTTCCAAATCCGTGACGGGGACGGCGACCGCATCCGGGCCGGGTGCTTCCAGACGATAAAGATACGCCGGCGAAACCAGCACGCGGGCCAGGGTCATCCGAAGCGCGTCTTCGTGTGTCAGTTCCTGCTTGCGGAGTTTGTTGTATAGGCCGGTCAGATCGTCCTTCTCCTTGGCGGCGAGCGGACGACGGTAAGCGCGGCCGGCGAACTCGATGACCGCGTCGAGATGCTTGGATTGGGTATCGACGAGGCGTTTTTTGAAGGCGGCCGCGCGGGCGTTGATCGGCTTGCGCAGCGGCTCAAATGGCCGTGGGTCGCTGTCCTGTGTGGCGAATTCCATCAACTGGTTGAAGGCGTCTACCTGGGTGATCGGGAAGTGGCTGATGTATTCGAGTTCATCCCAGAGCCGATCGAGCTTTTGCTTCTGGGCGTCGTCGAGCATCAGACGCGTCAAATGGTGGTCCTCGCGGAAGAAGAGTGTCAGCGTTACGACCTCATCGACCGGTACGATCTTCGTGTAACAGACTGCCGGAGGAAAAAGTTCGCGGAAGGACTTGAGGCCAATCGCGATTCGTTGGCGATTCGTCCCTTGCTCGGCAACCAGGAACGGCACGCCGGCCTGGAGCGGGAGAACCTCCGGCGGCTTGGACGAGAGGACCTGGAGCTGCACCGCCCCCTCCTGCCGCGAATCGGCGTGCAGCACGCCCGAGGTCACGAACTCATATCCTGCGACGAGTTCCGCGGGGAGGCGAATCTCAATGACCGACGGCGCCTTCACGCACAGGCTCGAAGGTTCCACGGTTCCGGCGCCGCTGGGATGGCGACCAAAGAGCGCCGGATCAAGCCCGCTGGTGATCTTGGAACTCACACTCGTGCGTGGCTTCATTTCACGCAGCCGGCCCAGGAGCGGACCATTGAGCGACGCAAGCTGGCGGTACAAGCTCGCGTCGGGACCGACCTTGGAGTCGGGGGGTACGGCAGTCAGGAGTCGCTGTAGCTCGGCGGCAAGGCGAGACTTCTCTTCCTTGGACACGGCCACGCGCCAGCGATCGAGCAGGGAGCCGCTCGGAATGACAGCGCCAAGTTCAACCGCGCCGCTTACCGGCTCCGTGTAGAAGTGCCAGACGTCCTTGTTGCCAAGGCGGTCGGCATGCGGGTTGCCAGCGAGCACATCGCCGGAGACATCTTTCGCCAGGTCCCAGGTCTTGTCGCCCAGGGAAAGCGTCAGGTCAATGGCGGTGAGGTCGCAGGAATGGTTGGTGCGCGGGCTGATGACGACCGAGATGAGATCGCCTTCCTTCACGGTAATTTCGACGGGGTCGATCTTCGGCTCCTTGGTACCCTGGGCGATGCCGACGGCCAGGCGCTGCCGAGTCGCGCCGCGGCGAAGTTCGAGCGCAAAACTGACGCCGTCGCCGCACTCGGGATGAGCATGCCCCACCTTGGCCGCCACGCGCAATTTGCCGGCGACCGGGCTCTGCCAGCCGACAACCGCGTTGAGTTTGGGCGACGGGTGGACCGCGACGCTGCGCGGCTTCATATTACCGGGAATGCGCACGTGCTGATCCGAGGAATTCGCGACGAGGACGGGCGTCTCGGGACGGCCCCATCCTTGAATAAACTTGTAGGTCGGATTGGCGGGGAGCGGCTTCGTGAAGTGCCCCTGAACCTTGGCGAGTCCGCTGCCGATGCCGACATAATCCAGCCAGGCCGCAAGCGCGGCGGCTTCCAGGCCGTGCTTCTTGGCAAGATTCTTGACGTCAGCATTCCCGCCCGCAGTTGCCGCTTCGTCCGCGGCAAGCAGATACTTGGCGGTGTCGGTGAACAGGTCCGCGCGCAATGCGGTAAGATTCTGTGCGGTGTGCCGAAGATCCTTGAGCAGCAGCTCGGGCCGGCCTGGCGCGACGAACTTGGGCTGCTGCCAAACGACCAGGTCATTGACTGGTTCCACTTTCGACGCAACCAGGTAGAGCGTTACTTCATCGCTTTTCGTCGCAGGGATCTTGAAGCGAACATCGTATTTGGTCACAAGCGGATCGATCGGCTCCATCCACGCCTTCGGTCCGCCCACTTTGCCGATGTGGCCGACGCTGCTGAACTTCCACAGGGCGTTCTGCCAGCGCGAGATTTCCACGGCGAGCGCCCCGGCGTCTTCCGGGTGGGCGACGCGCCAACGGGCACGAAGGTCGTCAAGCAGCAGCGATGTTTCGCGGCCGTCCAGCGCCTGCCAGACTACCCGAAGGTACTTGGCACTCAGGCCGCGCTCGGCTGCCACGCGTTCGATGGTCCGGTTGTCTTTTTTCAAGGCATCGCGTTCCACCAGCGTCGCATGGAGGTATTTCTCGATAGGAACGCGGCCGCCCTGTTTTGCATCCCAGACCAACCCCTGAAGCTTCACGGGCGTGCTGGCGCTGGATTCGGTGGAGGCGTTGTAGATGGCCCGGATTTCGGCGAGAACCTCGTTGGTCCAATCTTGCCTGGTCGTGCTGGGCGAGAAGCGGATGCCGTCGGGCAACAGCACCGCGTGCTTGGCAATGCGTTTGCCAGCGTCCAGGTACTTCGTGAACAGTGCCGGCGACATGGAGAGCGCGGCGCCGGTGTTCGTGAAGCCTTCGCCGGCAGCGCCGTCCACTGGAAACTCGCGCGCGGGCTGGAGCGAATTCACTCCGGTCAAGTCGCGCACCGTGTAAGTGTACTCGGCATTGCTGAGTCGCCGCAGCACCACGCGTCCCGGATCGCCGGCCTGGACGCGCGTTTCGAGCTTCAAATAGCTCCGTACCCATGCCTGAAGCTTGGTCCGCTCCTCCTCGGTTGGTTGCTTGGCATCCTTGGGCGGCATCTGGCCGCTGTCGAGCATCTCCAGCACCTTCTGCCAAATCCGCGGCGACTTGCGCACGTCAGCCAGCGTCGCGAATGTCTTGAAATCGATCGTGGCTTCCGGCTGCTTCCCGGAATGGCAACGCTGGCAGTACTTCGCGACAAGCGGCTGAATGTCCTTCCCGTACGACGTACCAAGCGAGTCAAAGGTCGTTTCCTGCGCGCTGAGCGGCTGGCGGAGAGGCCAGATGCCGATTGCCGCCAGTGCGCAAAGGGCCACGCTGAGGAAGGCTCCGACGCAGAACTTGTTAACGCGGGTTTTCATGCTATCTCCCATCGACGAATCTTGCCTGCCCCATGGCGCCGGCGGATTCTGCGAGTTCGAGGCGTAGGTCAAGGTCTTTGCGCACGCGTCGATCGACGCTAAAGATCAGCGTATGTACGCCGCGCGCCAGCTCGAGCGACATCTTCGGCTGCGGAGAAATCGCTTTACCATCAAGCCGAAGTGTGATTCCTTGGATGTCATTAAGGTGCAAAGCGATTTTCCCTGCGGTCACCACATCGACCTGACAGCGCGCAGCCGTGGTGGGATGATCAGCAGCAAACGTTTCGCCCAGCGGTAGATGCCCGGAGACCTTGGCGTAGATCGGTTTCCAGCCGGATGCATTCTCATCCGGTGCGAACTCCCAGCGGCGGGCGACTAATCGGTGCGTGATCGAGTACGGGCCCGGCTTGCCGAGTTCGGCGAGGAAGCGAAATAGGTCGGCCAGCTCCGCGTCCGTGAGCGACTGATCGAGGCCGTCCGGCATCAGCGAGCCGCCGACGCGTTTCTCGTCGATATCGCTGACGCCGATCACGACTTCGTCGCGGATCGGATCCTTGAGGACGACTTCCTTGGCCGACTCGCGATGCAAGATGCCGCTGAAGGTTCGGCCGTCCTTGGTGGTGACATGGGCCGTGGTGTAGCCTTCGCGCACGACCTTGCTGGGCAGGAGGATCGATTCGATGAGATAATCGAGTTGAGCGCTGGTGCCGATGGCTGAGAGATCGGGGCCGACGCGTCCGCCTGCGCCGCCGAGGGCATGACACTGGTAACAGCCGAGCGTCGAACGCCGAAAGACCGCTTCGCCACGGGCCGGATCCCCCTGGCTTTGCACGAGGGCAATCCAGCGTTTCATCTCGACGGCATCGAGCTGGCGCTTCTCGCCGATCTTGCCAGCGGCCTTTTGCATCGCCAATTGAAGCTCGACCGCGATGACGCCGCGCTCGACCAGCACGCGCAGGCCGATCTTGGCGGAATCCGTCGCCGGCTGCTGTTGGTGCAGGATTTTTGCCAGGGATTGCGAGCCGTCCTTGCGGGCGAGGAAGGCGGCGAAAAGATTGCTCGGATCCTTCCCGGGCGGCGGAGCTTTGCCCAGCAAGTCTCCGGCGTGGCGAGCGGCTTCGTCCAGGTGCAGCATCGTCAGCCCGGCAATTGCCTGCTGGCGCACCTCATAAGGTTGACCCTCTGCCGACAATCGTGCGAGCTGAGCGATGCTGCGCTTGCCGCCGAGATCTACCAGAGCGCTGACAGCCGCCTCGCGGCGCTGGTCGTCCGCTTTCGGGTTGCTCGCCCATTCGTTCAAGCGTTCGCGCTGTGCTTCGAGCTTCCAGACGCCCGCCAGGCGGATGGCCGCACTCGCCAGGCGCGCGTTCTCATGCGAAAAGTAAATCGCAATCCGATCGAGATCGCCGGTCGGCTGTACCTTGCGTTCACGAGCCGCCTGCGCGAGCGATTCGGCGACACGGGAACGGTCCGTTACCGAAATCTGCGAACCTTCGACCATTTCGCGCAGTGCTAGCGATTGGTCCTCCGCCTTGCCGAGTAGGGCGACCAGTTGCAGCACCTCGGCTCGATTCTCCGGCGGGACCTTGTTCTTCACGAGCAAGCCGACCAGCGTTGGCACCGCATCGCCGCGAATGGCCTTGAGAGCGAACGCCGTGTGTCGGGCGTTGCCGTCAAAGGTCAACCGTCCCGCTTGAAACTCCGGATACCAGAGCGGCTTGTGCAGGATCGCCAATTTCTGCAACGAGAATTCGAGGAGCGGATCGACGGTCGCATCGAGGGCCCGCATGCCGGCCGACACGGCTTGCGCGGAGGGAATGCGATTGAGGGCCCCGACCACTTCCAGACGTACGCGCGGATTCGCGTCGGCCGCCTGGGTCCCCAGCAACCGGATCGCATCGGGAACGCGATCATGCCAGGCGCCGAGAACGCGCGTCGCCGCGGCACGCAGGCGCGCATCCTCGGACCGCATGGCGCGGAGGAGCAGGGGCTCGTCCACCTGATCGATTGCTTGATAGGTCCACAAGGCTTCCAGGAGGTGACGCTGTAGATCAGCGTCCTTGGGATCGAGCTGATTCACCCATTTTGCCAGCGCCGGCGCCACCGTCTTGCGGTCCCGTTCAGCCAGCGTGCGCTTGGCATTTAGGCGCGTCCATTGCTCCGGCGCCTTCAAATGATCCAGCACTTGCTCGATAGGTGCATTGAACAGCTTCGGAATCTCCAGGAGCGGGCGATCCTTGCGGACCACGCGCCAGATTCGACCACGCGTGTGATCGCGGCGAGGATCGCGGAAGTCTACCTGATTGTGCTGGATGATTTGCTGATAGAGATCGGCGATGTAAATGGCGCCGTCCGGGCCCATCTTGATGTCGATGGGGCGAAACTTGCGATGCTTCGACACCACCAGCGGCGGCAGCGGCTTGGCGTGAAAACGCTGGCCATCATCGGTCATGGCATAGCGGTAAACGCGATGCGAAAGGAAGTCGCCCGTCAGCAGGTTGCCTTGCCAGTCGTCGGGGAGATGACGGCCGCTGACAATTTCGAGCCCGCAGTGACGCTCGGCGCCGATCTGCGTCATCTTCAACGGCGGCACCAGTTCTTGCTGCGTGTTCTTGTGCAAGGGGCTATCGGGCAGGACCACGTTCAACGCACCGGGCCAGGCGCTGGCGATGAACGATTGGCCCCAGGCATCGAAGGCGTGTCCCCAGGTGTTGTTGGGCAGGATCGAGCGATCAAATACTTCGAGCTTGAGCCGATCGGTGCGCAGTTGCCAGATGCAGCCGCCGAACAACTGGCGCGGCCCATAGGGCGTTTCCACGGTGCTATGGATGTAGACGCCTTGATTGAAATAGAGCGAACTATCCGGTCCCCAGCGGAATGTGTTGAGTGTGTGATGCGTATCCGCGGTGCCGAAGCCGCTCAAGACGATGCGCTTATCTCCGAACTTTCCGGTTCCCTTGCCTTCGCGGAAATGCAGCAGCGATTCCGCCTGCCCAACGTAGACGCCGCCGTCGCCAGGCATCATGCCGGTCGGCACCATCAGGCCGTCCACCACGACGCGCGATCGGCGGGCTTTGCCGGTCTTGTCGAAATCGTCCAGCATCACGACATAGTCGTTCGGCGCCTGTCCCGGCAAGATCTGCGGATAGCGAGGGACACACAGAACATAGAGCCGACCGCGGGCATCGAAATTGATCTGGATCGGATTGATCACCGTCGGCTCGCTGGCCACGAGCTGGACCTCGAATCCTTCTGGTAACTGCATGAGCTGCCGGGCGACTTCCGGGTCGTCGCTCAGGTCGTTCAGCGGCGACTTTTGCGCGGCCACGGGAGCGGACCAGATCACCAAGCACCAAGCGGTGAGGGCGGTCAAGAAAGCGGTCTTGCAACACTTCATCTATTGGTCCTGTTTGGCGAAATACGAAGGAGTTTGCTTGTGTTTGAGAGGGCGAGGCTCCTGCCGAGCCGGTTTAATGTCATGAATTTCGCGTGCTCCACGGCTCGGCAGGAGCCTCGCCCTCCCGATGGTCAACGCTTCTTACTTTGGAGGTTCGGCTCGCGTGATCTCATAAGTTCGCGTCCGCACAGCGCTCAGCTCGGCGATGCGATTCTCCTGGGCGGCAATCTCCTGATCGTAGAGCTTGAAGTCGCCGCCGATGAAACCCCAGTGCCGCGAGTGATCGTTGTACGGCCGCCAGCGGCGATAGAAGAGCTGGTTGCGGTGGACGATCGCCTCACGCAACTTCTCGGCATCGGCGAACATCGGACCTTTGGCGATGCGAACGCCCTTGTTCCAATCGGCGGCGGAAGCGTGGAGGATTTCTTGCCCATCGATCTTGAGAAGATGATTGCCTGGTTGCAGGCCGGTAATGCGAAGAATGTGGACCTCGGGCGCCAGCGGCAGCCGCGCGTCGTTGGTCTGCAAGCGGACCGTGTTTCCCTTGACCTCGATCGTCACGATTTTGGCAATGGCGCTGCTGACGGATGCCGCCTTGCCTGGTCCATCCAGTGTGACTTCCCAGTAATTCAGGCCAAAGCCAAGTTGTTGCTCGGCGGCCTGGCCGGCCAAAGCGTAGCCGGCTTGGGTCAGCAAGATGCCGTTCGTGGTCAGCCGCAGCTCGCCATCGGCTTTCTTCGCCGTCGCCGGTGGATGAAACAGATCGACGAATGCCAACTTCCGCTGGTCGGCGAATTTCTTCAGGGCCTTGGTGTATTGCTCCAGGTGTTGGTTGTGTTCGCTCGGATCGGGAAATGGCCGCCCCAGGTCTTCGTGATAAGTCGGTGAAAGGATCACCAGCCGAGCCTTGAGCGGCGCCAGCGTTTTCAGCAGTTGATCGTAGTCGCGCAGAAAGTCAGCGATGACTTGCGGACCAGCAAACGACTCATTCATCCCGTAAGCGAGAAAGATGACCGTCGGCTTCAGGGCCAGCGATTCTTTTTCGAGTCGTGCCAACCCTTGCGGAACCTGAAAGCCAGCCGTGCGGGCGCTGCCGAGAACGGTATCGCCGCTCCAGCCCATGTAGCGAAAGGAAATCGCCTGGCCCGGATAGCGCCGCTGCAGGCGAGTCTCTAGGTAGGCGTGCCCTTGATCGTTCTCGACGAATCCGTTGCCGAGGAAAAGGACTCGGTCGCCCATTTTTAATTCAAATTTCAGTACGTCGCCGGCGGTCGCGACTGGTACATAGGCGAGGAGTATGCCTAGGGCTGCGACAATCGCACGAATGCAGTGACCGAGCGGAGGCATGATTTCAACTCCGGCGCGAGTTTCCCGAAGGAGCGGGGCGCAGTGTCAAGGTGGGTAGGGAACACGGTTATCCTAGGCGGAAGTGCCTCGTGCGAGAAGATTAGATCTCACTTCAAATGCCAGCGCCGCAGCGATGCTGTGGGATGTGCGTCGAGAAGAGAAGTCGTCCGAACTTGTCGGCACCCGCTTGCAAATTCTCCTCGCGGTCGTGTTCGCGCGTGGCCGTGGTCGTCAACACGAGCGAGGGGTGTTTCTGGCGTCCAACGATTCGAGCGAAACTCCACGCCAGCAACCGAATTGCCACGGACGGCGACATGGCCCATTCGGCATACACATGGGCAATCCAGTGATGATGACGGAAGAACGGCGTATCAAGCCAATGAAGGACGCGGACCGCCCGCCATTGAAAACGGGAGCTGGCCGGCCGGACGATGATCTCCACGTGCGGTTCCAGCGGCGGGCCATTCTTCTCCTGTGCCAAGGTCAAAAGAAGTGCGGTGGCGTCCCGCTCCGCGGGAGATCCGCGTGGCGGCGGCGTGCGTGCAGCTCTCGGGGCAAGCGTGCGCTGGCGCCGAGCTTCGGCGCCGCTGAGTTTTGCCGTTTTGCTTGGCATGCGGGACGGGGGAACGAGAAAGAGTACGGGCGGTGATGCGGGCATGGATCTCGGCGACGAGTTGGCGGAAGCGACGGCGGGCCGTCCAATGCAAGAGCCGGTCGTCGGCGTTGCTGCGTGCTTCTTCGACGGTGGTCGAGGAACGGAACATGATCGTGTGAAACAGGCGGATGCCTTCCGGTTTGAATGCTTCTTTGTACTCGCGGAGGATCAGTCGCTCCTTGGCGGTGAGTCCCATCGGCTGTCCGCCCCTCGGCATGGACGCGAGAGCGAGAGCACCGAGCACGGTCAACCGGGGATTGAATGCTCGCGCCTCCCGAATGATCCGAAGCCCGGTCTGCACACGCTCGACGCAGTCCGCCGTGAGCTCGACCGGCAATAACAAAAAGTCAGCGGCGATGAGCCCGAGTTCTGCGACGTTGTCGAACTGGTTTGGCACGTCCATCAGAATCCAATCGTAGTTCGGCGGAAGAAGATCGAGTGCTTCACGGAGCTTGCTGGATTTTTCCGGGAAGAGCCGGAAGAACCGTTGCTCCTCCGGGGCACACGGCACGATGTCGAGACCCTCGATGCCGGATTTCAAAATCGGTGGAGGCATCGGCACCGGCGATTCGAGAAATGTTTTCAGGTTGTCTTTCAAATTCGGAAGTTCTTTCCCCAAAAAAATCTCGCGACGTTCCGCATTCCGGATCGAGGTCGATCGTGAGAATGCGGTGACCACGTCGAGCGGCGAAGAGTGACAGCATCATGGTCGTCGTGGATTTTCCGACGCCGCCCTTGCCGAACCAAATCGCGAGACGGATGGGGCCGGCGGAGCGAGTGCGACGAGACATTGCGAGGCGACACTACCACCGGTGCTCGCGCCGCGCCAAGGTCGTCCAGCCATTTATTCATGGCAGAAAGTTTTCTGCTTTTTACAGTTTCATCTCATCGATATGGTTACTCGAAGTAACAACATCTATTCACCTACGGACTCTTGTCCAACAGAACTCTGGTCGCCATTTGGTTTGCGAGAACGGTCGCAGGATGGAAGGCCAAGGGAAGAAAGAACGGTCACAGCCGACTTGGAGGGCTGGATGGCTATGGTATGCGAAGAAAAGAAAGATATGGGTATCGGGAAACCCACAACTCATGGGGACGAACGGGTATCGCCACACCCACCAAAATCAGGAAGAAAACGGTATCGCCACACCCACCAACCGGGGTATCGCCACAGACAGACGAGCCGGCGGGCGAAGCCGCACAGGGCATCATTAAAGCTGCCGGCGCTGCTGTCCCACGTCGGCGGGTCATCAAGCCACCAACCCGCAATCGCCACGTTCATTTGCGACGCCCGCGTCGCCTCTGCCCGCAACTCGTCAAGGACCGATTCTCTGTTTTCCTGGTTGTCCAGCGTGCAAACGCACCTGCACCCTTCGATAAGCACAAGCAACCGCAGCCCGGCATCAATAACTGCTGCGACCTTGTGGTCGAAGCCGAGGGATCGGAAAGCGGTCAATGAGAAAGGTTGTAGGGGAGCGGCTCCCGCAGGCTCTGGCATGCCTTGCATCCTCTTAGCGGGCAGCGCTCGCCCGGTTGATGCGGCAGGTTGGCTCTGGCTTTTCGGTTTCGGTCCGGGCTTGATTGCGGAGGCGTCGCTATTTCACTGAACCGTAGGCATCTGACGCAAGGCTGCCGGAGACTAAAGCCGGGAAGTCACACGTTGCTCGGCCGACCATCGCGAGCTCGTCGGCCATTTCGGGTCCCGCCGAGGTGGGAATAAGAAACCCACTTGATGAGATTCGGATTCGTTTTGCCTTCCGAGTCCGAATGTGGCAATCTCCGGATTAGCGCCTGGGCGAAGGCGCTCGAAACTTCGATGTGTCGGATCGATGCGCGCAAGTCATGCGTCGGCAGATTGGCACGAGGAAGTCGGGACAACCAACGCGGCGGACGAGGTCCCGATTGACTTTTCGTAGAAGTCCTCGCTTGACGAGACCTGGATGTTGCACCATTATTATTAATGAACTGACCGGTCAGTTTGGTTTTGAATTCGTAGGTTTAGCATGTTCCGTGACGGGTTTAGGGCGTTGACTGGAACTCCTGAGAATCGCCGCAAGGCATGAGAGGGTTTTGCCATGCGTACGAAAGCAGTATGGTTGTTTCTACTTGCTCTCCTGATTCCAGGCTGCACTCAGACGCCCCAGGCGAAGTCGGCTGCCAAGCCGCCGGAGGTTTTCGTTACCGTTGCGGTAACACAGACTATCGTCGATTTCGAAGAATTCACCGGTCGAACCGAAGCGAAGAACATGGTCGAAGTCAGGGCGCTCGTCACAGGCAACCTCGACAAGGTCTGCTTCAAGGACGGCGACACCGTGAAAGAAGGCGATGTGCTCTTCGAAATTGATCCGAAGCTGTACAAGGCCGAGCTGCATCGTGCCACGGCAATTCTCACGCAAGCGCAAAAGAAGCTCGAACGCCTGCAGGAGAATTACAAGCGTGCCGCGGAACTGAAGAAATCCAACGCGATCAGCCCGCAGGAATTCGACCTTGCAAGCGGCGATCGCGCGGAAGCCGATGCGTCCGTCGACGTGGTAAGAGCCGAGCTCGAAAAGGCCAAATTGAACTACCAGTACACCAAGGTCGTCGTTCCGACGCTTAACAACGGCAGCGATCCCGATCCGGACCATCCGCGCACTGGCCTAGTGGGCCGACGCATGAGAGATCCTGGCAACTACATCAAAGCCGGCGAGACGATGCTCACCACCATCGTGACGCTCAATCCCATGTGCGTTTATTTCGATGTCGATGAGCGCACCGTGATCGGCATTCGCAACCTGATCAAGGATAAGAAGATCAAGAGCATCAGCGAGATGACCTTTCGCTTCGAGCTGGCCAGCGACGAGGGGACCTACAAACACCACGGCAAGATCAACTTCGAAGACAACAAGCTCGACACGGGGACCGGCACCCTGCAGATGCGCGGCGAGTTCGAAAACAGCAAGGGGCTGTCGGCCGGCCAGTTCGTCCGCGTGCGCTTGTTTACCGGCACGCCGCGCGAGGCGGTCTTGATTCCCGAACGCGCCCTCGGAACCGACCAGGGGCAGAAGTTCCTTTACGTCGTCAAGAAAGAAACCGACAAGGAAGGTTCGATCGTGTACAAGGCGGAATACCGCGGCGGAACCGACCTGGAACTGGGCGCCTTGCGCGGCGGCTGGCGCGTGGTCGAGAAGGGAGTGCAGCCGGGCGAAACCATCATTTGGAGCGGGCTGCAGCGCGTGCGCAAAGACGCCGGCATCACGCCCAAGGCACAGGAGCCCCCCGGCGCAAAGGAAGTTCAGGCTGGCGCGAATTGACTCCCGAGTTTGCCGTTTGCGGCTTAGCGGTCGCATGGCGACTCGCGAGCGCTAAGCCGCAAGCGGCACACGAGAAATCTTCGGAGAAACCACCTTGTTCTCGCGTTTCTTCATTGACCGGCCGATCTTCGCGGCGGTTCTGTCCATCGTCATCACGCTGGGCGGCTTGATTTCCGTCGGGTTTCTGCCGCTGGCGCAATTTCCGCGCATCACGCCGCCGACAGTGGCGGTGCAGGCAACATACCCCGGCGCCAGCGCCAAGACCGTAGCCGAGGCGGTGGCGGCCCCGATCGAGCAGTACATCAACGGCGTGGAAGGCATGATGTACATGTCCTCACAGTGCACCAACGATGGGTCGTACAATCTGACGGTTACGTTTCATCAGGGCATCGACCTGAACATGGCCCAGGTGCTGGTGCAGAACCGGGTCAACCTGGCGATTCCCAGTTTGCCCGACCCGATCAAGGCGGCCGGCGTCACGACGCTCAAGCGCTCGCCCGACATTCTCATGGGCATAGCGATCAATTCCCCGAAGGGGCGCTACCAGCAACTTTACCTGAGCAACTTCGCGCTGCGCCAGATCAAGGACGAGCTGTCCCGCATCGACGGCGTGGCGGATGTGTTTCTGTTCGGCCAGCGCGATTACAGCATGCGAATCTGGCTGGACCCGGGCCGTTTGGCGCATCGCAAGCTGATGGCCGCCGACGTGGTCGAAGCCATCCGCGACCAGAACGCCACATTCGCGACCGGCATGACTGGCCAGCCCGCCGGTACCCTGGCGAGTCGGGAGCGTGCGCCGTCAAAAGTGGGAGCAGAGAAATCAATTCAGGAAACGCAGCTTCCCTTCGAAGTGCTCGGCCGGCTGCAGGAAGTTGAACAGTTCGAGAACATCATTCTCAAGGCGAAGCCCGGCGGCGGGATGGTGCGGCTCAAGGATGTGGCCCGCGTTGAACTCGGCGCCAAGAACCAGGATGTCGATGTGATGCTCGACGGCACTCCGACCGTATTCCTGGCGATTTTCCAGTTGCCCGACGCCAACGCTCTTGACTTGCGCAACCGCGTGATCGCCAAGCTCGAAGAATTGAAGAAGAACTTCCCCGACGACGTTGACTACGACGTAGGCTTCGACACGACGCCCTATACGCGTGAATCGATTCGCGAGGTTTTCCATACGTTGCGAGACGCCATCATTCTTGTGGCGCTGGTCGTCTTGCTCTTCTTGCAGAACTGGCGCTCGGCCATCATTCCGCTCATCGCGGTGCCGGTGGCGATCATCGGCACCTTCGCGGTGATGGCCGCCATGAACTTCAGCCTTAACAACCTGACGCTATTTGGCCTTGTGCTGGCGATCGGCATTGTCGTCGATGATGCCATTGTCGTGGTGGAGGCGGTCGAGCACCACCTCGAGAGCGGACTTGCGCCGCGCGAGGCGACCGTCAAGGCAATGGAGCAGGTTTCCGGCCCGGTCATCGCCGTCGGCCTGGTGCTCAGCGCCGTGTTCGTGCCGTGCGCTTTCATCAGCGGCATCACGGGTCTCTTCTTCAGGCAATTCGCGCTGACGATTGCCGTCTCGACGATCATCTCGGCATTCAACTCGCTGACGCTGAGTCCGGCACTGACGGCGCTGCTGTTGCGGCCAATTGCCAAGGAGACGGGGAGACAGGGAGACAAGGAGACGGGGAGACAGGGAGACAAGGAGACAGGGAGAAAAGAAACGCCGGTCAAGTCCGAGCCGTTGCCGCGAGTGGCGTATGCGGGATTCACTGCCTGGCTTGCGTGGTGGCTGCTCGAGGGGATGCTGACGGCAACCGTCGCGGACTTGGACGCGTCTGATCTCCTTGTCTCCTTGTCCCCCTGTCTCCTTGTCCTCCCCGGCGCCCTGGTGGGCTGGCTCGTGAGCAGGCCGCTCAATAGGCTCCTGACGCTCTTCTTCCGTGGGTTCAACGTTGTGTTCCGCCGCGCGACCGACGGCTACATCGGCGTCGTCGACAAGGCGCTGCACTTCAGCGGCGTCGCGTTGGCCATCTACGCCGGCCTCATCGTCTTGACTTACTTCGGATTCATCACCACCGCGCGCGGCTTCATTCCGAATCAGGACATGGGCTACCTGATGGTCAACGTCCAGCTTCCCGACTCTGCGTCCATGGAACGAACGCGAGAGGTGATGCGACGCGCCGACAAGATCACCCGCGCCCATCCCGGCGTCAAGCACGCGACGGCCATCGCCGGGCAATCGTTTGCTCTCTCCGCCATCGGCTCCAACTTCGGCTCGATGTTCGTCAATCTGCAGCCCTACGACGTACGCCGCGAACTCGAACTCAACATGACTTCAGAAGAACGCGTGAAGTTCGGCGGCGCCTCGGCGGACGCGATCCTGGCCTATTTGAAGCGGGAATTCGACGCGGAGATTCATGACGGCAGCGTTGCCGTTTTCGGGCCTCCGCCGGTGCGCGGCGTCGGCCGCGCAGGCGGTTTTGCCTTCGTACTGGAGGATCGCGGCGATCTCGGTCCCGTCGAGCTACAAAAGTATGCGGAGCGTCTGGCGGGGCTCGGCAATAACAAGCGGGCCGTCGGCGCCGTGCAGACAGGCATACCCTTCGACACCGCCGACCTCAACAAGCTGGACGGCGACCTGGCCGAGCTGGCCAAGGAGCATCCGGAAATCGATCAGCAGCCGGAAATGATCGGCATGTTCACCGTATTCCGCGCCAACGTGCCGCAGTTTCAGATCAGGCCCGACGCGCGTGAGATCACGGCTCGTTCCGTCCGCGTCGAGGACGCCGCCGCCACGTTGAGCATCAGCCAGGGTTCCCTTTACGTGAACGATTTCAACCGGCTGGGACGCACCTGGCAAGTCATTGTGCAGGCCGACGCCCAATACCGTTATCGCGAGAAGGACCTCTATCAACTCAAAACGCGCAATACGAAAGGCGCGATGGTCCCGCTCGGCTCGCTCGGCACCATGCGCGAGGTCACCGGGCCGCTGCTTCTGAACCGCTACAACATGTACCCGGCCGCCACCATCAACGGCAGCGCCGGGCCGGGCATGAGCTCGCGCCAGGCCATCGACGTCATGCAGCGCCTGGCCGACAATGAACTGCCCTACGCCATGTCGTACGAATGGACCGACATGTCGTACCTGGAGCTGCAAGCCGGGAACACAGCGATGATCATTTTCGGCCTGGCCGTGGTCATGGTGTTCCTTGTGTTGGCGGCGCAGTACGAGAGCTGGGCGCTGCCGCTGGCGGTCATTCTGGTTGTGCCGCTTTGCCTGCTCTTCGCCATCATCGGCGTGCGCATCGCCCGCATGGACATCAACATCTTCACGCAGATCGGCTTCGTCGTGCTGGTTGGCCTTTCGTGCAAGAACGCGATCCTGATCGTCGAGTATGCCAAGCACCTACGCGAGTCGGGCGTGCCTCGCTTTGAGGCGACCCTGGAGGCGTGCAAGCTGCGTTTGCGGCCGATCATCATGACGTCGTTTGCGTTCATTCTGGGCGTGGTGCCGTTGATCGTGTCGGCCGGCGCCGGCGCGGAAATGCGCCGCACGCTGGGGGTGGCTGTTTTCAGCGGCATGCTGGGAGTGACGCTGTTCGGCATCTTCTTGACACCGATTTTTTACTTTACGGTTAATCGGCTCAGCGAGTCACCGGGGCTAAACACCCCGTTTATGCGGAAGTTTAACGCCGTGTTGAAGATTGCCGCGTTTGGCGTTGTGCTGATTCCGCTCCGACTGGCCGCGCACGGAGTTCGGCGCTGGCAGGGAAGCAATGAAACTGAATCCTGATTCCTGACCCCTGATCCCTATGTTTACACGCTTTTTTATTGATCGGCCGATCTTCGCCGCTGTGCTGTCGATCATCATCACGCTGGCCGGCGGCATCGCGCTTTGGTTCTTGCCGATCGCGCAATACCCGGAGATCACGCCGCCGACGGTGGAGGTGTCCGCGATCTATCCCGGCGCCAATGCCAAGGTCGTCGAGAACACCGTCGCCGCCCCCATCGAGCAGCAGGTCAACGGCGTCGAGGGGATGATGTACATGTCGAGCCAGTGCACCAACGACGGGTCGTACAATCTGACGGTTACATTTCATCAGGGCGTCGATCTCAACATCGCCCAGGTGCTGGTGCAGAACCGCGTTGCCCTGGCCCAGCCGATCCTGCCCGACCTGGTCAAGCGGCGCGGCGTCACGGTCAAGAAGAAATCGCCCAACGTCCTCATGATCGTCAACCTCTATTCACCCGACGGCTCACGCGACAGCCTCTACCTGAGCAACTACGCCACCATCCAGCTCAAGGACGAACTGTCGCGTCTGCAAGGCGTAGGCGACATCTCCTACATCGGCCAGCGCGATTACAGCATGCGCGTCTGGCTCGATCCTGGGAAGATGTCGTTCCGGCAGCTCACCGCCAATGATGTGGTCAATGCGGTGGCGGCGCAAAACGTGCAGGTCGCCGCCGGCCAACTCGGCCAGCCGCCGACGCCATCGGGTCAGGCGTTTCAATACACGATGACCACCATCGGCCGACTCGCCAATCCGGAGGAGTTCGGCGAGATGATCCTCAAGACGAACCCCGCCGGCGGCATCGTGCGCCTTCGCGATGTCGCCACGATCGAACTTGGTGCTCAAGGCTACGACCAATCCTGCTCCATGGACGGCAAACCCTCGGTCGCCCTGTCGATTTACCAGCTGCCCGGCTCGAATGCTCTCAAGGTCGCCACCTCGGTGCGGGCCAAGGTCGATGAGCTGAAGTCACGCTTCCCCAAAGGTGTTGATTACGCCATCGTTTATGACACGACGCCGTTCATCACGGAGTCGATTGGCGAAGTTTTCAAGACTCTGCGCGATGCGGTCATCCTGGTCGCGCTGGTCGTTCTGCTGTTTTTGCAGAATTGGCGCTCCGCCCTCATTCCACTGGTGGCCGTCCCGGTGGCGGTCGTCGGCACGTTTGCAGTTATGGCGGCGATGGGTTTCAGCCTCAACAATCTCACGCTTTTCGGCCTGGTGTTGGCGATCGGCATCGTGGTCGATGACGCCATCGTCGTTGTCGAGGCGGTGGATCATCACATCGAGGAGGGACTGTCGCCCCGCGACGCCACGCTCAAGGCGATGGAGCAGGTCTCCGGCCCCGTGATCGCCATCGGCCTGGTGCTGGCGGCGGTGTTCATTCCGTGCGCATTCATCAGCGGCATCATCGGCCAGTTCTTCCGCCAGTTCGCGTTGACCATCGCCGTCTCGACGTTGATCTCGGCGTTTAACTCGCTGACGTTGAGCCCGGCCCTATCGGCGTTGCTATTAAAGCCGCGTGCCAGGGGGACGTATCAGGCGCTACCGCGGCCGGCGTTCGCGATCATCGGCGCCTGGCTGGGCTATCTGGCGACACGCGAATGGGTCTTGCCGTGGTTGACCGCAAGCACGGGCTATCTTTTCGGCGAGCAGATACCCGTTTCCGTCGTCTCGACGGTGGCCATCCTCGGCGGATTGATCATCGGATGGCTCCCGGGTAAGCCGCTCAATTTCGTGCTCGGCCTGGTATTCGGTTGGTTCAACGTCTGGTTCGACATCGCGACGGGGATTTACACGCGTGCCGTCGGCATTCTCTTGGTGTTAAGCGTGCCGGTGCTGCTCGGCTACTGCGGTCTTTTGGGTCTGACCTACTGGAGTTTCACGAATACGCCGGTCGGCTTCATTCCGGCGCAGGACAAGGGTTTTCTCCTAGTCAATGTGCAATTGCCGGACGCTGCGTCGCTGGAGCGCACCCAGAAGGTCATGAAAAGGATCGAAATGCTCGCCAAGGAGACCAAAGGAGTCAACCACACGGTCTCCATCTCCGGCCAATCGATCTTGATGAACGCCAATGCGCCGAACTTCGGCGCGATGTATCTCATGCTCGATGACTTCCACGAGCGGACCGATCCCGAACAGTCGGGCCCGGCGCTGGCGGCGAGCTTGCAACGGCGGCTGCAAGAAGCGATTGGCGAGGGGACCGTCAACGTCTTCGAGCCGCCGCCGGTGGACGGCCTCGGCACCGCGGGGGGCTTCAAGATCATGATCGAGGACCGCGGCGACGTTGGCGCCGCCGCCTTACAAACCACCGCCGACAATATCGTCGCCACCGGCAACGAATCCGACCGCGTGAAGGGTATGTTCACCAGCTTCCGCGCCAACACCCCTTGGCTCTATCTCGACATCGACCGCGAACAGGCCAAGCGCCTGGGCGTGTCGATGATCGAGATCTTCAACACGCTGCAAGTCTATCTCGGCTCCCTCTACGTCAACGACTTCAATCGCTTTGGCCGAACCTGGCAGGTCAACGTGCAGGGGGGCGCCGACTTCCGCAGGCAGATCGACGATCTGAAGCAATTGAAGGTGCGCAACGAGCGCGGCGACATGGTCCCGTTTGCAGCGATCGCCCGGGTGCGCGATGTGAGCGGGCCGGTGATGGTGATGCGCTACAACATGTATCCCGCCGCCGCGATCAACGGTAACGCCGGCCCCGGCATCAGCTCCGGCCAGGCGATCACCGCGGCCGAAGAGCTTACCAAGCCCGAACTTCTGCAAGCGATGCGCTACGAATGGACCGAGCTGGCCTACTTGCAACTGCAAACCGGCAACACCGCCATGCTCGCGTTCGCCCTGGCCGTCGTGCTCGTTTTTCTGATTCTGGCGGCCCAGTACGAAAGCGTGACGCTGCCGCTGGCCGTCATTCTGGTCGTGCCGATGTGCCTGTTGTTTTCCGTCGCCGGCGTCCTGTTCGCGCGCATGGACATCAACATCTTCACGCAGATCGGCTTCGTCGTCTTGGTCGGGCTGGCCTGCAAGAACGCCATCCTCATCGTCGAATTCGCCAAATCCCAGCGCGAAGAAGGGGTGCCGCGCTACGAGGCGACGCTCCAGGCGTGCAAGCTGCGATTGCGGCCCATCATCATGACATCCATGGCGTTCATCCTCGGCGTGGTGCCGCTCATGCTGTCACACGGCGCCGGCGCGGAAATGCGCCAGACGCTCGGCATCGCGGTATTTGCCGGCATGGTCGGCGTGACGCTCTTCGGCATCTTTCTGACGCCGGTGTTCTTCTACGCGATCCAATGGGTAACCGATCTGCACTTGCGCTCGAGGGTGTCCGCAAGTTCGTCCCTCGCGAGTTTCGGTCACATCGACGTCAAAGTGACGAATGGCACATAGCGTTGAAGCTGCCAATCGTAATTGTGATGATGCGTTGTCGTCACGGTCGTGGTCGATAGCCAGGGTGGCCTGCCCGTCTTCAGCCAGTGCCTGGATGCACTGCGTAACGGCCGGCGCGCCATCGCCGAACAATTCCAACTCCTGCAACAGCAATTGCCTTTGCCCACTGGCCTGCTCATGATCTCCGACCGTGGGATCCGCTCCGCCGATCACGTCAGCCGTTTGTATCGCCACCGGCTAACGTCGCTCGCTCCCCGGTACGGCCTCCATTGCAACCGGGGCTCCGAACGCTGGCTGGGAAACACGAGGCAGCGGTGTCGCGGTCACGGGCAAGGAGTAGTCGTCGGCGCCGGGATTGAGGTTTGGCCTGCACCCGTCTTTGAGCCGGATTTGCCAGCCGCCGCCCATGCTGCGGTAGAGCAGGATCAGGTTGAGCGCGATGTTTCCTTCTGCCTGGGCTGACGCGTCTTCCTGCGTGACCTTGAAATTGACGGTCGTGAAGAGTTGGTTGTACTGGGCGGCGCTGTCGGCCCCCTTGGCCAGGAAACCCTGGTTGTATTGCTTGCTGTAGTAATCGGTGACGTTCTTGGCAGAGATGGCGCTGTCGCGGAGATACTTGGCCTGATCCAGGGAGCGCATGTACGCAACCATGGCGTTCTCGGCGTCCTGGTTGGCGTTCAAGACTGTAGCCTGGTACTGGGCGACGAACTGCTGATACTGCGCATTTTGCACGCGCACGTTGCCCAGCAGTCGGCCGTAGTTGAGTATGTTCCAGGTCATGGAGGGCCCGATGCTGCCTGTCCAGGAATACTTGGTGAACACCTGATTGATGCTGCTGGCGGCCAGGCCGATGCTGCCGTTGATGCCGAGGTGAGAATACATTTCCGCCTCGGCGATGCCGATCTGGGCGGACTGGATTTTCAGATGTTGCTCGGCGGCGATGACGTCGGGGCGGCGCAGCAACATCTCGGCCGGAATACCGACGATCACCTCGTCGCTCTTCGGCCGGGGAATGTGGATCTTTTGCTCCTTGGGATTCGCGGTATCGGGGCGTAGGCCGTCGCCCAATTCGGGCAGCAGATCACGTACCGGCATGCCGAGGAGAATGCAAAGCTGATTGTTGCTCTGCCTCAGGGCGGCCTCGAGCGGCTCGATGAGAGCCCTGGTCGCGTCCAGGTTCGACTTGAGCTGATAGTATCCGGGCTCCGACGCCTCGGCGCCGGCCTTGAATCGCTTGTAGAGTTTATCCACGAGTGGTTCTTGCAGTTCCACATTCTTGCGGGCTAACAGGAACAACGGCAGAAGGGGCAATCTGGGAGGATCATGATGGACTCGCCGGTTCAGTTACGCTGATCCGCAATCCCCCTGGTAATTTCCGCGTGGATCTCAAGCGGGGCGACCATGGAACTCATTACCACCAAGGACATCTACAAAACTCACTTCCTCGGCGAAGTCGATGTGCCTGTGCTCAAGGGGGTTTCTCTGGGAATCCGCGCAGGCGAAATGGCCGCCTTAATGGGCGCCTCGGGCTCGGGCAAAACCACGCTCATGAATCTGCTGGGCTGTCTGGATCGTCCCACATCGGGCAGCTACTGGCTCGACAGCGAAGAGGTTCCCGAGCTTACTCTGGAGCAGCGCGCGGACGTGCGCAATCGCAAGATCGGCTTCGTCTTTCAGAGTTTCAACCTGCTGCCGCGCACCAGCGCCCTCGAGAATGTGACGATGCCACTCGACTATTCGCTGACGGGAATCAGCGACGAGGAAGCGCACGCGCGCAGCGTGAAGTTGCTGGAATTTGTCGGCCTGGGTCACCGCATGGACCATCACTCATCGCAAATGTCGGGCAGCCAGCAGAAGCGTGTGGCCATTGCCCGCGTCCTCGTCAACGAGCCGGCGCTGTTGCTCGCCGATGAGCCGACCGGCAATCTCGATTTCACCACGACCGTGGAAATCATGCAAACCTTCCAGAAGCTTGACGCAGAAGAAGGGATTACCATTGTCATCGTCACGCACGAGCCCGATGTGGCGGACGTTGCTGATCGCAATGGGTTCCCCGGCGCCGGCCGGCGTCGCCCCCACGGCCGGGGACAGGACGGGGATGATGACCAGGGCGAATAGAATCGACCACGCCATCCTTATCGTCCAACCTCCCGCAGAATTGGGGTGGACCTGCTCAGCCACGCGGGCAGACCGAACCCAGCGACATCACTCCGTCGGCCGCAACGAGGTGGTGAAATTACCAATGCGGAAGGGGAACGTCGATGCAATTGCGATTTGGCGAACCACTTTTCCGGCGTATGCCGGCTCATGTCCACCAGATTCACGAACCGGCATTCGTCAAACAAAGGGTAGGGCGAGGTGTCGCGATTGGAATCAATCGTTCCAAGCGCGAACTGACAACGTAAATTCTCCGCTCTTGTAGCCGTCTTGACTCGTCGCGATGAGGCGATAAATTCCGGTCCTGGCTGCACGGAATACGATGTGCGCAATCAATCCTCTGCCGCCGCTGTTCTTCTTGTCCAAGACTTCGCCATCGGAATCTTCCAGGTAGAGATAGGCATAAAACACCTTGCTCGTGTGGTCGATTTGATAGATTCTTCCCTCTTGCATGTTGATCGTGAAGACTTGGAAGGACTTTTTGCCCCGATACCTTTCCTCGACGGCCTCCTCGATGGCGCCCTCGTAATTCGCTTTTCCATCTTCGAGCTTTAGTTCGAACCGCCTTTTCGCGATTTGCAGGATTTCGTCTGCTGTGATGAAGCCATCGTCATTGAGATCGTAGTCACGGAAATCCTTGATTTTCTTGCCGCCCTTCCGCCATTCATCGAGGGAAATTTGGCCATCCGCGTCCTTGTCCAGGTTTTTGAGCCAGGCCGGCAGGCCCTTCGGTAGGCTGCCGCCAACGCGGTTGATCACACGAACCGAAAATGAAAAAGCGCCGGCGCGCGAGTTGCCTACGGTCGTCGCGATGAGGCGGTGCATTCCGGTCCTGGCAGCGCGGTGAACGATGCGCGAATTGAGGCCTTCGCCGCCGTCATCATTCTCGGCCAAGAGTTCGCCCTCGGCATCTTCAAGGTAGAGGTAGGCGTCAAACACCTTGCTCATGTGGTCGATTTGATAGGTCTTTCCTTGCTCCATCTTGATCGTCAAGATTTGGAAGTGCTTTTTGCCCCTGTACCCTTCCTCGGCATACTCCACGATGGTGCCCTCGTAATTCGCTTGTCCACCTTCGAGCTTTAGTTCGCACGACTTTTTAATGATTCGCAGGACTTCGTCTGCCGTGATGAAGCCATCGTCATTCAGATCGTAGTCACGAAATTCGCTGATTTTCTTGCCACCTTTCCGCCATTCAAACAGTGAGATCTGACCATCCCTGTCCGTATCGAGCCTCTCGAACCATTCCGGGAGCCCCTTGGGAAGCTTGCCGGCACGATACACGCGGGGACGCGCATACAAGTCAGTGTGGTCGATAATGCGCGGCGTCATCGGCTCCGTTTCCATGCCTTGGGCTGGATCGGCGCGCGGTGGTGGCGGCGGCGCCGCCGGCGGGAAATCGCGGTCCCGGCAGTACTGCAGATACTCCTGGAAGTTGACCCGATCTCCCCCGCTGCTGTACTTCCCCAGGTGCTTCATCAGGGGCAGCGGTATCTCGTGCTTTTGGAGAAAACCGTCTTCATTCTTATCGCGAGCTTTGAAGGAGACGGCAACCTGTAACCGATAGGCCGCCTCCCGATATTCCAGAAACTGCCGCACGGTAAGTCGCGTGTCCGGCCTGGCCTTGGCCTGGTCGAGAAAGGCTCGGATTTCCCCCGGGATTTCCTCCCCCTGGAGGTAGCCGTCCTTGTCAACGTCGAGGTTCTGGAAGAGCTCCTCCCCACGCTTGCGAAATACCTCTTCGGAATCGCCTGGACTCTGCCCGCGGGCGTAGAATGCCGAGAACGTCAACGCGATGAAGATCAGCCACGGTCGGCGCTTCATGTTAAGTCCCCCCTGTTCGAGTCCATGGCCCTACTTCATGGATTCTTGTCCTTCTTCTTGCTTCCTTCGATCTGAATTTCGATCGCGCCGCCGTCCAGCCCGCCGATGATGCGCAAGCCCTTACTCGCCGTCTTTTGCATGCCGACGACAACCAATCCATCGCGTCGATATTCCAGATCGACCTTCACCGCCAGCCCTGCCTTGAGATCGCTCAGCTTCTTTTCCTTGCCATCGTCGGTAATCTTGGCATCGCCGAGAACGCGAAGGTTCTTCAGGATCGTCGGCTTGGCCAACTTCAGAGTGGCATTGAAACCATCCTTCCCCTTGACGAGCGTCAAATCCATCTTGCCGGAACGAATCATGTCGCGCACGGTGATGTAGCCTTCCTTGGCGTCAACCTCTTCGAGCACCCCCTCCATCTGAAAACGCACGGACTTCGCGTCGCCCGCAGGCTTGGCTTCCTTGGCTTTCTCCGGCTTCTTGTCATCGGCCTGGTCCAGGACGACAATTGTTGGACCATCGAGATCGGATGTCACCATCGGCGGCGCCGGTGCCTGATCGTTCGCCACGGCTTGGTGGAGGAACAAACCAGCGCCGATGCCCAGGATGCTTATCGCGAGCACGACCAAGCCAGCGAACTTCATTTTGGCTACCAGCATAGAACTCAACACTCCTTTCATGAGGCCAGCAACTTGACTCGAAATCACGCCCGTCGTGGCTTGCCCGGCCGCGACGAGCAGCGCGGCCTTGACGGTCGCATCCAAAGCTGCCGGCGATAACGCTCCCGCCGTGGCTTTGTCAACAACGAACACACCAATCAAAGCGATCGACAACGTCAGTCCACGCTGAACCAGTCGCGCCTGAAGGTATTTGCGCCCGCGTTCCAAGCGACCACGTAGTGTGGATAGGCTCCAGCCGAGGTCATGGGCCGCCTCGTCACGCGTCTTTCCTTCCAACAAACAAAGCAGCAGCGGCGCCCGTAAAGATTCAGGCAATTGCATCAGCTCTTCATCGAGAATCGCTTGCACTTCCTGCCAACTCAGTCCGCCGCCTTCGGTCGTTGCCATGTCCCGTGGTGTACTTTCACGCACGCGGCGACGGCTTCGTTCCAAACGCACGTTGGATGCCACGCGATACGCCACGCCATGCAGCCAACTGCTCAAGGAGGTCATCTTGCGGATCGACGCCGCCTTTTGCGCCAGTACGAGGAAAGTCGCCTGGCAGGCATCTTCGGCGTCCTGAGCGTGCGACAAGACCCGTTGACAGACCGAGAACACCAACGAGGTGTGCCGTTTCACCAACGTTCCGAAGGCAATCTCGTCCTGGGTTTCGACGAAGCGCGCAAGAAGCTCGGCGTCCGTCGCGCCAGCGGCACCAGCCACTGCGCCCAACTTGCGGATCTGCCCGATTACGCCGTTCAGTCTTCGATTTGCCATGAGATTATGTCTACTCGCCAAAAGTCAGTCCGGCTGTCTTATTAAATAGTGTGCGCAGACGAATGCCACGACATGCATTTTTTTGTTCGATCCGTGGAAATAGGACGCCGAGACTATCTGGCATCAACTCGCCGATAACCGCTTCCGTGGAATATCGCCGTCTGTGACCCTATGCAACCGGTTTTTGAACCAGGCCGGTTTATTTCCTGAAAGGCATTGGGAAATGCAAGATCTGCCAGGCTCAACGGAACGCAAGCAACAGCGTGTATGCCTTGCTGACGGTCGTGCCGATGGCGTCGGTGGCGGTGATCGTGAAGGTGAAGGAGCCGAAACCGCGCGAGACGCCGCTGATGATGCCGTTGCTGGCGAGTTTCATGCCGGGCGGCAGGCTGCCGGCGGTGAGCGTGAACGTGACGGGGCCGGTGCCTCCCGTGGTTTGCAGGGGGGCCGTGTACATCAAGGCCATCTTGGTTGCGGGCAAGGCGATCGTCGCGAACGCCAAGGGCGGATTGATCGTGATGCTGAATGCCTTGGTGAAGGTAGCGCCGACAGCGTCACGAATGCTGACGCTCCCGGCGGCGAACGTCTGAGCCGCGCTTGGCGTGCCGGTGAAATGAATCGTGTTGCCAGTCACGATGGCACTCAAGCCAGCGGGCAGGCCGCTGGAATTCGTGATGGTGAAGGGTCCGGTGCCGGCGGCGATGGTCATGACGCCTGTGAAGCCTGCCTTGCCTGCGGTCCATTGCGTCGCCGTCAGGTTGCCGATGGTCGGCGGCAGGTTGATCGTGATGGCGAACGTCTTGGTGACGGTGGCGCCGATGGCGTCGCGGAGCATGACGCTGCCGAGAAGGTTTGCCCAGCCCGCCCCCATCAGGAAGGGGGGCGCAGGAGACATCGGCGTGCCGGTGGAACTAAGCGTGTTGCCGTTAAGGACGATGGCCAAGCCGGTGGGTACGCCGTGGGTGCTCACGACGCTGAGCCCTCCGGTACCGCCAGCGACGGTCATGACGCCGTTGAAGCCGGGCTGACCTGCGGTCCATTGAGTCAGGCTCAGATTGCCGACGGTCGGGGCGGGGTTGATGGTGATGCCAAACGTTTTGGTAGCCGTGGCGCCGGCGGCATCGTGGATCGTGACCTGGCCGCCGCCGAACGTTCCCGCCGCGGTCGGTGCCCTCGTGAAGCTGATGACGGCGCCTTTCACGACGGCCGTAAAGACGGTCGGCAGGCCCGTGAATCCGGCAATGCTGAACGGTCCGGCGCCGCCGCTGATGGTGATTGTCCCGGTGAAGCCTGTTTTGCCGGCGGTCCATTGCGTCGTTGTAAAGCTACTGAAGGTGGGGGCCGCGTTGATCGTGATGGTGAACGCTTTGGTGAGGCTGCTGCCGGCGGTGTCGGCGACATTCACCGTGAACGATGCGGTTCCCGCTGCCGACGGCCTGCCGTTGATGGCAATCGTGCCGGCGGCGGCGTTGACGACCAATGCGCCGGCGGTCAGGCCGGTGGCGCCCGCGCTGAAGCCGCTGATCGTGAAAGTCGTGTAGGGCTTCGAGCCGCCGGCGACTGTAATGGTTCGATGGTAACTTGCCCCGGCAGTTCCCTGGGGTATAAACGGCGTGATGGTCAAAGCCGGATTGATCGTGATCGTGTAGGTCTTGTTCAGCACGGCGCCGTCGGCGTCAACGACGTGAGCCAGGAAGGTGGCGGCGCCGGCGGCCGTGGGGGTGCCGTTGATTGTGATCGTGCCGGCGGCGGCGTTGGCCGTCAAAGCGCCGACAGTCAGCCCGGTCGTGCCGGGGACGAAGTTACTTGCCGTCAAAGTTGCGTACGGCATGCCGCCGCCGTTCACCGTCACGGTCTGGTGGTAGATGGTGCCGGCCGTTCCCTGGGACAGCGCGGGGGTGATCGTCAACGCCGGGTTGACGGTGATCGTGTAGACCTTGCTCAAAGCTGTGCCGGCCGAATCTGCGACGTTGACGGTGAACGTCGCGGTTCCAGCGGCGGTCGGAGTGCCATTGATGTTGAAAACGCCGGTCGCGGGCAGCTTGGTGATCTGGGGAGCCGTCAGCCCGGTGCCGCCGGCGCTGAAGTTGGTCACCGCGAAGGTCATGTAGGGCATGACGCCGCCGAGGACGGTGATGGCCTGGTGATAGTTGCTGCCTGCGGTCGCCTGCGGAAGCGATGGCGTGTCAATCGTCAGCGGCGGCCTGATGGTGATGTGCATGATTTGCGACAGGGTGTCACCGCCGACGTTGGCGACCGCAATGGTGAAGGCGGCGGTGCCGGCCGCCGTGGGAGTGCCGCTGATGGCGATCGTGCCGTTGACGGAGTTCGTGGTGATGTCGCTTAAGGTGAGGCCGGTACCGCCGGCATTGAAGCTGTTCACTGCGAACAAAGTGAATGGCGTCGTGCTGCCGATCATCGACACGGTTTGGTCGTAGCTGGTCCCGACGATCCCGCCCGGCAGCTCGGGCATGATGCCGAGCACCGACGTGACGGTCAAAGTAGCAGGCGCGGTGGTCACGGCAGGACCGATGCCGTTGCTGAAGACCGCCTCGTATCGGTAGCCGGTCATGGCGGTGGTGGCGCCGGTGATGGTGAGGGTGCCGGTGGAGATGCCGCTGTAGACGCCGCTGTAGACGCCGCCGTTGGTCAACGGCGTGAAGATGGGGCCGCCGTTGGTGCTGACCTGCCAGAGCACGGTCGGGACGGGAAGGCCGGTTGCCGCGGCTGTGAAGGTTACCGTTTGACCGGAATGGACACTTTGGCTGGTCGGCGCGGTGGTGACGACCGGCGCGGCGACGACTTGGCCGATCTGGTTGGCGTTGGTCTCGGCAAACCAGAGGACGCCGCCCGGACCGGCGGTTATGCCCGTTGGAAAGCTGCTGGCCGTGGGGATGGCGGTCTCGGTGACGACGCCGGTCATCGGGTTGATCGAGCCGATCTGGTTGGCGTTGTTTTCGACAAACCAGAGGTTGCCGTCCGCGCCCGCGGTGATCCAAAACGGAGCACTGGTGCGGGCCGGAATCGGAAACTCGATAATCGCGTGCGTCGTCGGATTGACCCTCACGATCCGGTTGGTGTGCGTTTCAGTGAACCAGATATTGCCATCGGGGCCTATCGTGATTCCGTAGGGCTGGCTATTCGCGCTGGGGGTTGGGTATTCGGTGATGACGTGGGTGATGGGGTTGATCGTGGCGATCTTGCTCGTGTTGTTTTCGGTGAACCAGAGGTTGCCGTCCGGGCCTGCCGTGATGAGGGTTGGCGAACTATTGGCCGTCGGTACCAAACCCTCGGCGACATCATGTGTCGTCGGGTTGATCATGCCGACCTGGTTGGCGGCCGTTTCGGTGAACCAGAGATTGCCGTCGGGCCCGGCAGTGATTCCTGTTAGTTGGCTGTTGGCGGTCGGGACGGGGAACTCGTGGATGATATGCGTCGTAGGATTGATCGTGCCGATCTGGTTGCCCGTTGCTTCGGTGAACCAGAGGTTGCCGTCCGGCCCGACGGCGATTGCTGACGGGGCGCTGCTGGCGGTGGGGATTGGGTAGCCGGCGATGGCGTGGGTCAATGGGTTGCTCATGCCGATCTGGTTGGCCTGGCTCTCAGTGAACCAGATGTTGCCATCGGGGCCCGTCGTGATGCCGAAAGGGGAACTGCTGGCCGCGCTGACCGGGAACTCGGCGATCACCGCAGACAAGAGACAGCGGTCTTCCAGTAGTTCCACACAGAGCGCGGGGCGACTGCATTGCGGCTGCCGTTTGGCTGGCTGCGTCCGGAACTTCGCTACTTTACGCCATAGATTTGCAAGCATCGTCTGTTTCCCTTTATTGTTTGGCGACGCTTCGAAGAAGCGTTGCCCGCTCGACGCTTCATCGAGGCGTCGCTAACCGCGATCGGCAAACCACCGTGCGACAGTCCGGCGGTCAAAACCGGAATTGCAGGCCAAAGGTGATGTCTTGCGCCCAAAAGTCGGTGCGATTGAAGAGCGGCGTCGGGCTCGCCGGCCCGGTCAGCACGCCGTTGCCGTAGATCGCGCTTTGGGTCAGGTTGATGTTGCGGTCAATCTGGCTGCCCGGCCGAACGACCTGGTTCCAGTACATGAAGTCATAGCCGATGAAGGCGCGCACATGCGAGGTAAGTTGCGCGTAGAGCTTCAACTCCACGGAGGGTATCACGGTGAATTGATTCACGCTGAAGCGGCCGATGTTGCTGGGCTGCGTGAAGAACCCGCCGGGGAAGACGCCCGTCGCGCCGGCGGGACCGTTTTGCGCCGAGAACCCCTGGATATCGACGCTTTGGTGCGTGGAGCCGAGGGCGAGCTTGCCGGTTAAATCGAATCCAAAGCGCTCGCCCTGCCAGTCGAGTCGGCCGCCGATCTGCCCGCCGAAAAACTGGCTGCGAGTGTTGAAATGATCGCTCTGGAGCAGCACGGTGTCTGTGACATCGGCCGACAGGGTGCTAATATGCAAGTTCTCGCGCAGATCGAGGTAGCGGAAGCCGAGGATGCCGATGAACTCGAACTCCCCGCGCCGGGCCAAGGAAATCACGCCGTTCGTTTCCGCGCCCCAAAGCTGGAGCGTCGAGGAAACCACGATGTTGCCGGCAAACTGGCCAGGGCTGGTGATCGGCATCAGCATATCGCCGACGGCGCCGGGAGTCTGGTTGGTGAACGGGAACGCCAGGATCGGATTGCCCATATCGTCGGAGGAAGCGAAGAACCTCCGTGTTTGGCGTTCCAGCGCGAAGATATTCGTTTCCAGACCAAGGCTGTGGGACGAATCAAGCCAGGCCCCGAACCCGAAGCGAAAGCCCGACAACATGCCGAGACTCCGCTCAGAGTTCAGCAGTTCCTGAGTGGGGTTGTTGATATCGCCGGTCACGATGGAGACCGGCACCGGCGTGTTCTTGACCCAGTAGGACAGGTACTCGGCCCGCACCCAGATCCTGGAAACATCGGCCGCCGCAGGTTGGGAGCTGAGGTTGACGACCGGCTCGGGCGGGGGCGGCACCACCCCCACTCCCCCTTCGCACCCCCTTAAGGGGGGGTACCAGGGGGTAGCGGAGACTGGGCAAAAACCGGGACCGCTGCGAAAATCCACACCCCAAGGATCCAGGGAACTCCGATGCGCATGGGAGACCTCCTTGCATTCGATCGCTATAGGCGGGCGATTCACCTGAAGAAATCTCGAAAATCTATAAAGTTGGCCGGGAGGTATCGCCGATAACGGACTGAACCGCAAGTTCGAAATTGGAACATCGAAATCCAAAACAAATCCGATATCCCAAGCAGACAAGTCGTAAGGGTTGTCAAGGGCTGTTGAATCTTTCGTAGCCACTCACACTCGACAGGTCGCGATTTGATTCGGCGGCGAGCGGTTTCGCGGATGAGGGGTTATTGCAGGAGTGTGGCGCCGCCGTCATGCCGGTTGACCATTCGCGCTGGGCAGCCGAAATTAAGGTCCACCGCGAGGGCTCCGGTCCGAATGGAGACCAGGGCGGCCTGGGCCAGCACGCCGGCGTTGCCGCCCAATAGCTGCACTTGGACCGAAAGTCCCGCGGGGGGCCTGACTCCATGCCTCAATTCGGGAACGTGTTTTTGGAAGACTCGCACACCGGGAACCGCCTGACTGCCGGCGGCGCGGTGCGAAATCTCACTCCATACCCATGGCGTACGCCTCATCCGGGAAGCGGCTTAGCCATCACCACCGGCTTCGTTTCAACTGGCGGCTTGGGCTTTGGCTTGGCCGCCGACTTGTTGGGCATGATCAGAGCGGTCATCTTCTTCCCGTCCATCGTCGGCGGTCGCTCAACCTTGCCCGCGGTGGCCAGCTTCTCCAGAACTGAGTCCAGCACACGTCGGCCTTCCTCTTGGTGCTGCATTTCGCGGCTCCGGAAGATAATGGTGACCTGAACTTTGTCATTATGTTCGAGAAACTTGCGTGCTTGAATGACCTTGGTGTTCACGTCGTTATCGTCCGTCTTAGGGCGAACGCGAATTTCCTTCAGCTTCTGCTGGCGGACTTTGCTTGACTTGTTTCCCTTTTGCAAGGTCGTGAACTTGAGCTTGCCATAATCGAGGATCCTGCACACCGGCGGTCGCTCGTCGTCGGCTACCTCTACCAGATCCAAGCCAGCCTCCCTCGCTTGTGCAATGGCCTGAACGGTTGGCACGAAGCCCAGTTGTTCGCCTTCGGCGCCAATGAGTCGGATCGGGCTGATCCGAATCTGCTCGTTCATTCTTGGGCCACGGTCTGGCGGTGCTTGACGATCAAAAATTCGAATATTCGGTCTCCTTGAAAAGGAAAAGGGACACAGCCTTTTGAAATGAGGCTGGCGTCCCCATGTGTCCGTTCGCGTTTCGAGTGTCTCGAAGGGGAGAGCCCACCGGCTCGCCACCCTTACTTTATATAGGCATTCGGCGCCGGCCGCTACGGCATCTCTTGTCCCTTCGGTTGCCTAATGCACCATGATTTCGGGGCATCGCGGCAATCCGGCCGTTTCGTGATTGCCGACAGGGACTTCTGCTGCAATCCCGCACGCTGGCTAGCCAGGCAGAGTCACTATGATAAATAGCGAGACTCGAATGCCGGCGTAGACCCAGTGGTCAACATCGTGTTTCGTGGAATGAAAGGATACCGACATGCCGAATTTGACCGTAGAAGGCGCAGGAAGTTTTGAGGTGCCGCATGGAAAAAGGCTCGTGCTGGCTCTGGAGGACGAAGCAAAGGTGGATCAACTTCATGCCTGTGGAGGCAATGCCCGCTGTATCACCTGCCGAGTCGAGTTCGTGTCCGGTGAACCGGAGATGATGACCGCTGCCGAGAAAAGCGTTCTCGCGGCCAGAGGGTTGACCGGCATTCGTCTTAGCTGCCAGATTCTCTGCGATCACGACATGAGCGTACGGGCGATCAGTCGCTTTGCCGGGAGTGGACGCAAAGACGCGGGCAAACGGCCCGAGGATGGCATTCAGCCGCAGCCCGTGGAGTTGGCTCCGAAGTAGCCACAAAGCATTTCGAACTGGCAAGAAAGGCTTCTCATGAAGATCGCAATGCGGGAGCGACGGGCTTGCTGGGTCGCTACATCGTACGCCATCTCACCGGTAGCGGGCAAACCATTCGAGGCGAAGACTTTTGTTCAGGCAGTCGGCATCCTTCTAAAGGATGCGCCAAACGACGCACAGGGATTACGCGCCACGATTCCGTACAAGCAGATCGTGGGCACAACGTACTATGGGGTCGAGGCGGAGACCTGGCTGGCCGAGAAAAAGGGCAAGTAAGCATCGCCGAACCGGTGCCGCATGTTTCCAGGGCCGCACAAGGTCAATCGTTGCTCCGTGAAAAGCATAACCGGAAGAGAGAGAACACACAATGAATTCCCGCTCAGCGGAAAGATGTACGGCGGCCCCATTGTTGAGACTTCCCACGGCGTGTCTGCGCTCCACGGCTCTCTTCATTTTCATGGCAGTCATTTACGGCAGCCAGGCCGTTTCATCTCTCCGCGCGGATCATCTGATCGGCTTCACCGAGCTGCGCACGAACCTGCCCGGCGGACGACACGCCAATGTCCGCACCATGCGGGCCGTCGTCGTCAAGATGGATGGCTCCGGACGCCGGCTTTTGGCCGATGAACTGGCGAACGATGCCGACGCCTGGACCCAATTCGCCGGTTGGTCTCCCGACGGCAAGATCGCAATCGTCGGACGTGGTTGGCAAAGCCCGGAGAACGCCAAGTGGGAGGAGGACCACAAGACATTTCGCTTCAGCAAGGAAGCCTACCTGTACGATTCGCACCTCGTTGATTTCGCATCAGGCAAGACGACGAACGTGACCGCGATCGACCGAGTCAGCAACTACAACAGCGGCCTCTTCTTCTGGCCCAACGACCCGACCAAGCTCGGCTTTACGGCACTCATCAACGGCAACTCGCATCCGTTCCGCATGGATCGCGATGGCCGCAACAAGATCGATCTGACCAAGGCGTCCAAGGAGTTTGCCTACGGGTTCAGCTGCTCGCGCGACGGCAAGCGGATCGCTTATCACAAGAGCTACCAGGTGTACCTGGCGGACGCCGACGGCTCAAATGCCGTTCACGTCAACACGGGAAAGCCGTTCAACTTCGTGCCGACGTGGTCGCCTGACGGAACGTGGGTGCTGTTTCTCAGCGGCGAGCACTACAACTGCCATCCTCATTTGGTCGGCGCCGACGGCACTGGATTGAAGAAACTCGCCGATCGCGGCGGCTACAAAGGAGTGATTGAATTCCTTGATGTGTTCGACTTCCACCAGGGCAGCAGCGACACGCCAGTCTGGTCCGCTGATGGCAAGTCCATCTTCTACACCGCGCAGGTCGGCAAGAGCGTCGAGTTGTTCCAGGGGACACTCGATGGCAACGCCATGCAGCTCACGAAATCCGCGGTCGGCGTGGTCCATTACCACCCGCAGCCCTCGCACGACGGCAAGTCGATCGTCTACGGCTCCAAGCGCGGGGGCGTGCGGCAGCTCTTCGTGATGCGACTTGGCGACCGCACTGAGACGCCCCTCACGAACCTCAAACACGGGCACGCCGCGATGTGGCCGCACTGGCAGCCGGTGACCAGGCGTTAAGTTGACAGGACGCTTTTCGCGATCCAAATCGTATGGATTGGCCGAGGTTGCGTCGCGGTGTCGCCAAGCGGCAAATGACCCTATCGAGGACCCAATGCCCAAGAAAAGGCCATCCCGGAAGAAGGACGAAGAAGCCGCCTCCCAACAAGAGCTGGACGAGTTGCTTCGGCACCTCGTTTGTCTGGCGTTCCTTGTGCGAAACAAGACGATACGGGAGCCAGCGGTTCGTGCGAAAGAAGCCGCCGTCCAATTCCGGTCCGGGTTCATTCTTGAAGTGAACCGTCAATAGTATTGGCTCACGGCTGGTCACATCCTGGAGGAGATCGAGAGAGACTGGCTAAAGCACCCCACTCAAGTCGCGGAGACCTTCCGTCTCATTTCCGAGTACAAGGCGTCCAAGACGCCAAAGGACTTCACGTTCCTCCCTTTTCGCTACGAGGAGGCGTGGAAACACTACGAGCATGACGACGACACGGGAATCGACTACGGCATCGTCGCCCTTGGCCCGCTTGAAAAGAAGGCACTGAAAAAGGACAACGTCATTCCTATCGCCTCAGCAATCTGGAAAACGCTTCCCAATCTCAAATTGCCCTTTTTCTTCTTGCTCGGCTTTCCGTCGAGTGAGATCAAGCCAGTGTACGCTGACACGAAAGGAGGTTTCTCTGTCACGGCAAAGCCCGTCGCGACAGCGATTTCGATGAAGATGCTTGCAATGGTCGATAAGACAAAACCGTACCGGATCTTTGCGAAAGTTCCCAAGAAAGCAGGCCAACTTAAAGTGTTCAGCGGAGGCCCCTGTTTCGTGGTTACCGACAAAGGCTACGAGATCATGGCCCTTCAGAGTGGCTGGAATCCATCAACGCGGACAGCTTTTGTCTGCCCGCTGGGGCTCATGGGTCCGAACATCATGAAGGCAATCCGCAAGCGTCCAAGGTAAATCATGGTTTCGCAAGCTGCGCTGGTGAGGTAATCAGAGATACCCAAATGCGAGATCCCTTGATGACCGGTCTGCATACCTGCGCGTCACCAACGGCAATGCCGAATTGATGACGCTAGGCATCCGCGCCGGCGACATCGTCCGCTACCTCTTCACCACCGACGGCTTCGGCGGCGAGGAGTACACCGAGTTCGTCATCGACGAGGTCATCAACGAAATGACCGTGCGGCTTGCCTCCGGCCATACCGCGGCCATCAGCACGCCGCAGAAGGTGGAGATCTGGCGGAATCTCAGCCACACCGAGATGGCAACCGACCTCGGCACGCGGGCCGAAAGCCTGGGCAGCAACCGGGTGTGCTGCGTCTGGCCAGACACCCTGGGCGCCGACGGCCTGTCCGTGGCGGGGTACTTCCTCTGCGCCGCCCTGGCGGGCCTGCGTTCGGGCGTGGCGCCGCATCAGAGTCTGACCAACGCGGCGATCACCGGCTTCGACGACGTCTCGCGAACCGTGGACATCTTCAACGCCTCCAACATGACCGCTCTGGCCGCTTGTGCGCTGGTTTGTCACGACTGTACTACCCAACTTGATACTTCGGATTTGTCGGCCTGACCACAAGGGCCGTTCGCCAATGCCACCTGAAGCGGGCATCGTTCCGGCACCGGCTCTCCACGGCGATAGCTATCAAGCAAGTCGTGGGAGCGCCGGGCCAGCATTCGCCTGACCTCCCGGCGCTTGCCTCTCACCCTCGGGATCACCATGCCGTCGTAGCCGGTCGTCGTGTGGCGCATCCAAGCGATCACGGCGGATTCGGCCCGCTGCTCGACCGGGATTCGCTTCGTTCGGGCGACGGTGCCGCTGCCGACCGGCGTGGCATGGTCGGTGACGGCCCGAGCCATCCGCTTGGCAAGATCAGCGTAAATTCCATGAAAGGCTAGAAACGATAGCACCGCTCCGAAGAAATCCTCGACGTATTCGGCCTGGGCTTGGTCCCTGCGTCGAGCATCGGCTTCTTTACGTTTGGCGAATCCCTCGGTGCCTCGCTCTGCTTCGAGTTCGACACGAATACGATCAATGGTTGCTGCGGAAGCCCACACGCCTCTGGAGAAGACCTTGCGTCCCTTCTTTTCTTGAACGACCCAATGATCGCCAGCGACCTTAACACGGCGAGTCAGCGCAGCGTCACCAGGAGGAAGCAGTACCCAACCGTTCGGTGCGGTCAGCACGGAGCCATCGCCTGCACGGACAGTGTTCGGTGTCGGGCCAGGAGTGAAGGTGTTGATTGAGTCTTGTTTCATGACGAACGCATTTCCGCCTGGGCCTGCGCAACGCACCCTAAGGACATCTCATTTTGCCTTTCTTCCTCGCCGCAAAGTACCCATAGCTCTTGCTTTATCAGGAAGTGCAGAAGGCAGGTAACTTGTCGTGCCGCCGAAAAAATTGGTATGGATTGGATTATCGTTTTCAGGGCATACTTACCAATCACGAAGGGACTCGTCGCACGGTGCATCGCTTTTCTAGCACCGTTCCATTTATCTCATGGATGAGGCATCCGCTCTAGGGTGAGCGCAACGTACCCGATACGTCGCTCGCATCCCGAAAGGATACCGAACCATGCTCGCAATTCACGATCAATTTACCCACGAAATGCGCAACCGCCTCGAGACTACTGTCATGGGGTTGGGGCTGGTACGACTGCTCCAGGATGCAAGGCGCTTCGACGAAGCCAGAACGACACTCTACTTGTAGTGTTTCACCCCAAATGGCACACAGCCTAAAGTAGCCGACCGTCTCCTCCGGGTGTAGTGAAATCAAGAACCCCCTGGAGGAAAAGACATGAGCAAGCGACGAAAGTGGTCTGCCGAGGAAAAGCTGCGGATCGT
>SHZY01000030.1 GCA_009692065.1 Gemmataceae bacterium
GACCTCCGACAACGCGGTCAAGACGCAGGTTTGGATTGCGATCAGCGTCTACGTGTTGGTCGCCATCATCAAGAAGGAACACAAGCTCGATCGGAGCATGAACGAAATTCTGCAAATATTGAGCCTCAACCTTTTCGAGAAAACCCCGCCTTTTTCGGCATTATCGGGTAGAATCGACCCGGATCAGGAAGGGCCTCGACATAACCAGTTGTCGCTATTCGACTTTTAACGGGACAGTTGTGATTTGCCATATGAAATCGATTTTGGTGGTCCAGTTTTAGGGGCGCATTACAGCCAGCTGCCCGTGAAGGGCTACTTCTTGTCGTTGGGCTGTTTTTTGGGGGGAGTCTTACCGGTCGTGGCCCCCTTGCCGCTATCTCGCGGCGGACTCGAATCGAGCCTCGGCAGTGTTGTCGATCCTTTCGAATCGGTCTTCGTCCTACCTTTGCCTAGATCGGTCTTTGCCGTGTCTTTGCTCAGGTCGGTGGTCTTGGCGCCCTTCGAATCGCCGCTGGGCGGGTTCTTTGTTAGGACAGAGGGACCACCGATCGGCGTGGTGGCCGGCACGCCGAGCGTGGTCGTGCGTGGCTTGGTCGTCGTGCCGGGTTGGGCGATGATTGATTCGCTTTTGCGCCGATCCGCCGACAGGGCGAGTTGGTTGGCCTGCGTGGTCGCCCGCACCTGGGTCCGGGTCGCACTGTCGATCTTGACGACTTTGCCTCCGCCGGCCGCCACCACAATCTTGGTCGGCGCGATCACATTCGTTACATTCGTCACATTCACATTGTTGTTAATGATCGTCGTTTGCTGGACCAGCGTGCGCGGCGGCACCGGCGCCCGGCCTGCATTGCGCTCGATGACCAGCGTTATCTGAGTGTCGTGCCAGCGCGGGTTGTCGCGATGGTGCCAGCGCTGATACACAATAATAGGGTCATAGTGGCGCCGGCTATAGACCACTACCGGTTCGAACCCAATCTGTACATAGCGTGGACCATAGTAGTCGCCAAAGTAATAGGCGCCAAAGGCAGGCCGTACAAACATCGTATCCAGTACAATCGTATCGCGCACCGCATAGTAGGGAGTATAGACATAGCGAGGCCCGACAACGACAACATCGACTGTGATCGGCGCATAGAGCGTCCCGCGGCGCGCAACCACATAGTCCCAGTAGCCGGAGACGAAAACATAGCCGGTAGGGGTCCAGCGATAATGAGACTGAACATAGACATAACCAGGGCGCACGCGCGTCCAGTAGCCTGCGCGCCAGACATAGCGATCTCCGCTCCACATCCAGTGGCCTGGAATATGAAAATTATCCGCCACCGGAGGCTCACCCGGAGGCGCCACGTTCGGCGGGGCCGGCGGCTCGGGGTAATAGGTGACGCCCTGGGCCTTCTGTTCCGGCGTGTTGGTCCAGAAGCCGGCTACCCACTGCGTGTTGGGCCCGACCTCGCGCCAGTAACCGGGCACCCATTCCTTGCCGACTGGCTTCACGCGCCAGCAGCCGCTCACCCACAGGTAATCCGCGCGATCATCGTCCCAGGCAAAGTAACCGCCGATCCAGACGACGTCGCCTTCCGGCCTTTCCTCCGGCGGCATCTCCTCGATGGGCGTCGGGGGCTTCTTGGCAATCAGGGGTGTCGCCCTCGGCTCGGTGCTCGGCGAGGCAAAGGCTTCGTGGACCGGGCCACGCGTGAGCACTTCCACTCCCTTGGGCACTTCGCCGGGATTGGCGGCTGGCTCGACGCGGATCGGCGGCGACTCCTGCGAAGTCGTCAAATCGGCGCAAACTGCGCACATGGCGATTATGATGAAAACCGACGCAATTCGGGTAACGTGCATCAACATCGGGAAGATCTCCAGAATAGGCAACGTGCGCCCTGAGCAGACGCCGCTCTTTCGACTTGAACTTGTAGCCTGACGGGCCGGGATTTTCCAGAGCAACAACCCAGGAGAGCCTCACGCAAAGGCGCAAAGGACTATTGGATTGAATTCGAAGTCGGTGAGCTTGCTATTCCTGTTTGCGCCTTTGCGTGAGATTTTGAGAACCGGCGTTGCGGCTGAACTTTCACTTCCGCGTGGTGAATTTCCAGGTCTGGCGCCATTCGGTGCCGTTGACGATCGCCCGTATGGTGATGGAATATTCGTGTTCGGATCGCAAGGGCGTCAGCGGATACAGGCCCACCGCGTTCGGCGCCAGCTTTTCCGCAACGGCGAGCCTGATCTCGACGTTTTTTCCGGCGCCATCCAGAAGTACACCCTGCACATTCCGGAGGACGGCTCCCGGCGGAAACTGAGCACTGATCAGAAAACCAACTTCGCCCTTCGCTTCGTCGATGCCTTCGAAGCCCACGGTTGGTACTCCCGTTTGCTTCGGCCCAGGATAAACGACGACCGGCCCGTTGCCTCGCCCGCTGATGACATTCAATACACAGCGCCAGCCGCGGCCAATGTCGTGCGAGCAGCCGAAACCGATGCGCTGAAGCGTCGGATCGAGCACGTACACCCGGCTCGAGAAGGAGGCCATCAGATCGTCGATTTGCAAAACTGGGATCGGGGCATTGGTGAACACCAGCGATTGCTGGGCAGCGCGCGCACCTTCGATCGTGTACCACGGCAACTGTGCATCCTCGTCGTTGACCGGCGCATTCATCTTGATCAACACGTCGGCGTTTTTAACGAGATACTCCGCGTGTCGCTGGCAGCCGCGCGAGAGGTTCTCGTCCAGCACGACCGCGCTCAAGCCCGCCCGGGCGCGATTCGCGTTGAGCCGATCGACGACCGATTGCGTGGCGTTCTGCACGCTCAGCCCCGTGTCGGCGGTGGTAAACTTCCACTTCTTCGCCCATGGTTTGCGGGCGAGCGTGCCTTGGATCTCGACGTGGTAGGTACTATTGGGTGTCAGCGGACTCTTGGCGATCAGACAAATGGTATTGCCCTGGAACTTGGCGAACTTCGGGTTGGCAGGATTCTCCGGCGTCGACAACCAGCACGGCACCGCCTCACCCTTGGCGTTGGTCAAGCTGGCCGTGGCCTTCTGGAGGGGTTCACGATCGGCAAAAAACGCGGTGACGGGATAGCCGGCCCGGCCGGTCTTGCTCTCGGGAATCGGGTTCGGCTCCTCGCCGCCGTTGGGGAAGTTCAGCGGGATGCCGACCTGATCAGGGACCGGATAGAACACCGCATGCGGGCGCGGCCCTTTTTCGCGCCCCGTGCCGACGTTGAGTACCGTCACCCAACCTTGCCGTCGGCCGCGGGCACAGCCGAACCCGATTGACCTGAGGTTAGGCTCCAGAATCGGCACGCGGTGATACAGCGTTGCCATCCAGCCGTCGAAACCGTCGATCGGCTCGTAGTCACCGATGGCGATGTCGGATGCCTTGCCGGCGACGCGCCCCGCCTCGCTGAAGCCGGGCAGTTTGGGGTCTTCGTCATGCGCGCTGAGTCCCTCCAGCGCGGGATGCCCCTCGTTGATGACCAGGTAGCGCGCATGCGCCAGGCACCCCTTGCTAAGCTGATCGTCGAGCACGACCGGCTTCAGGCCTGCAAAATCGCGGTAAGCGTTGACCTTGTCGAGCGCTTTTTTCGCCCAGATGCCCTTACCATCGCTGTCGTCTTCCGTGGTGAACGACCAGGCGAGGTTCCACGCCCGTCCATCGACCTGGGCCGTCGCCTTTACCTGGTAAACCTTGGTGCTTTGCAGCAGGCCCTTTGGGATAAGTGCGATGGTGTTCTGGGTTCGGCCCGGGCGCAGCGGCTTGTCCGGCGTCCAGGTCCAGCCGTCGATGGCCTTGCCCTGGGCGTCGCGCAACTCGATTTGGGCGCCGGTCACCTTCTTGCCCGGCAGAAACGTCACCGTGATCGGGAAGCCAGCGGCCGCCTTGGGGTCGGGGATGTCGCTGCTGCCGGAGAAGGAGATTGGCACGTCGGTCTGCTTCGGCGTCGGAAAGACGACGATCGGCTCGCCGCGGCCGCGCTGTATATCGATGACGGTGACACACTCGCCGCGCGCGTTCTGGTCGATGCCGATGCCAATGCTCTGTAAATCGGGATTCAAGAGGCGGGTTCGGCTGGCGAGTCGCCCCATCCAGGGTTCCAGAGCGAGCAGCGGTTCGTGGGGGGCAACTTCGTAGCCGTCGGCGGGATCAGCGCGCTTGGCGGAATCCTTCGTTAACCGATCGCAAGCCTTGCTCAATTCCGCGTTGAGTGTGACGATGCCCAGGCCGGCCTCCTGGCGATGCTGATTGAGGCGCTCGACAAACTGCGCCGCCCACAGTTCGCGCGGCGGTTCCTTCGGCTTCTTATCATCGGGCGGCTTCTTCTTGTCCTCCGGCGTGACCTTCTTGGGCAGATCGTCGTCCTTTTTTGGCGCGTCGGTGGTAGGCTTGTCTTTCTTCTCCTCGACAACGCGATCCGGGTTAACGTGTTCGATTTCACGCGGCTTCCGGGGCAGGACAAACAGGTAGACCGCGACGACGCAAAGTGCGATCAAGGCGCTGGCGCCGCTACCGGCCAAACCCGCAAGCAGCCACGGAAATGATCGCCGCGTCGCGTTGACCGCGTTGCTCTTTGGCCTCGAAGGCGCCGCCCCAGCAAACAGGCCCGGTACCGTATCGGCACGGACCCACTGTTTCGTTCCTTCGCGCAGCAGCATATCGTCGGGCCGCACCTCGCCGCGCTGGGCCATGGTCAAGAGCTGTTGCCAGGCGTAGGGGCCGTATTTCTTCTTGTTGCGGGCATAGAACCAGCGCGAGCCCTGAGTCGCCGGCACCTCGACCTCGCCTTGACAATGGGGACACTGTACGCGCGCCGCCGCAGCCCCGGCGGATGCGGTGAACGCTTGCTGGCAATGAGGGCAGGTGTAGCGCGGCATGGATCAAATACACGGCGAGCAAGCTCGCCGGCTAAACCTCGATTTAGATTCGATGCGAAATCACCCACCGAATATACTGATAAAGCCAAAAAGATGCAAACCCCAGGTCGGTGCAGGAGTCTCCATGCAAATTTGTAAAGTGCAACTGCCCAGCGGTCAATCGGCGGCCGGCTGGGTCGACGGCAAACTGGTCCGCCTCTTGACGTCCAACGTGCTTACGGATTATCTGCACGCCGACGCGCCGGCGCAGGCAATCCAGGAGGGCATCGATCCCCATCAGACAGGGCTCATCCTCCAGCAAACCAAACTCCTCGCGCCTATCGAGCGGCAGGAGGTCTGGGCCGCCGGAGTCACCTACAAGCGCAGCCAGGAGGCGCGCGAGCGCGAGTCGGCTGGGGCGGCGCGCTTTTACGACCTCGTCTACTCGGCACCCCGGCCCGAGCTGTTTTTCAAGGCACCGGCCTATCGCGTCAGCGGGCCTGGCGAGCGCGTCCACATTCGCCGCGACAGCAAGTGGAACGTACCGGAGCCGGAATTGGCGCTGGTCATCTCGCCCCAATTGAAGCTGGTCGGTTTCACGATTGGCAACGACATGAGCTCGCGCGACATCGAAGGCGAGAACCCGCTCTACTTGCCGCAAGCGAAATTCTACGATGGCGCCTGCGCTCTTGGCCCGTGCATCACGTTGGTGGATGCGATGCCGAAAGCGGATGATACGACGATTCGCTTGACCATCGAGCGCGCTGGCAAGCCGGCGTTTGAAGGCTCGACAAAAGTGTCGGCGATGAAGCGGACGTTTCAAGAGTTGATCGATTGGCTCGGCAAGGAAACGAGCTTCCCGAACGGGGCGATCCTGCTGACCGGCACCGGCGTGGTGCCGCCGGACGACTTCACGCTGGCCGTCGGCGATGTGGTGCATATTGACATTGCGGGGATCGGACGGCTCACCAATACCGTACACACGCGCTGAGGCGCGCGCTCGCCAGAGGCGAGCGGCTACACGAACACCGTTCCGCGCATGCCGCGCTGGAGGGCGTCGATGCCTTCCTGACTGACCTGCGTGAATCGCATATCGAGGACCTCCAGGCGCTCGACGATCGGCGCCATCACCAGGCGGCGTACGCCGTCGTCGGTGACTGGGTTATCGCTGACATACAGTTCGCGCAGATTGCCGGCGTGTGGCGAATCGTAGATCGCTTCAAGTCCTTCGTCTTCCAGCAGATTACTGCTGAGGTTCAAGCCGTGGACTTGCGCCAAGAGCGGCGCTTCGGCCAGGCGTTCGATGGCGCCGTTGCCTAGCCCCTGCGAGGAAAGGTCCAGGAACAGGGTGTGTTGAACGCCGGGCAACTCCGGCAGCCTATCGAGCCGAACTCCTGTCCACTCCAGGTGAAGGTCAAGCACCGGCGCATAACGAAACAGCTCGGCCGCGTGCTCGACCAGTTGGCGATCGGTGAGCGCGATCTCCTCGATGAAGCCGCGGCGAAAGCTGCACCACTCGATGCGCCCGGACAAGGCATGCGACCAGAAGCACTGGTGTTGCGCCAGCAGTTCCTGCGCCCGGCGTTCGTGGCGCGGCTGCGGCTGCGGGTTCTGGGCCAAGAGGCACTGCAAGCGGATGAATTCTCCGAGCGGATTGCCGCAGCCGTCGAGCCAGTTGGCGTAGTGGAGACGTGGCAGGTCGTCGTCGGGGCGGTCGAGAATGGTTTGCAAGAAACGCGTCGGGTGGGTCATGGGAGGTCCTTTCACGAAAGAGTGCCTCCCTTCACTCGCGACATCCTGGCTTCCAGCTGCAATCCCTAGAAGGTAATTTCAAAATGCTAAATGTCAAGCATAATCTGGCGTCAAACGAAATCTAATTGGACCACGGGGGAAAACAGGGAGCACGGGGGAGGAATTGACAAGGACAGAATTGCCCACGATGCGACCGCGAGACAGAACGTAACCGACCTCTGCATTCTCCCCGTGTTCCCCCGTGGTTCATTTCTTTTGCATTGCTCACGCCGGGGCACTATAAGATAGCTTCCGTGTCAACCTCTCAATCACCCACGAGGCGGCGGTTTGATCCTCTACAACGATCCGCGGCATCTGTTTCGCTGGGGCGGGATCACCTGCGGCCTCGCGCTCGTTGCCATCGGCGTGCGGCTGTGGTGCGAGCCAGGACTGACCGGCGGCAGCCGCATCGGCCTCACTTATGGAATCATCGGCGGGTTGATCATCGTGTTCGCCTGGCTCCTGTCGGCGCTGCGCTTCGTACCGAGCTGGTGGTTCCTCGGCTCGCGGGCATTTTGGCTCAAGGGGCACATCTGGCTCGGCCTGTTGAGCTTCGTCTTGATCCTGTGCCACAGCGGCATGCGCTTCGGCGGGCTGTTCGAGCAGATTCTCTATCTGGTTTTCTTTCTGGTGCTCGTGACGGGCGTTTTCGGGGTCATCTTGCAACAGTTTTTGCCGCGCTGGATGACCATCGAGGTGCCGTGCGAAGTTCCCTATGAGCAGATCCCGAACGTGTGCGCCGTGCTGCGTGAAAAGGCCGACCTGGCGATGGACAGCCAGAACGTCTGCCCGGCGGCCGCGACCTGCGAGCGCATCAAGCAATGGTACGCGGCCGTGGTGCGGCCATTCCTTGGCTGGCCGGCGGCGAATCAACTCTTCAGCGACGCGAGCAAGACGGCCCAGGTTTTCGCCCAGATGCGCGGGCTGCCAGGCGTCGATCAGCCGAATGCGAAGGTATCGGAATTACTCGCCCGGCTCGAAGGGTATTGCAACGAACGCCGGCGGCTGGCCCGGCAAGAGAGCCTGCATCGGCTCTTGCACGGGTGGTTGTATTTGCACGTACCGCTGTCCGCGGCGATGATGGTGATGATGATCGTGCATGCGGTGGTGACGCTGTATTTCTAGTTTCTTCGTTTAGCGCCCGCTTGGCGCCATACGGGCGCTAAACGAAGACCAGGATTGGCCCCATGCTTTCCGTGCAACGTCGGGAATTTGACGAGAAGAAGAAGGACGAAACGCCCTACCCGCGCGATTTCGCCCGCTGGTACGCACTCGACTACTTCCGCCGGCCGCGCTCGCTTCGTTCACGGCGATTCTACGTTACCCTTGCCACGACGATCGCTTTCTTGCTGTTGAGTCTCGCCACCCTCGCCCCTGCCCTACACAAGACGCATCAGGCCGCGCCTGTGTCCAGGGCACATGCGATGCTCAACCAGGACTGCGCAAGCTGCCACGACCAGATGTTCCAGCCGGTGCTGCGGCTCTTCGGCTGCGGGCAGGCATCGGTTTCAGACAAGCGCTGCAACGAATGCCACCACGGCGCCCCGCATCACGGCAAGGAACCGGCGTGTGCGAGCTGCCATGCCGAGCATCGCGGCTATGACGTGCTGGCGACGCATGTGGCGGATCGCAATTGCGTCGAGTGTCATGGCCACCAAGGGGGTTATGTGCATCCCATGGACACGAAGGGGCCCTTTCCCATCACGCACTTCAACCGCGATCATCCAGCATTTCTGCCATCGGTAAAGGGAGCAGCGGATCCTGCCAAGATCAAGTTCAACCACAAGGCCCATCTCGATCTCGATCTTGACGACCTGCGAATCGCCAACAAGAAGGCGGGCCGGGATGATCTCAAGGGGCTCGGCTCAAAGATGGCATGTGCCGACTGTCATCAGATTGACGATGAGCGAAAATACGTCAAGCCGATCGTTTACGAGAATCATTGTGCCCGCTGCCATGCCCTGAATATCGGGCTGGTGGGCGATTTCACGCCGGAACTGCGCGAGGCCGTGGTCTCGTTCAGCAAGACCCCGTTGCCGCACCGGGAGCCGGCGGTGGTGCGCGCGGTCTTGCGTGATCGGCTCGCCGAGTTCGCGCAAAGGAACGCCGTGGTCGCGGCGAAAGGAGCGCCGAGAGTGCCGCGGCCATTGCCGTGGAAGCCGGTGACCGACGAGCAATGGAGTTGGGCGAAGGTGCAAGCGCAGAAAACGGAAGAGTTGCTGTTCATGAACAAGCAATGGCAAAAGCACGAAAGCCTGACGCAGTGTGCCCATTGCCACATCGAGAAGGAACGGCCGGCCGGCGTGCCGATCTATCACAAGACCGAGATCCCGTCGCGCTGGTACACGCACAGCGTCTTCAACCACGGCAGCCACCGCACGATGAGCTGCACCGCTTGCCACGACAAGAACGCCGCGGGCATCAAGGTCGCCGATAGCCAGACCGCGGCGGACATCCTGATGCCGACGCTGCAATCGTGCCAGGAGTGCCACAAGGGGAGCGGCGGCGCGCGCAATGCGTGCGTGGAGTGCCATCGGTATCATGCGCGTTAATGCCGCTTGCGGCTTAGCGCTCGCGCGGCGAAACACGAGCGCTAAGTCACAAGCGGCAAAATGAAACGGAATCGAATCCATGCCCACCCGCGTCGTCAAACCCCCTGCCCACCTGGAGCCGCGCAACGTACAAGAGCGTCGCGTCTCCGATGCGCACCTCGGCAACGAGCAAGAGATCACCTACGAGCAGCTCAAGACCATCTCCATCTTCACGGACGTCAAGTACGAGCGCGTCGATCTGCGGGCGCTGCCGGGCACCATCGTCTTGCGCTATTACGCGGCCGGCGAAGACATCTGCGTCGAGGACGATCCGGGTTACACCGCGTTTTACATTCTGACAGCCAAGGAGAGCGTCGATTTGAATCTGCCAGCGCTGACGGCAGGGGCTAGCGATCGTGTTGTATCCGTGGCGCGCGGTGGACAGCGCGATCGCGTCTTCATGGGCGAAGGCGAGCTATTCGGCGAGATGAGCTGTCTGTATCGGGTGCCTCGCTCGGCGACGGTGCGGGCGGAGCGCGATTGCTTTGTGCTGGAGTTCTTGCGCAACGTGCTCGACAAGATCAACACGGGGCCGATTCGCAAACAGCTCGACGAAATCTATCGCAAGCGGTTTCTGGAGCTGCACCTGCGCAACCTCGAACTCTTTCGCCATCTGCCGGACGCGGCTTATGCGGAGCTGAAGGAAGGCGTGGAGCTGCGCAGCGTGATGCCGGGCGAGATGATCATTGACGAACATGATCGGCCCGACGGGCTGTACATCATCCGCAGCGGGTTCGTGAAGATCGTCAAGAATCAATCGGCCCTGCTCGACAAGAGTGCGATCCCGGATTGGCCGGCGTTCTTGGCGGCATTACTTACACATTTGAAGTTGGCCGCGCTCCTCGTGGGACAGGATTCCAATTCTGTCCTTATTGCCACAAGGACAAAATTGGAATCCTGTCCCACGGAAAAACAACAAGACCTCCTTTATTCGATCAACGACCTCCTCAAGAAGAAGGACTTCGCCGTGCAAATCGGCTTCGAGTTCAGCGGGCAGTCGGCAGCGTGGGCTGACGAAGCGAAGCAGCTTGCCGCGACGAAGAAAGAGGACCCCGATCGTATCCGCCGCTTCAATCGGCAACTGCTCGAAGCGCTCCTCCCGAAGTTGATCGTCACCCATGGCGTCGAGCCGGCGCGCGTGGTCGCGTATCGCTCGGCACCGGAGTGGGGGGCGCTGGCAGCGGCGTCGGACGCCGAGTCGTCCTTGATCGGCGAGATCGGCATGTACGACGACGCGCCGCGCACCGCGACCTGCGTCGCCTATGGCCAATCGGACGACCGCTACGGCGGCGTGCGCCTCGTCTTCGTCAGCAAAGCACTTTATCAGAAGGTGGTCGAAGCCGCGGGGCCGTCAACGCAGGCGCGCATCAAGGAAGTCGCCGAGGAGCGCAAGGCGGCCACGACGTCGCGCATGAGCCTGCCTGCCTGGCAGGAGCAAGCGATCAACGCCCAGTTCGATGAACTGGGGCTGATCCAGGGCCAAAAGCTGATGCTGATCGACCTCGATAAATGCACGCGCTGCGACAAATGCGTCGAGGCGTGCGTCGAAAGCCATACGCCGAGCTGGTTCGACTGGCTGCCGATCCTTGGCAACACCGGCCCGCGCGATGGCCGCAGCCGTCTTTTTCTTGATGGGCCACGCATGCAGGTGTTCGAAGACAATCACATCAAGAACTACCTGGTGCCATCCACGTGCCGGCAATGCAAGGACCCGGTGTGCCTGATCGGCTGCCCGGTCGGCTCGATCCACAAGGGGGGCAATGGGCAGATCGTCATCGAGGATTGGTGCATCGGCTGCACGCGCTGCGCCGTCAACTGCCCGTACAACGCGATCCAGATGCACCCGATCGGCGTCATCCCTCGCGCCGCGTTCGGCTGGCGGCACAACCAAGCTGGAAGCGTTAGCGTCGGAACTGCTGTCGGCGCCACCCCCTTCCGCCACAATCGCGATTTCCAGGCGTGGTACGACCAAGAGCAGCCGATCGCGTTCGCTTATTCCTTCGATCTTTCCGCCGCGGAAACGAACAAGAGCAAGACGTTTCTCTTGCAAATCGATTCGTCGGCCACCGACGTGACCGCGACGATCAACGGCCAGGCGATCGAGCTGCGCCAGCTCGACGCGAAGGAGGCCAAGCAGAAGGGCTGGAAGTACGAGGCGATGCTGGCCCATGTCAACGAGAAGGCGCCAGATATGCTGCCCGGCGAAGCGCTGCCGCAGCCGAAATTGCGCTCCGGCGGCAACGAGATTGCGATCACAATGGCGCTGGCAAAGTCGGAGTATGGCGAGGTGCTGCTCGATGCGGGCTTGACCGGTTACGTGCCGCCGGTGGTGGACAAATCGGTGGCGGGCGACGAGTACAAGCAAGACTGGGTGATGAACCTGGCGGTGGTTTGCGACATGTGCAGTGGCCAGTTCGGCCAAAAGCCTGCCTGCGTCAACGCGTGCCCACATGAGGCGGCTGAGCGGCGGTTTATCACGTATGACACGTTCTTGCCGGTGAAGAAGTAACCCGGCGAGCCGAGCGCCGTGAGGGGCCGGGTTATGCCCACACTTGCTGAATGCGCAACCCGGCCCCTCACGGCGCTCGGGTCGCCGATCAGTTTTTCCCTTTCACTTGGCGTGGGCTGTTGAACCCAGGCGCAAGCGTCACTTCGGCACGCAACTTCGCGATCTGCCGTTCCAGGTCCGCGTCCGGCGGTTGATTGTTGTCTTTGCCCTGCTGTCGCAAGGACAATAGCGCGAGGTAGTGTTTCGTCGCCTGATCCCAGCTTGCTCCGGCTTCGAGTTGTCCCGGGCCGCCCGACAACCAGGGACTGGTGACAGCCAATCTTAGGTTGGCTGCGGCATGGCGGGCCTCTTTGGCCAACTCGGCGCGCGCACGCGTTTTTGGGCGGAAGTCGTGGAATACGGGCGGATCAAGTAGTACGTGTGGAGGCGTCGTCTGGATGCTATCATCGGACACGATGGCGAAGTACCAGGAATTCCAGACGAGGCTGCCGGGCCGACGCGCGCCGACGCGTTGCTTTGTCTGCCGCCAAGCTCCGTTTTGCAAATCGTGATGGCACGCAAAGCAATCGAACTCGGCCAACTCCGGCCAGGGCTTGGCGCTGGCGGGATCAGCACGGTGCGCCAACAGATTAAGCGCACTCTCCGCGGCGGCAAGTTGCCCGATGACCCACGCGCGCGCCTCGAAATCGATGGCCTTCGCGCCGTTGGTCGAATTCGCCCGCTTGTCCTTCGCCACATCCCAGTGCGGCGGCAGATTGGCGAAATAGGTCGCGAACTCGAAGCGCAGCGCCGGATGGCCCGCCGCGATCAGGTCGTGATCGACGTTCGCGTCCGGCGTGCCGACATGGCACTTCACGCACACGTTGGCCCGGCCCGCCAAGCTCTTCGTGTGCGCCAGGCCCAGGGCTTGCTTGTCCGCGTCCTTCCAGTTCGCGCGGTAGTGCGGCGTCAGCCAATCCTGGGCGGCGCCGTGGCAGCTTTCGCAGCCGACGCCGTCCTGCTTGCGGAAGTTAGGTCGAGCGCGATCGTATTCGGGATGCACATGGCACTTGAGGCACAGCGGCGCCTCGTGCGCTGGCATCTTGTCGCGCCACAGATGCTTGGCGATGGTCTGCGATTCCTGGGTGAGCAGAGTGTCGTAAGCGCGGGCGTGCGGATCGAGCGACCGCCAGGTGGTCGCTTCGCTGAACGGCTTGCCGAGATCGCTGCCGCCGTGGCAGACGGAGGCGGAGCAGGAGGTCGTGCCGATCAGCTTTTTCGCCGGCGCCAGGCCGGGCTTCGCTTCGACGGGCTGCGCTTGCAGTTGGCCGGGGCGATGGCGCACCACCGCCATCACAAGCAGTGCGGCGCTGATAAGCAAACCTACGGTGATAGCGGTGCGTCGATTCACTCCTGTATTCTGACAAGCTTTTCCGCAACTGCAAGACTGAACCTGTGGACGCCCAGGAGTGAGGTACTCCGAACCTCTGGGATTCGGCGTACCTCATCCCAGGGCTTGCCACGAATCCACAAACCTGGCGTACAATGAATGCCATGACAAACGACCGCTGGCAACTGCGCGTCTACGATAGCGGCCATCTTTACGTCGCTGACCTGACCGGCAGCGCCGAGATTGGCCGGCAGCAAACCAACGACGAAGTCCAGCCGTCGCACACCCTCCAGCACGACGGCTGGCGCGTAGTCATCGCGCCGGTCGAGGACATGTCAATCTCGCGCCAGCATCTGGAAGTCGAGCCGCTCACCGATGGCCACTTCCTGCTCTCCAACAAAAGCAACAAATTGCTCGTTGGACTGCCCGGCAACCAGAATCTGGAGCCCGGCGCGACCTCCAAGGTGTTACTGCCGATCGTGCTGCGCCTTGGCCGCAAGATGCTGCGCCTGCAACTCCCGCAGGCAGACGAGGATCTGAAGAACCTGCCGATGGCAACCTTGGCCCCCGGGGCGTCCTTGCTGCCGGGGCTGCGGGCGACCTTTGGCCAAGCGCAGGGCCAGGCGATGGATACCGACCAGTTGATGGCCTGGATCCAGGCGTTCCTTGGCTTGCTTCAAAGCGCGGCCGGCTCCGAGGACTTTTACGTCAAGGCCGCCTGTGCCCTCGTGGACCTCATCAAGCTCGATGCCGGCCGGGTGCTGTTTCGCACGGGATCGCAGTGGGAAGAAAAAGCGATGCACCTGAGTGCGCGACAGAAACCGCAACCGGAATGGCGCCCCAGCAGCCGTGTCTTGAGCAACGTGCTGCGCGACAAGAAGACGTTTTGGCAAGTGCCGGAGATGAGTTCATCGACCTATGGCCTCGACGCGGTGGTCGCCGCCCCGATTCTCGATCGCAAGGGAGACGTGATCGGGGCACTCTACGGCGAGCGGCGCTTAACCGGCAATGAATCGGGCGACCCGATCTCGCAGCTCGAAGCGATGCTTGTCGAAGTCCTCGCCAGCGGCGTGGCGGCAGGCCTGGCGCGCGTCGAGCAGGAACAGGCCGCCCTGCGCTCCCGCTTGCAAATGGAGCAATTCTTCACGCCCCGCCTCGCCGCCAAGCTGGAGGGTCATCCGGAGTTGCTCGTCGGACGCGACACCGAAGTCAGCGTCCTCTTCTGCGACATCCGCGGCTTCAGTCGCATCACCGAGAAGCTTGGCCCCGCCAAGACGGTGGAGCTGATGTCGGATGTGATGAGCGTGCTGACGCAGTGCGTGCTGGATCGCGAAGGCGTCGTCGTCGATTACGTCGGCGATGAAGTGATGGCCATGTGGGGCGCGCCAGAGGATCAGCCCGATCACGCCGCCCGCGCCTGCCGCACCGCCTTGTCCATGTTCGAGGCCTTGCCGACCATCAACGAACGCTGGCAGTCGGTCGTCACCGAACCGCTCACCTTCGGCATCGGCATTTCGAGCGGCACCGCCCGGGTCGGCAATGTCGGGTCGCGGATCAAATTCAAATACGGAGCGCTCGGCAACACCGTCAACCTCGGCAGCCGGGTGCAGGGGGCGACCAAGTTCCTGAAAGCGTCGCTTCTGATCGCCGACGCCACCCGCGCCGGCCTCGACGACAGCTTCCACGTGCGCTGCTTGTGCCAGGTCCGCGTCGTCAACATCGCCAAGCCGGTGACGTTGTTCGAAATGGTCCCCCCCAACAAGCCCGGCTGGGACGGCCTGAAGCTCGGCTACGAACAGGGGCTCGCCGAGTTCATCAAAGGCGAATTCCGTCAGGCCTGCCGCATCCTTGGCCGAATGATCCTCGATCACCCCAACGACGGCCCCACCTTGATCTTGCTGTCCCGCGCTGTCGCCTGTCTGGTCGAAAAGCCGGCCTCCTTCGATCCCGTGATGGTGCTAGACGGGAAGTGAAGCCCCAAGCCCCGGGATGAGCGCAGCGTTTCGCGGGGATCACACAGTCAACGAGGCGCTGCGAGCGCTGATCAAGTTCGCCCGCAAGAACTGCAGCAAAGACTCCGCGTAAGCCGCTGCCGGCGGTTCAGCGCTGAGCGATATGAATATAGTGCCCCCGGACCAGGACCCAAAAAAGTCCGTGTTTTTGACGATTTCTGGGGATTTGACCTGCTCATCGACCGCTGAGCACCTGCTCGCCACGGATCTCTGATTGTACAAATCTTGCCCCGATCGGCGCCCGCCCTTGCATATGATAATCGTAGTAGATCGCTCACTCTCCCACGTCGCGACAAAAGGACCAAACCATGCCGCAACCGACCACGGATCGCAACCTATTGTTCGGCATCCTCGCGATGCAGCTGGATATCATTACGCGCGAACAGCTCCTGGCCGCCATGCAGGCGTGGGTGTTCGATAAGGCCAAATCGCTGGGTGAGATACTGCAAACACAGAAAGCCCTCGATCAGGATAATCGCCAACTGCTCGACACCTTCGTGCTCAAGCATCTTGCCAAACACGATAACAACTCGGAGAAGAGCCTGGCGGCCATCAGTTCGGTCGGCAACGTTCGCAAGGAACTGGAGCGCATCACGGATCCGGACCTGCAGGCGAGCCTGGTCCATGTCGCCGCGGCTCGACCGAAGGAGCAAGACCCGTGGGCCACCGTCGCGCCGACGCCCGTCTTGCTGGCCAAGGAACTGGAGCGCATCACGGATCCGGACCTGCAGGCGAGCCTGGTCCATGGCGCCGTGGCTCGACCGAAGGAGCAAGACCCGTGGGCCACCGTCGCGCCGACGCCCGCCTTGCTGGCCGCGGCCGGCATGCGCTTCCGCATCGTGCGGCCCCACGCCCGCGGCGGGCTCGGCGAAGTCTTCGTCGCCCTCGATGAGGAACTGCACCGCGAGGTCGCCCTCAAGGAAATCCAGGAGGCGCATGCCGACAACCCGGAGAGCCGCACGCGCTTCCTGCTCGAGGCGAAAATCACCGGTGGCCTGGAACATCCGGGCATCGTGCCGGTGTATGGCCTCGGCACTTACGCCGACGGTCGGCCATATTATGCCATGCGTTTTATCCGCGGCGACAACCTCAAGGACGCGATCGAGCGCTTTCATCGCGCGGACAAGGCCGGCATCGAACCGGGCGAGCGTGCCCTGGCGGTACGCGGGCTGTTGCGCCGCTTCGTCGATGTCTGCGATGCGATCGCCTACGCCCATAGCCGCGGGGTGCTACATCGCGATCTGAAGCCAGCCAACATCATGCTCGGAAAGTACGGCGAGACTCTTGTCGTTGACTGGGGTCTGGCCAAGCCACTGGGAGCGCCGGCCAAGGGCACCGAGCCGACCGAGCCGGGCGAAGGCTTGCTGATGCCCACCTGGAAAAACTCAGCGTCGCAAACACTGGCCGGCTCCACGGTCGGCACGCCGCAGTACATGAGCCCGGAGCAGGCCGGCGGTCGGCTCGAACTGCTCGGCCCTGCCAGCGACGTTTATAGCCTCGGCGCCACGCTCTTTTGCATCCTCACCGGGCAGTCCCCCTTCAACGAAACCAATGTCGGCACTGTCCTGCAACTGGTCCAGCGTGGCGATTTCCCGAAGGCGCGTGAGATCAAGGCAAGCATCCCCGCCTCGCTGGAAGCCGTCTGCATGAAGGCGATGGCACTCAAGCCCGACGATCGCTATCAATCGCCGCGCGGGCTGGCGGATGACATCGAGCACTGGCTCGCCGACGAGCCGACCTCTGCCTGGAAGGAACCGTTTAGCGTCAAGGCAAAACGCTGGATGAACCGGCACACCGCGCTGGTGACCGGCGTCGCGTCCGCTGTTATCATCGCCCTCGTCAGCTTGGTCCTAGCAACCGTGCTGTTGACGGCCGCCAATGAGCGCGAACGCCAGACGAAGGAGTACGCGCAAGAGCAAGAACGGGAGGCGGTCAAGCAGAAGAACCTGGCAGTGGAAAACTTCAAGAAGGCCGACGCGAACTTCAAGCTCGCCCGCAGCGCCGTCGATAGCTACCACACCCACGTCAGCCAAGAAGTTCTCCTCGACCGGGAGGGCATGCATGCTCTGCGCAAGAAGCTGCTCGAAGCCGCTCAAGAGTTTTACAAGAAGTTCGTCGAGGAGCGCGGCAATGACCCGGCCATGCGCGGCGAGCTGGGCAAGGCGACCTTTCGGCTCGCCCAGATCACCGGCGATATCGGTACGAAGGACGCCGCGATCAAGCTGCACGAAGACGCCGCCAAGATCTTCGAGGCCCTGCCGACCGACAAAACGGCTGTTGATTTCCAGGCTGACCAAGCCGCGGGCTATCACCACCTCGGCCGGCTCAATCGGTTGGTCGACAAGAACGACAAGTCCGAGGAATGGTACAGGAAGGCGCTGACGCTGTGGGAGCAGCTCGTGAAGGACCATGGCCAAGAGAACGTCTACCACGCCGGCCTGGCGCGGACGCAGATGGGCCTGGGGAATCTCGAGCAAAACAAGAAGAAAGACAGCGTGCTCGCGCAGCAATACTACCAGAAGGCCCTCGCTGGCTGGCAGAAACTGGCCGATGCGCACGGCGACGTGCCAGCGTATCGCCGCGACATGGCGACGTGCCAAAGTAATATCGGCTTGCTGCTGAGCGGCGCGGGTAAGGAGAAGGACGCCGAAACCGCGTTTCGTGCCGCCATCGCCGTCCAGAAGAAGCTGACCGACGACGCTCCGAATATCAGCCAGTACCAGGATGATTTGGGCCGCAGCTATTTCAACCTTGGCGACTACCTGTGGAAGACTGCCGGCCCCAAGTCGGACGCCGAAGCGTGCTACCACGATGCCGTCAATCGCTGGAAGAGCGTGTCGGACCGCTATCCAGATGAGACGATCCTGCAGGTGCATTTGGCCTTTGGTTATGTCGCTCTGTCGAACGTCTATCGTCTGAAACCTGATTTCGCTGAGGCCGAGGATTATTGCTACAAGGCCCTGGCGATTCGCCGCCGGCTGGCCGAGGCCAACAAGGCCGATCCAGTACGCCAGAGTGACCTGGCCAACAGCTACTATGCGCTGGGCGAAGTGTGCCGATCGAGCTTGAAGACCGACAAGGCAGCAGAGTCCTACGAAACTGCGGCGCCGATCCAGCATAAGCTGGCCCGTGAGAACCCCAAGGCTCCGCACTACCGAAGCCAGCTGGCCCGCACCTATGACCGGCTGGGCTTCATGTATGCGCTTGCCAAAAAGAAAGTCGAGGCGGAAGGCGAGTACAAGAAAGCCTTGGACGTCTGGAACCAATTAACGCGGGACCATGCGGACGAGCTGGAATACGCGGTGGGGCTCTCCACGACCTACCTCAACCGCGGCGATCTGGCGAAGGCCGGCAAGGACCTGAAGGACGCCGTCGAGTGGTACAAGCGCGGCGGCGCCTGCCTGGCCAAATTCCAGCAACCGGACAGCAAGGTACTCAAGGAGGCCCGGAAAAACGCCGAGCAGGCGCTCGCAGAAGCTCGCAAGGAGGCGGGCAAGCCTTAATTCATACACGAACCACGGGGGAAGAATCAGAGGCAAGGTCGCGCAGATGACGATTCCAGGCCTTTCTCTTCCCCTTGCTCCCCGTGCCCCCCGTGGTTCTATTTCTGCAGGCGCCGGAACTGGTACAGCGCGGTATTCGGCGTGTCGGTGCGCGAAGCATACTCCGCTGGCCGTTCGCCGCTGACTGCTCGGGTAAAGCATAGCGTCAGCGTGTCGGCTTCGATCTTGAAGATGCCGGGGTAGTTGGTCTTGGGTTCAGCGCTGCCGGCGAGAAAGTCGATGAACGCCGGCGTTCGCGTCGTGTCGAGCGTGATGCCGAACGAAACCGGCGCGGGCTGTTTGGGATTTCGCGTGAGCAGTCGATCGCGGGTGAAGGTGTAGACGGCCCCGTTGCCCATGGTGAAGTCCTTGGAGACGCCGCCGAGGACCGAGTTGACCATCAGCCACTCCCCCTGAAGCTGCTCGGCAAGCGGCCGAGTATCGTTGGGGTTGCGGTCGGGGCGATCGGGGACTGCGATCACCAGCACGCCTACCATTAAAAGACTGCGCATCGGGCGGTTCCTCATTTCTTGATGCGCCGTAGTTGCATCAGGGCAATCACTTTTTCCCCCCTCGTGGTGAATTCGGTCGGGCGCGGGCCGTCCAGCGTGAAGCAAATCGTCAGTTGATCGCCTTCCAGCTTGAGGATGCCTTCGATCTTCCGTTCGTTGCCGCGCTTGGGCGTGATGTCGATCGCCACCGGTTTCTTGGTCAGGTCGAGGGTGTAAACGGCATCGTCGCGGTCCTGGCGTTTGCCATTTTCAGTGATCTGGATTTCGCCCGCGGTAAAGGTGAGCACGGCATCCATGGCGTCCTTTTGGTGGTCCGGACGGCCGCCGCGAACGGACTGGACGAGCTGCCAATCGCAGAGGATTTGCTGCTGGATCGGCTTGGCCTTCTCCTTGGGCGTCTGGTCCTCCCGATCGGGAACGACGACGGCGAGCATCGAGAGGATGAGAAGTGCGCGCATGATGAGGCTCCGAAGGGTGTGAGTTTAAGATAACCGCGGCGGGCGTCAGATGCCAGGAATAAAATCAAGAATTCTAGCGTGCCCGTCCGCGTGCGAAACTGCCGAGCGAGCAGTTCGGCTGGTCGCGATTGTTCTCACTTCGGCGCCGCCCGCCATTACGAATTTTTACTGATCGTCAGCAATCGCGCGATCGGCAAATCTTGGCAGATCAAAAGTTGTTCCTTCGAAAAAATTGACATTTCGAGAGTATCCCCACTAGGGTGCATCTGTACAATACTCGCGGCGGGCACGATGCCGAGAATTGGAACGGACCTCCCCCAGCGCGATTTCCGCGCTGGCATTTCGCAACTAATCGTCACTGTTGAGCACTCATGCACTCCGCTTGCCGGTTAGCGCCCGCTAGTCGCCACGCGGGCGCTAAACGGTATTTGGGCAAATCGGATTTGCTTGCGCACTCGGCATGAGCTATGGTTTCGTCAGAATCGGTACAACGCTGATTCCCGATACCGCAAACCCACGGTGACGTGGGGACGCAAAGCCATGGACCAACAGCTGCCGCACCCCGTCGCGGCGCTGGTGGTCGCCAGGTTGCCGAAGGAATCTTCTCATGATTTTGTCCGAGCTTTGGCCATGGCACGGGTTCCGCGCCAAGAAAGTCCCTACACGCCGCAATCCCACCGCCGCCCAGATGGCTGTCGAGCAGCTGGAAGATCGACTGGTCCCCACGCTGGTCGGGCCCTCCGATGCGGCCTATCAACTCTGGCGCAATCAAACGTTCAAGATTGACGATGCCAGCGTCGCCAGCTCGGTGATCCAGATGGCGAAGCCCACCGTGCAAGCGGCCGCTGCGCCGGCGAACGCCAGCTTCGGCGCCATGATCGGCTTGCCAGCGGTGTTTGCCAATTATCCGTATCGCGGCAACGGCTACAGCGTGGCGGTCATCGACACCGGTATCGATTACACCAACCCGAGCCTGGGCGGCGGCTTCGGCCCGGGGCATCGCGTCATCGCCGGCTGGGACTTCGCCAACAACGACGCCAATCCGATGGATGACAACGGCCACGGCACGCACGTCGCCGGCATCATCGGCAGCTCGAACATGACCTACTCCGGCGTGGCCCCCAACGTCAACCTCATCGCACTCAAGGTGCTCGCCGCCAACGGGACCGGCTCGTTCGGCAACGTCCAAAATGCGCTCGACTGGGTCGTCGCCAACCGCACCAAGTACAACATCGTGGCCGTCAACCTGTCGCTTGGCTCCGGCAACTACACGACGAATCCCTACACCTTCCTCGACCCCGAGTTCAGCAACCTGACGTCGAACGGCGTGTTCATCTCGGTCGCGGCAGGCAACAGTTTCTACACCTACAACAGCGCCGTCGGCCTCGATTATCCGGCGGTCAATCCCTACGTCGTGTCGGTCGGTGCGGTTTACGACGGCAATTTCGGCCAGATCGCCTGGGGCTCCGGCGCTCGGGATTACACCACCGCTCAGGATCGCGTCGCCAGTTTCTCACAGCGCGGCTCCGCCCTCAGCATCATGGCGCCCGGCGCCATGATCACCAGCACCTACTTGAACAACACGTTCCAGGCGATGGCCGGCACGTCGATGGCCGCCCCGGTCATCGCCGGCGCTGCGGCCATCCTGCACCAGGCAATGGATGCCCAGCACCTCGCCGCCAACCAAACCACGATTCTGAGCGTCATGCGCTCGACCGGCGTCACCGTCGTCGATGGCGACGACGAGAACGACAACGTCACTAACACTGGCCTGTCGTTCAAACGCATCCACCTGGCGGCGGCCCTTGGCTCTCTCGGCAATGGCAACCTGGCGCCGACCGTGCAGCCGATTGCGAACCAGAAGGTCGCGCCCGGCGGCACCCGCGTCATCACCCTCATTGGCAGCGACCCCGAGGGGAACCCGCTGTCCTGGTCGGCGAACGTCATCAACGCCTCGCAGACGCAGGCATACCAGCTCAAGCAGCAACTCGGCCTGACCTATGCCGGCTCGTACTACACCAACATCTGGGGCCAAAACGAGAAGTGGATGTCAAGCACGAGCGGCGCCTGGTACTGCATTGTGCCGAGCGGCGACCTGCGCCGCTGGACCGGCTCGATGACGACGACGATGCAAGCAGCCAATCTGGTCGCCACCCTCGGCGCCAGCTGCTACGCCGACCCAAGTCTGCTCTGGAACGCCCAGGAAGGCGGCGCGGGGCTGAGCGTGTCGGTGTCTGGCAATCAACTGACGATTCAGACCCCCGCCGGCGTGGAGGACAACTTCCAGATCCAGGTGACGGCCAGCGACGGCAAGCTGTCGGCCAGCCAGACCTTCACCCTCTCGACACTTTCCAACACCGCGCCGCAGATTGGCGCGATTGCAAACCAGGCGATGGCCACCGTGCGGGGCCGCACCATCACGCTGACTGCGACGGATGCCGAGAACAACGCGATTACCTACAACGCGCGGATTGTCGGCGCCTATGCCAAGACGCCGGGCTGGCTCTTCGTCAAGGGCAATCAACTGACCATCTACACCTCGGCCAGGTACGTCGGCAGCTTCACGGTGCAGGTGACGGCTTCGGATGGTTCGCTGACATCCAGCACAACGTTTGCCGTCAACGTGACGGCAGCACCGGTGGTGGCTTCCTACAAAGGCGATTTCAACGGCGACGGCACGCAGGATGCCGCCTACTTCCATCAAAACGGCGAGTGGTGGGTCAGCCTGAAACTGGCCGACGGGTCACGCACCAACAAAAACTGGTCCAACTGGGCGCCGGCTTCCAGCTGGAAGTTCACGGGCGTCGGCGACTTCAATGGCGACGGCAAGACCGATATCGTCGGCTTTGCCATCAGCGGCAGCTGGTGGGTCGGCCACTCCACGGGAACCGCCCTTTCGGCTCAGCTCTTGACCAGGTGGGCCGCGGCTTCCGCCTTTACCTTTATCCAGGTCGGCGATTTCAACGGCGATGGCAAGACCGACATCGCCGGCTTCACAACCGGCGGCAGCTGGCTGGTGGGTCTCACCACCAGCAGCACCGTTCCCACCAAGCTGTGGGCCCAGTGGTCCGCCGCCTCCAACTGGCCTTCGCTCAGCGCCGACGACGTGAACGGCGACGGTAAACTCGACCTCATGGCTCGGGACAGTTTTGGGAAATGGTACGTCGCCTACTCCACCGGCACCGCATTCCGCATCGCGAGGTGGACCGCCGCCACGCCTCCCACTGCCGCCAAGACCGGCAGCGCCTAAATGACGTTTAGCCGCTCGCCTCGGGCGAGCCACTCGTTCGCGAGATCACCGATCACCCGTTCAACGCCGTCCTGTTCGGCGGCATGCAGACGCATGTTGAACATCCCGATCTCTTCCTGGACATGGCAAAACGGACTCTCGACTACCGGCGCAGCAACCGGCTGTTTCTGCTGCCCATCTGGATGTCCGAGCCGAACCATACGACCCACATGCCGATCGATTATCAGCACTATCCGCCCGGCGACACGCTCACGAAGATCTCCTGCTGGCAGGTCGTTGTCGAGATACGGCCCGACCGCACCCTGGCCTTGCACGAAACACGTCTGGCGTATGAGGTCCTCCCAGGAGATCGCCATGCAGACTGGCGACGTCCGCGGCTTCGGGGTGTTTCGCTCAAGCCCCGCCTTCCACTTTTATCTCTTGCAGGCAGCAGCGTTTGCCTACAACGCTTATTGTTGAGTCCGTGCGCTGCGCCGATATCGTTCCGAGCCGCGCACGAAGCGAAGCGAAGTAAGCGGCAGACCCGCGAAAGGCCACCGCTTACTTCGCTTCGCTTCGTGCGCGGCTCGGACAATTATTCTTGACGCTAATTCCGAATCACCGGCTGTCCCTGCACGCCCGGCTTCGCCGGCACGCGCTCGACGCGCCAATCCTTCGGGTGATCGGGCTCGAAATACTTGTTGATCGGAATCTGCACGTTGATTTGCACGTCCTTGAAGTTCCAGGTGATCTCGTTCTTGTTCGGCTGCAAGTACCAGATCTGGGCCGGTAGATTGTTCGAGCGGAACAGCGTCAGCCGGGCCTCGCTGAAATCGCTCTTGTCTTGATCCTGCTTCGGCTTGATGAGAATGTAGTGGTAGTGCTTGTCCGGCGGGTTCGCCAGCACGTGGGTCATGTGGTAGCGCTGCTTCGCCTCGGCCGCACCCATGCCGAAGAGGAACGAGAGGAAGCTCTCCTGCTGCATGCCGGCCTTGTTGTTCTGCGGCATGTTGTGGATGCGAACGGTGCTGTTGGCGTGGACGTATTCGTAAAGGAACGTGCCGGTGCAGATATACTTCTCGAAGATCTTGGGATTGGCGACTTTGTACATCTCGAGGCGGGCCCGGCTGCCGTCATCCTTGTCGACCGGCTTCATGAACATCGCGTAGCCCTTGTGCTCATCGCGGGCGTTGAGGGCTTTGTCGAGCGTGGTGCGTTCGACGACCGAGACGAAGCTCTTCAGGTCGGTCATCGCCTTCTCCCAACCACGCAAGACCGTGTCGAGATTCTCCTGCGCCGGCGGCTGCGCGAGCGCAACCAAGGACACCGCTAAAATACCGATCACCGAAATACCTGCGATACGCATGTTCGATCTCCTCTGATTGGCCGACGCGTTTATTCGCGCCGAACACCTTTCCTTATAACATCTTCCCTCGGCAGCGCGAAGTGCGGTCTGGGGGCGTCCCCGTTAGCTGCTTTCAATTGCTCCCGACGTCAAGGTTGGTCGAGATACCCCCTGTCGCTTTGCAACGCGCTGCGCACACGGGAGCCATCTGTGCAGAGCTTGGCATTCGCGGCAAGGCTGGAAGATTGTCGCAACTTATTCCACTGCCTAACCTTATGATTCCAATCAGATCGGACAGGGGAGGGGTGGCGAGATTGCACCAATGATGAACTGAAACTGCGTTGCAAAGCATGCGATTAGGCAGGAAGAGGCAGAACGGCAAGCCAGGTAAGTAATCCCCGCGAGCTTCGTTCACGAAATCGCCCGCAAAATCGATCCGACCCGCATTTCTGGTCAATTTTACCTGGCGAAAAATTCGATGAGATTTAACAGCGGCCGATCGTCGGCCGACGCGCAACGTTTCACCAGGGCCTCCCATGTCACACGTGGATGCTCATCGGCGCCTTCGCTGGCCGATGTGGTGCTTGGGCTTCTTGTTCTTGACGGCAGGATGTCATTCGATCCCGCCCGCAGAGATGCTCCATCGTTCGCGCCCGCCCGAGGTCATCCACGCCCAGCACCAACTCCCGGTGGTCCCGACCGCGCCTGCCAAGGCCAAACCCGTTCCGATTGCCCTCGACACCGTCTTACGCCTGGCGCAGGATCAGAACGGTCAAGTCCGTCTCGCCCGCATGCGGCTCGACGACGCCACCGACGACCACGAATGGGCCCGCAAGCACTGGATGCCCGATCTCTCCATCGGTTTCGGCGCCGCGCGCCACGACGGCGGCATACAGGACTTCGAAGGCAACCTCCTCCGATCCCACTACAGCAATGCGATCGCCGGACTCGAACTGACCGGCAAGTACGATTGGAAGGAAATCCTCTACCGCCGTGTCGAGGCCGAGCGCCGCGTCTGGCAACAGATGGGCGAGCTCAGCAAGCTCACCAGCGAGAACCTGCTCGACGCCGCCAGCACCTATGTTGGCATGCTGGCGGCTCGTTCCGGCGTTGCCGTCTCCATCGAAACGGAGATCCGCCTGCGCGACTTGCTCGAACAGACCAACAAGCTTGCCAAGATTGAGCCCGGTCTGCAGGTCGAGGTGAGCCGCACCGAAACCGAACTGATGGCCCAGACCGTACTGACCGTCAAGCTGCGCGAAGCCGGCAAGTCGTCGGCCGCCAAGCTGGCCTATTTGCTCGGACTCGATCCGTGCTGCGAATTCATCGTCGTGGACAAGCACCTTGCGCCGATTTCTCTCGTCGATGAAAAGCAACCGGTACAAATCCTCGTGGAGCAAGCGCTGGCGCGTGGCCCCGGCGTGCGCGAGCTCGAAGGGCTGTTGCACACCGTCGAGGCCGCACGCAACACCAACTACGGGCTTGTGCACTGGATGCCGTCGATTGAGATCGCCGTCAGCGACGGCGGCTTTGGCGCCGGGCCAGGCCGCTCGATGGACTGGACCAACCGTTTCGACTCGGCCGTCCGCTTGCGCTGGAACCTCAACGAATTCTCCCAGTCCAGGCACAAGCGCCGCCAGGCCGATGCGAATATCCAGCAAGTCCAGCTCAGCTACCAGGACCTCAAGGCCAAGCTCACCATGGGCGTTCAGGAAGCGCGCGACGCCACCCACTCCGGTCACGAGCAAATCCGCCTCGCCCAGCAGCACATCCGCTTTGCCGAGGAGTCGTTCAAACTGAGCGATCAACGTCTGAAGCAAAACATCAAGGGCCGCTCGTCAAGCGAGGTGCTCTTGGCCTTACGCACACTCGGCGGCGCCCGGCTCGAGTACATCCAGGCGGTGCGAGATCTCAACCGCGCCCAGTTGCGGCTGTTTGTGCTGGTAGGGGCATCGGAAGCCAAGAATGCGGAACCCGAGGTGCGAAGTGAACACCGGCGCACACCCCTCCCGCGCGAGTGACCAGTCGCCTTTCACGTCTCGAGCGCGAACTCATTTGCGTTCCCAAAATTGCCATAGGTGAAGCGGTTGAGGAAGCGGAAGCAGGCGATGCCGTCGAAGCCAGCGGGAGGGGCGGCGACACCGACGGCGAAGAGACTGTCACGGAAGCCGAGGCTGGGGATCCCGATGGGAATAACGTAGATGGGATGCGTGCCACTGTATGAGCCGCCGAGGGGGACCATTTTTGACGGTTTCCCACCGCACATCAAACAGTCGACTTCATCCAGGACGATGTCAAATGGATCATGCATTGCACCCGCACCGGTGTCGGCTAACAGCCTGCGTGTCACCTTTTGTGCGCCTTGCGCCAGAGTGAGAACAATCTCGATAATCGGCCGGCCGTGCTGCAATGGCCACTGGGCGCGTGCCATCACGAAATCCTCCAGATTTCGCACACCTTGGTGTAATCACGTCCGGGTTCAACAACAAAGGTCCTGCTCGGGTCGGGTTCCGCACGCTCCAGTTGGCTAACGATCTCGTCCAAATCGTCGCTGACCACGATGACGTGCCCGTTGGCGATGCCGACAAACTTGCCCAGCGGCCAGGATGGCAGATCGAGCTTCGCTTCCTCGACGAGCTTGTCGGCGAGGTCGCGGTTGAGTTGCTGGATGCTGGTTGCAGTTGCCATCGGGGTCTCCTTTCACATGTGGATTTCTCCCATCAATTATAACCGAAAAACCAGAACCGCCAGCGCACAAGTTGAGGTCAGTTGGAATTGGTTCTTGCTTGCGGCGATCTTCGCAGTCCCGTACAATTCACTTCACTTTTCAACCCCTGACTGGCAGACGCTACGGACCTTGATGAACATGATTGACCTGACGTGTTCGTTTTGTGGCAAGTCACTCCGTGCGAATGATGCGGACGCGGGAAAAAAGACACGATGCACAGGTTGCAAAGCAGTTCTCGCCATTCCGACGCCCGAGCAACCGCAAGCCCCTCTTCCTGAGCCAGCGCTCAATGACCACATTCAAACGTCGGCCCGGCCCTTCCCCAACCTCACCCCGCCGAATACCGTTACTTGCCCGCATTGTGCGGGGCCGATCATAGATGAACCAGAAGTTGCGGGTCGATGGGTGCAGTGCCCGCATTGTCAAGGCACGATGCAGATGCCTGGCACACCCGTTGACGTCGAGTTGGTTCCCATATCGAATTCTGGTCCGATGGTAACGTTTCGTTGTCCGCATTGTCAGTCGGTGCAGACCTTCGCGATGGAATTTGCTGGGTCAGTGGCAAAGTGCCCTAAATGTAGTTATCCAGTGCAGATCCCTGTCCCACAGGGCCAGCCCGTGGGAAGCAGCACGGATTCCTCAAAGGCTTCGCCCCGAAAGCCCGGAAACGAGTTTGATTTTGACGCGGTCTTAGACGCCGAAGGGCGCCGTGAAGCCGAGGAATGGGCGAATCAAATAGGAAAATCGCGGCAATGGAATCGTTGCGATGATTCTGGGGCTCATCGGATTTCTTTTCATTCTGGTTGTCGGACCGGCGATGGCGATTCTCGACCGATTCGAGCGATTTTCCTACGCCATCGCCGTGGTCGGCCTTTTGGGAGCAACCCTCGGAGTGATTGCGTTACTCACTGGCTGGAAGGGCCTCGAAGACGATCCTACCGATGGTTGCGCGAAAACGGGATATATCCTGGGTTGGATTTGTTCTACCATCGTGATACTTGAAATTGTCTTGGTTGTCGCCATTTTCGGCTTGTTTTTTTCATCCTGGAGAATACTACCGGGGCCATTAAACTAGCCAAGTGGACTGCAGGAGGTGAAATGTTAAATCGCCGCCAAATACTGCAACACACCGGCACCGGCTTGGGCCTGCTCGGCCTCGCCGCCCTCTGCGCCGACGCTGACGACACCACGCCGCCTGATCCACGCTCCCCACTCGCGCCGCGGCCGCCGCATTTTGCGGCGAAGGCCAAGCACGTCATTCACGTGTATCTCAACGGCGGCCCGTCGCAGGTGGATACGTTTGATCCCAAGCCGCTGCTGGCGCGCTATGCCGGGCAAACGCTGCCAACCGGCAATCTCACCACCGAACGGCCCACCGCCGGCGCGCTGCCGTCGCCGTTTCGCTTTCGGCGCTTTGGCAAGAGCGGCATCGAAGTCAGCGAGATCTTCGCGAAGACCGCGGGGCACATCGACGACATCTGTCTCATTCGCTCCATGTATGCGAACACGCCGAACCATGAGCAATCGATGCGGCTCATGAACTGCGGCGACGAACGGCTGTCGCGGCCCTCGATGGGGGCATGGATCAACTATGGCCTCGGCAGCGAGAACCGCAACTTGCCCGGCTTCATCGCCATGTGCCCCGGCCTGCCCGTCGCCGATACGTCCAACTGGCGCGCCGCATTTCTGCCCGGCATCTACCAGGGCACGCACATCGACACCCGCCGTACCAATGTCAACGAGCTGATCGAGAACATCCGCAACCCGAACGTCAGCCGCAGCGATCAACGTCGGCAGCTCGATTTGCTTGCCGAACTCAATCGGCAACATCAGCAGACGCGCGCGGAAGACGCCGGCCTCGAAGCGCGCATTCAATCGTTCGAGCTGGCGTACCGCATGCAGACGGAAGCGACCGACACCTTCGATATCAGCCGCGAGCCGCAAAATCTGCGCGACGCTTATGGCTCGCACGTGCAAGGCCGGCAGCTGCTGATCGCCCGGCGGCTGATCGAGCGCGGCGTCCGCTTTGTGCAGTGCTATCACGGCGACGTGCAACCCTGGGACAGCCACGACAATATCGCCGTTAACCATCGCAACCTGGCCCGCGAAATCGACGGCCCGATCGCGGCGCTGCTGACCGATCTGAAACGGCTTGGGTTGTTCGAGGAAACGCTGGTCATCATCGGCGGCGAGTTCGGACGCACGCCCGCGGTCGAGTTGGCCGGCGGACGCCCCGCGATGGGGCGCGACCACAATCACTGGGGATTCACCGTTGCACTTGCCGGCGGCGGCATCAAAGGCGGATACGTCCACGGCGCTACCGACGACTTCGGCTATCGCGCGATCGAAAATCGCGTTCACGTCCATGATTTGCATGCGACGATCCTGCACCTGCTCGGCTTCGATCACGAACGGCTGACTTATCGCCATGCCGGTCGTGACTTCCGGCTGACCGATGTCGAGGGGCACGTGGTGCGCGAGATTCTGGCTTAAACCAACGCACGGAAAGGAAAAACCATGCCTCAGCTCGTCGTCGTTATTGCTGCGTGTCTGTTTGCCCACTCCACGCTCCTCGCCCAGGAATCGGCCAAGGTGAACATCACCGTACAGATTCCGGCCAAGGCCGATTCATTCAAGGATCAACAGCTCGAAGTTCTACTCTTCGAGTACGATCCTCGCATCGCCGACAAGGCGGCGACGCAGCTCGACAAACACCTCCTGAAAACATTCGCGCACACCACGGGCAAGGAAACGAGACAGGAGATCACCCTCGGCGAAAAAACGAAAGTTGACGCCAAGATGCGCTACTACGTCACCGTCTTCGTGCTCGATTCCACGGGCAAGCGCACGCACATCGGCGAAAAGGACGGCAAGAGCGGTCTTTGCAACGTGCTCACCAACGGCAATCCGAGTAAAGTAACCTCCATCGTTCGTAGTGTGAAGTAGCGGCACGGGAACAACCGAGAGAATTCACATGACCGCCAAAGAAATCGTCGCCGAACTCAAGAAGCTCGGCAACGAAAAAACCAAGAAGATGTGGATGACCCACGGCGCCCAGGAGCCATGCCTCGGCGTCAAGGTCGAGGACATGAAGAAGATCCAGAAGCGCGTCAAGATGGACTACGCGGTTGCGCTGGATCTCTACGACACCGGCATCGCCGACGCGATGTATCTCGCCGGACTGATCGCCGATGACGCGAAGATGACCAAGAAAGACCTGCAAAAGTGGGTCGAAGGCGCCAGCAGCCGCTGGGTCGTCGAACACACGGTCCCGTGGGTCGCCTCCAGTGGTCCGCATGGCCGCGAGATGGCCTTGAAGTGGATCGAATCCAAGGACGAAGCCATCGCCTCGTCCGGTTGGGGAACTTACAGCAGCCTCGTTGCCATCAAGGAAGACGCGGACCTTGACCTTGCCGAGATCAAGACGCTACTGCAGCGCGTGGCGAAGTCGATCCACCAGCAGCCCAATCGCGTCAAGTATGTCATGAACGGCTTCGTCATTGCCGTCGCCTGCTACGTAAAGCCGCTGCACAAACTCGCGATGGACACCGCCAAGGGCATCGGCAAAGTCGCCGTGGACCTGGTCGGGGGGTGCAAGATTCCTTATGCGCCCGACTACATCAAGAAGGTCGAAGCGCGGCGTGCCATCGGCAAGAAGCGCAAATCGCCGAAGTGTTAAGATGGTCACCGTATCGTCAGCGGCTTGCCGTTGTCGCGCGAATTGAGGGCGAGGATGTACGGCACCGCCTTCGCAACCCACTTCTGTGGCGACGGATAGCGGCTCGCCGTGCCGCCGAAGCAACTGCGCAACATATCGGTATCGATGACACCTGGATTGAGCGGAATGGCGCCCATGCCGCGCGGCAATTCCTCGGCGAGCGCGAGCGTCAGGCCTTCGATCGCCCACTTGCTGGCGCAATACGGCGCGACCTCGGCAGCGACGGAACGTCCCCAGCCGGAGCTGAGATTGATGATGAGGCCCGACTTGTGCGCGATCATCGCGGGAACGAAGTGGCGGATGACGTTGGCGACGCCCTTGACATTGACGTCGATCAACCGGTCGAACTCGTCGGCAGGAACTTGCCAGAGCGGGGCGTTCTGATTGATCATGCCAGCGTTGTTGATCAACAGGTCCGGCACGCCATGGCTGGAGAGCAAGCGCGCAGCCCACGGCTCAACCTGGCTTTCGAGCGTGACATCCAGGGCGGCGAAATCGTGTGGAGGGCGGAAGCGCATCCGCAGGTTTTCAATTGATTCGCGCGAGCGGCCGCAGCCGAGCACGGTGTGGCCGAGTTCGATGAATTTTTCCGCCATCGCCAGGCCGAGACCACGAGTGACCCCGGTCAAGACGATGACCTTCGGTTGGTTCCGCGCCACGTTGACCTGCCTTTGGACTAAGGTGGGATAGAAGGCGTCGCGCTGGGGACGGAGGCGCTGGGTTCGTCCGTGGTATTTCAAAGAGCCGCTGGACCTGCTTGTCCACGTAGATTTCTTTATATAAGAAAACTGGCCTATCGCTGCGAATCAAGACCAGTAGCCGCGTCGTAAGTGCATATGTAATTTGGTGTTGTGCGAATAAATTGAATTGAGAGAGATCGCCATCCCGTGCAGGAGGCTCCGACGCTTATCAGAGCCGCGCACGAAGTAAGCGGCCCCTGCGAACCGCTTACTTCGTGCGCGGCTCTGAGAATTACTCTTGCCGATACGGCGTCTTAGCGTTGTAAAGCAGCAAGCGAGCGCGAGCGCGAGCACTCGCCCGGCCCTCGGCGGGGTGCGCTTCGATGGCGCGCTCCTGCCAGCGGATCGCCTCGGGGAAGTTGCCGGCTTCGGCATGGGCGGCGGCGATGATCTCCAGGGCGTCTGGTCCGGGGTACTTGTCCAGCTTGAGCGAGGTCTTCACCTCGGCGACGGCTTTCTTGCCGTCGCAGTACTTCTTGGCGCCGGCAGTCGCCAGCAGACGAGCGCGGTTGAGGTGGGCGGCGGCGCTGGACGGCTCAAGTTTTTGGGCCGTATCGAAATCGTCGAGGGCGTCGTCGTAATCCTTGTTCAGAAACCGCGCCAAGCCGCGCTGGTTGTAGGGGTACGCCAGGCGTGGATCGCGGCGCAGGGCGGCGTTGTAATCGTTAACCGCCTTGCCGTACTCTTTCTTGGCGAGAAACACATTGCCCCGGTTGCAGTAGCCTGCGGGATGGGTCGGATCGTAGCGGATCGCCAGGCTGAAGTCGCGCAGGGCCTGGTCGTACTCTTTCTTCGCGGTGTAGACGATGCCGCGGCTGTTATAGCCGGCCATGTCGTAGAACTCCAGATGGATGGCGTCGGTGAGATCGCGCAGGGCGCTGTCAAACTTTCCTTCCAGCTCGAATGCGTACGCGCGCTTCTGATAGGCGCCGGCATCCTTGGGATTGGCGACGATGGCCTCGGTGAAATGCTTGACGGCGTCTTCGGGCCGAACGGCATCGTTTTTGTCCATCCAACCTTCGACGCCTTGCGTGGTGACGACCTTGATCTGGGCGCCCTTGTCGGCGAGAACGCGGTAGTGGATGCTGTCGTCAAGCGGCGCAGGGTTGACTTGCTTCCCCTTGGCGTCGAACTGGATGAGCTTGGCGTCGAGCCTCTTGGTGATGATCGTCTTGCCCACCCAGGAATCTTCCTGAGCAAAACCAGTTCCGACGGACAGGAGCAGCACGAGACAAGCGAGATGGCGCATGGGGCACCCCTGGCTATTGTGCAATGAACTTTTCGTAAGCGTCGAAGTGGAGGTTCGGCAGCCCCTTCTTGTGGGCAGGGTAAAAAGGCCCAAAATTCCCCAGCTTCCACATGTGGAAATTTTCCTTGGAGTCGCGTTTACCCCACTCGTTGCCCCTGTTCAAAATGACCTTGTCCAGGTATTCCACAATCGCTTCATCGAGCTTGAGGGCCGGCTGGAGCAGCTTCGCGCCGGTCAAGGCCGTATTGAGTTCATAGGTGCCGATGAAGACATGCTTCTTGCTATTCTTGACGAAGAGGTTGGACTCCAGGTTTTGGGCGATTGGCTTGCCCTTCGTGTCCTCCTTGCCGTAGACGAAGGTCACCGCCATGCCCTGATCCTTGGAGGGAACCTTGAGCGTCTTGGTGATGTTAACCGGCCTGGTGCCAAGCTTGGTCTGGATGGTAAGGAATACCGCTGCGACGATATTCTCCGCCTCCGAGTTGGCACTGAATCCGCCTTTTAGGATCACTGCCGGAGTAATCGGGTTGGGCGTAAATTTGTAGCGGTAGCATTCGGAGTTAATCCAGATGGCTCCCAGCGTTGCGCCCGTGTCCGCGCCGATCACGATGGTGTTGGCGGTGTTGCACTCGCCAGCATCGTTCCTGAGTTCGAGGTAGGCCTTCACCGCCGCGATGTCGTTGATCAGGGCCGGCAGATATTGGTTGTTCTTGATGTAATCGTCCAGCATAATCGTCTCTTTGGCCTTAACCTTGACCAGGTTGTTTAATCCATGCTCTTTCTTGTAGAAGAGCTTGGGATCGAAGGTGGTGCTGTCGCCGTGGCCGCGGAAATCGAAGGTAATCACGGAGTAGTTGGCTTTTTGCAGAGTCTCGGCAAGGCGCTTCCAATCGGCGCCTTTGGAGCTCTTGTTTTCGCCGATCGGATGGAGCAGGATCACGGCCGGCGAGTTTTTCTTTGGGTTTGGGCTCGGATAGAACGCGGCGTTGAGGGAAACGCCGTCCACCGTGACGATGCGCGGCGGCGGATTGATTTCTTGAGCCGCGACTGGTGTGTTACTGACGACCGCCCCCGCCAGAAAAATACCGGCGGCCAGCAGCAAGAAGAACGAAAATGACGATCGAGACATGAAGTTTCTCCTGTGCAGATTTGGCACACTAACTACTACGATCTTAAAGCGAAACGGAACGCAGGTCAAGTTACGTAAAATTAATTGAGACAGGAATTGTGAGTGGCCAAGAGGAGCAACAAGAAAACTCGACGCACACCGCCTGCCGGGGGCCGAGCAGCGGTATGCGTCGAGTGGAGCGCAAGTTTCCCAGACTCGCGCGAACGGTCAGCCTGGCACAAGTTTCTCCGAGCGTTGACTCAAGCTCCCGGTATCCGGAAGTTAATCGCTCCTTGCCGTGCCGACCGTGCATGGTGGAAAGCCGACCCTGAGTAGAGGGCTGACCGGCCGACAACCAAGGGCGCCCCGTGTCGTCCGCTGCAGGCTCTCCTGACACCGACAACGTTCATCACCACCTTTCTGTTTGGACTAATGGATGCGGCGCCGCAGCTCACGCTGAACCTCGACGCGACTCGATCACTCTATGAGGCCCACGGGCCCGGCAACTACTGTTCAAAAGGGCAAACGCGACTCGTTCGGATGAGCAAACATACAGTGCTCCGCGCGCCGGCACGGAAAACTCGCGGCTACTGACGTTGACGCAAGCGCGCTCATCAGGAGATTCACCGCGTCGAAGGAAATGGGAAAAAATTCCGGATTGGGGAGCGATTTCAGGGAGCGAATTCAGCTGCTGTCCCCCAACGCGGGCCCGTATATAGCTTCCCTGTTTACCCAAATTATCTATTTCTTTCGTGTATCACCCTCCGCAAAAGTTCTTCACTCATCACTCACCACGCACCACACTACAATTCCCGCATGGCATTTCGCTTCGAATTATTGCAAACCGACGGCAAAGCCCGACTCGGCCGGCTCCACACCGCCCACGGCGCCGTCGAGACCCCTGTGTTCATGGCGGTCGGCACCCAGGCGACCGTCAAAGGGCTGACCCCGATCCAGCTGGAAGACGCCGGCGTTCAGATCGTGCTGGGCAACACGTACCACCTCACCTTGCGGCCCGGCGACGAACTCATCGCCGAATTGGGCGGGCTGCACAAGTTCATGAACTGGCCGCGGCCCATCCTCACCGACAGCGGCGGCTATCAGATCTACAGCCTGGCCGCCAACCTCAAGATCGACGATCGCGCTGCCGTCTTTCGCTCGCATATCGATGGCGATTTGCTGGAACTGACGCCGGAGAAGGCGGTGCGCATCCAGGAAAACCTCGGCTCCGACATCGCGATGTGCCTGGACGAGTGCCCGCCGGCCGATACCCCTGCCGATTATCGCCGGATCGCCGTGGAGCGGACGCTGCTGTGGGCCAAGCGCTGCCAGGCGGCGCATCGCCGACCCGATCAGGCGCTCTTTGCGATCGTGCAAGGCGGCACCGATGTCGATTTGCGTGTGCGCTGTGCGGAGACGTTGGCAAAGCTCGATTTCCCCGGCTACGCGCTGGGCGGCTTCAGCGTTGGCGAGACCACGCAGCAGATGGCCGCCGCGCTGGAACCGTCCGCGGACGCCCTGCCCCAGCACAAGCCACGCTACCTCATGGGGGTCGGCAAGCCGCTCGATCTGTTGCTTGGCATCGCCCGCGGCATCGACATGTTCGATTGCGTGATGCCGACGCGCAATGGCCGCAACGCCACCGCCTTCACCCAGAGCGGGCAAGTCAAGCTGCGGAATTCTTGCCACAAGCGAGATTCGGCGCCGTTGGAGTCCGATTGCGGCTGTCCGACGTGTCGGCAATTCAGCCGGGCGTACCTGCATCACCTGTTTTTGGCCGACGAGATGCTCGGGCCCACGCTGTTGTCGCTGCACAACCTGGCGTTTTACAATCGGCTGATGGCGGACGTTCGGCACGCGATCGCCGAGCGCCGTTTCGCTGAAGTTTACGCGGATCGGCTTGCCCGCTGGGGGGGAGATTTTCTATCATAACCCCTTTCCAGCCGCTCGCGGCGTAGCCGATGATGCTACACCGCGAGCGGCTGGGCGAAGGATATTGCCACATGCTCAACACGATGATCCTTTTTGCGCAAGACGCCGCCAAGCCGGCCAACGGCGACGGCGCGGGAAGCATCTTCTCCAATCCGATCATTCTGTTGCCGATCCTGTTCATGCTCTTTTACTTCGTCGTGATCCTGCCGCAGCAGCGGAAGCAGCGCAAAGAACAAGAAAACTTGATGACCGGGCTGAAAAAGAACGACGAGGTCGTCACCGCGGCGGGCATCATCGGCATCGTGGCGAACATCAAGGAAGGCGAAGACGAGATCACGCTCAAGATCGACGATAACGCCCGCATCCGGGTCCTGAAAAGCAGCATCGTGCGCATCAAGAAGAAGGAAACACCGGGGGCGGCGCCGGCTAGTCCTGCCGCTGCTCCCGTCGACACGAATATCAAGCCGGCGAATTGACTCGCCGCTTGCGGCTTAGCATTCGCAAGGTGCTAAGCCGCAAGCGGCCGTAACCAAGGATTGGATATCATCCTGCCATGAAACCATTCATCTGGAAGTTTCTGATTTGCCTGGTGCCCTGCCTGCTGGCGGGCTGGGCCACCACCGACGCCACCGTCAAGTACTACAACGGCGACGCCGGCGGATTCAAGTTCGGCGTCGATCTGGTCGGCGGTACGATCGTCGTCTACGAAATCGATCTGCGCAAGAACCAGCAGGATGCAGAGAACAAATTCGACCCGGTCCGCGACATCGCCGTCCTGGCCGAATCGCTCAAGCGCCGCATCGATCCCAACGATCTTTACAACATCATCATCCGGCCCGCCGGCGGCGAAGGCCGTATCGAGATCATCCTCCCCACCGGCGGCAAGCGCCGCGCTGAGAAGGCCGACAAGACCTGGAATGACTTGCTCGAAAAGCTCAAGGGCGAGTTCTTCAAGGGCGACGACGCCAAGCTGGAAGTGGGCCGCGGCAAGATTCTCGAGTTGGCCGATCAGATCCAGTCGCACCAATCCGAGTCGCTCTGGAAGAAGCAGCTATTCACCGACAAGGACGCCTGGAAACGCCTGCAAGACCGCGCTCTCGACGATTGGGCCTACATCGATTTGAACCCCGATTACAAGAAGGAGCTGCTCGCCATCCAGCCGGGCGATTTGACGCCGGAGGTGGCCAAACCGAAAGTGGTGAACTTCACCGATTTCATGCTCGCCAAGCTGCAGAACACCCAGTACGCCACCAGCCGCAAGGCGATCCAGGCCTTCATCAAACGGCAGGCCTGGGAAGAGACGATGACGCGAGCGCGCCTCAAATGGACGTACCTTGAGAATTACAAGGAGGACATGGAGCGCATCAACCCCGACAGCGTCGATCAGCTCACCACCTTCATCCTGGCCAAGGGCTCGGTCATTGGACAGTCAGCCCTTTCGCTCCTGCAGCCCCTCGTCGGCGACAATCTCAAGAAGGTCTTCCTCGACGACCCGGCCGACCCCGACAGCAAGGAGATCCGCGATTTCATCGATGAACACTACGGTTCCTCCGTGCAGAGGATTCTCGACCGGATCAACGTGCTCACGAAGAAGAAAGACGGCGAAAACAAGGACCTGTCGGTCGAGGAAGTCGGCCGCATCAAGAACCTGGTCCAGCAAGTCGGCAGCCTGGAGTTCCGCATCCTGGCAAACGCCAACGACGACAAGGCCGCCATCGACGACATGAAGAAGATGATCAACCTCGATCGCGCCGCCGATGCCGAATTGAAGGAAACTCGCGAAAAGGGCCTGCCGCCCCCAACGCTGCGCGACGGCAAAGAACCGCGCCGCTACACGATCGTCACGGCCCGCACCGAGAAGAGCACCGTGACCTATAGCTGGGTGGAATTGGGCCGGCAGGAGCGCAAGGCCCTCAATCTCGACAACGCCGCCCGCACCGATTCATCGCGCAGCGTGGCCTGGCACAAGGCTGCCGGCGCCCGCGATCGCGTCGCCGAATTGCCCGACTTAGGCGGCGAGACCAGCATGCTGCAAGGGGCCCTCTTCTTCAGCCGCAAGTGCGAAGACCGCAACCTCCCCGATGACGAACGCCGCAAGAAGGAGTTCGAATACTTCGTCCTGACTCGCGATCCCGAGTTCGACCCGACCGATCCGAATCGCCGTACTCCCAAGATCGACGGCAGCTACCTGACCAACGCCTACGGCGCCCCGGGCCAGGACCTGCGCCCGACCGTGCACTTCGCCTTCAACACGGCCGGCGGCGATCTGTTCGGCAACATCACGCGCAAAAATGTTTCCGAAGGGGCCGGCGGCCCCAAGGGGACCCAGAAACTTCGCCATCTCGCCATCATCCTCGACGGCGCCGTCATGTCGGCCCCGACCATCAACTCGGAAATTCGCCAGCAAGGCCAGATCAGCGGCAACTTCACCCAGAAGGAAGTCGATTCGCTGGTCAATATCCTCCGCGCTGGCCGCTTGCCGGCAACCTTGAACCCGCTCCCGGTCAGCGAAAGCACTATTGCCGCCACTCTGGGCGAAGACACAATCAGGTCCGGCGTACTGGCGATTCTGCTCGCGTTCGGGGCCGTCTTGGCCTTCATGGTCGTCTACTACCGTTTCGCCGGCCTCGTCGCCAGCGTCGCTTTGACGGCCAACTTGCTCTTGACGGTCGGTTTCATGGTCGCGGTGCAAGCGACTTTCACTCTCTCCGGCCTAGCGGGCATCGTCCTCACGCTCGGCATGGCCGTCGATGCCAACGTCCTCATCTACGAACGTCTGCGTGAAGAAAGGGAGCGCGGCGCCAGCCTCTTGCAAGCCATCCGCAACGGCTACGATCGAGCCTTGCCGACCATCATCGATACCCACTTATCGAGCATCTTCACGGCCATCGTCCTCTACGTGGTGGGCAACGATAACCTCAAGGGCTTCGCCGTCAGTATGACGGTCGGCCTCATCATCAGCCTCTTCACCTCGCTCTACATGACCCGCGTCATGTTCGACTTCTGGCAATCGAAGGGTTGGCTGACGAAACTGACCATGATGCGGCTCTTCGCCAAGCCCGACATCGACTTCATGAGCATCCGCTACGTGATGTTCGCCATCACGCTCGGCCTGTCGATCCTCGGCCTCGCCCTCTTCATTGGCCGCATCCCCAATGACCTCAACATCGACTTCGTCGGCGGCACCGCCTATGGCGGCAAGCTGACCAAGGGACTGCTCATTGAAACACTCAGACCCATGGTGGATGAGAAACACCAGAAGAAGGTTCTGGGCGGCGTGATCGTCACCGAAGTTCCGCAAACCGACGGCCGCGGCTACGACCTTAAGTTCCCCAATGGCGACAACAAGACGCACACAGTCTCGTTCAGTAAGGTCCCTGACGGCAGAACCCCTGAGGAACGTATCGCCAACGTCACGAATCGCGCCAGCCATCTGCCCGAACCGTCCGTCGAGCTGCTTTACAACACCACCAAGGATGAGGTTATCCTCAAGGAGCAACTGGACGGCAAGAGCCGTAATTTCGTCATTCGCACCACGGAGAAGGAGCCCGATCTGGTCCAAACCTGTCTCGACCAGCTGCTGCGCGAAGGCAGCGAACAGCTGCTGGCAAAGGTCTACGTGCACGCCGACAAGATGGAAAACCGCGAGATGCGGCTGCACTTCTTTGCCAAAGAGGAGGATGCCGGCGAGAAGAAACTCGAAACGGCGACGGCGGCGCCGAGCTTTCTCAAGTCGCTCTTGAATCGCGAACTGCGCCGCCAGTTTGCCAGCGTGCTCACGGACGACAAGGTGCCGCTCCCCTTCCTCTACGAGATCATCGCCGAAGGCTCGAGCGATTCGGATGGAAAATTCAAGGTGATGAAGGTGGTGTTCGGCCCCGAACTCAAGGATGAAGACATCGGCAAGGTCGAGGCAGCCATCGTCGCCACCGTCAACGCCTTTTCCGCCCGGCCCGCGCCCGATCGACTGGAGAACTTCGACAGCGCCCTGGCCAACGAGACGCGCCTGCGCGCCATGTGGGCTGTCCTCGCAAGCTGGACAGCGATCCTCATGTATCTCTGGTTCCGCTTCGGCAACTGGACGTTCGGGCTCGCCGCCGTCCTCTGCCTGATCCATGATCTCTTCTTCACGCTCGGCGCCATCGCCGCGTGTTATTTCGTCCACGGCACCTTTGTCGGCGATCTCCTCAAGATCGATGACTTCAAGCTAGATCTTGCGTCGGTAGCTGCGCTCTTGACGCTCGTGGGCTACTCCGTCAACGACACCATCGTCGTCTTTGACCGTATCCGCGAAGTGCGCGGCAAAAATTCGGACCTGACGCCGAAGATGATTAACGACAGCATCAACCAGACCTTGAGCCGAACGGTGCTTGCATCGTTGACGGTTTGGCTGGTGGTAGTGGTGCTCTACTGGTTCGGCGGTCCGGGCGTGCATCTGTTCGCGTTCGTCATGGTAATCGGCGTGCTCGTGGGCACCTACAGCTCGATCTACATTGCCAGCCCGCTCTTGCTGATGTTCGGCGAAGGCAAGCACGACGAGCCGGCCCAGCAAATCGCCAAGCAGCCGGCCCCGCAAGGGGCGGCAGTGTGAAGTAAATGAAGCCCCAGGGCGAGGTACTCCGAACCCTGGGGTTCGGAGTACCTCACCCCAGGGCTTCTCTCGTTGTGATCACAGTCCCTTATCAAACAAATCTCGCTGCGGCCACCGCTTCACCTTGTCCGCCGCCTGGTGTACCGCCCCATCGATTAGCGAGCCGAGGTACGCCCCCTTCGCATTGCTGCGCGTGTTGAAGAGCACCGCCCACGCCAGGCCATCGACGCGGCGAACGAGAATCGTCGCCGTGCCGTCGAGCGCCCCGTTGTGCCAGGTGTTGATCTTGTCCTCCGATCCGAGTGTCCGCACCTGCCAGCCGCAGCCGTAGAAGACGTCTTTCTTCTTGCCGTCCTTGTCGTGCCCCGCCAACTCTTCTGGCCGAGCGAACATCGTCTTGATGCTGGCTGGCTTCAGAATCTTGCACTTCTCTGGCTGATTGAACGCCGACGCGAACCGCACGAGATCCGGCGCCGAGCTGATCCAGCCACCGTGCGCATCCATCGCTTCCAGATGCCATGCCCCATAAGGCAACGGCACCGGCTTGCCGAAGTCCGGCCCCATGATCGCGTTCGCCTTGCGGTTCTTCTCGTCGAAGTAGTGCGTCTCGTTTTTCGCGGCCATCAGCGTGTGGCCAAGCTGCGTGTGCTTGACGCCGATCGGATCGAAGAGATGTTTCTGCACCGCCGCCTCGTACGACTGGCTGGTCACCTTCTCGATCACCCGGCCGAGGATGCAGTAACCGAAGTTCGAATAGGCGTAGCGCTCGCCCGGTTCGAAGTCGAGCTTCTGGTGCATCATGTAGCGAATGATGTCGATCGGCTTGGCCGGCGGCTTCACTTTCTGATCGTTGGCGATCAACACGGGCCGAAACATCGGGTCGAACGACTTGGCCCGATCGTAGCCGGCCGTGTGGTGCAAGAGCTGCCGGATCGTGATCTTCTTCAAGCGTGGATCGGCGCCGTCCGGCAGCATGATCTTCAACACGACAAACGGGTTGTCGTCCATCTTGACCAGACCAAGCTCAATGAGCCGTAGAATCATGGCGCCGGTGATCGGCTTGGAGATGCTGGCGATGCGGAATCGCATCCCTGGCTGAACCGGCAACCCGAGCTGCTGATCGGCATGCCCGAAGCCGCGCGCGTAGACGAGCTTGCCGTCCTTCGCCACGGCAAGGGCGGCGCCAGGCACGTGATTGTCGGCCATGAACTTCAGCATCATCTCGTCGAAGCTGGCGAGGTCCGGGTCGGCGAGGCCGGTGATGGGGGTTTTCTTGTCCTGCGCGAACGCGATTGGTACCAACACGAACAAGAAAATGACACTGAGCAATCGTCTCGTCATGGTTAACTCCTCAAGTTTGGTGCGGTTATCGTATGGAAAGCATCCATCGCTTTTCGCACAATAACACGAGCCGCGACCGTGAGGGCGCGGTGTATGCCCTCCTCCCTCACGGCCGCGGCTCGTAGCCCCCGAGGCATCCTATGACCCTCCACGATATTCGCACCAAAGTCGAAGCCGGCCGCCGGCTCTCCTTCGATGACGGCCTGTTCCTCGAAGAACACGTCGATCTCTTCACGCTCGGCGAACTAGCCAACACCGTGCGCGAGCGCAAGAACGGCAACGTCGCGTACTACAACGTCAATACACATTTGAATGCGACCAACGTCTGCGTCTATCGCTGCGTCTTCTGCGCTTTCCGCGCCGACCTGAAGAGCGAGAAGGGCTATGTGATGCCGGACGAGCAAATTCTGCATCGGGCCGAGGAAGCGCAAAGCCGCGGTGCGACCGAGTTGCACATCGTCGGCGGCTTGCACCATCAGTTGCCGTATGAATGGTATCTCAACGTCGTCCGCATCATCCATCAGCACTATCCGCGGCTGCACCTGAAGGCGTACACCGCCGTCGAGTGGGACTGGTTCGCGAGGTTGACGGGCCGGCCGACCAAGGACATTCTCGCCGAGTTCAAGGACGCGGGGCTCGGCAGTCTGCCCGGCGGCGGGGCGGAGATCTTTCATCCCGAGGTGCGCGATATCATCTGCGAGCACAAGGCCGACACCGACTCCTGGCTGCGCATCCACCGCGAAGCCCATCAGCTCGGCCTGCGCTCCAACGCGACGATGCTCTATGGCCACATCGAGAAGCCGTTGCACCGCATCGATCATTTGTGCAAGCTGCGCGAGCTGCAAGACGAGACGGGCGGCTTCCAGACGCTGATCCCGCTCGCGTTCCATCCCGACAACACCAAGCTCGGCGTCGATCACAAGATTCAAAAGGCGAGCGCCATCATGGACCTTCGCATGATCGCCATCAGCCGGCTCATGCTCGACAACTTCCAGCACATCAAGGCGTACTGGATCATGCTCGGCATCCCCACCGCCCAGCTCGCCCTCAGCTACGGCGCCGACGACATCGACGGCACGGTGGTCCACGAAAAGATCTACCACGACGCCGGCAGCGACACGCCGCAAGGGCTGACCGTCGCCCAGTTGCGCCGCCTGATCGAAGAAGCCGGCCGCGTGCCGGTGGAGCGCGATACGCTCTACAACGAAGTCATCCGCGAACGCGGCGATTGGCAGACGGGACGGCAGTTGGCGTTGCCGCTGGTGGCGGTGTGAAAAAAAACCTTCCGCTGCTTCGTGATTCAGGCTAGAATCTCCAACATGTCCTCAGCCGAACGAATCCTGTTGACGCCGCAAGAATATTTGGCCCGCGAGCGCAAAGCGGAGTTCAAGAGCGAATACTATCGCGGCGAGACGTTCGCGATGGCCGGCGCGAGCTGGGAGCACGCGCTCGTCAAGGATAACACGGCTCACTATGCCCGAATCGAGCTCGATGACGTCCCTTGCCGCGTTGTTACGAGCGACCTGCGCGTCCTCGTCGACAAGACCGGCCTTTACACCTATCCCGACATTATCGTCGTTTGCGATGAGCCACAGTTCGAAGACAAGATGTTCGACACGTTGCTCAATCCGCGTGTTCTCATGGAGGTCTTGTCCGACTCCACCAAAGGATACGATCGCGGCGACAAATTCGTGCACTATCGCAAGGTGCCGTCGCTGCAAGAATATGTGCTGATTGCTCAAGATGAGCCGCTGGTGGAACGGCATGTCCGCCAGCCCAACGGCGACTGGCTGATGACCGAGTTCCGTGGGTTGGAGCAGGCGCTCGCGTTGACAAGCGTTCCCGCCAAGATCGCGCTGGCGGACATCTATCGCGGCGTGGAGTTTCCGGAGAACGTGGGGCGATAACGAGCGGTGATGGGCGGACGGGGCGGGCGCTGGGTTTGCCGGTGGTGGCGGTGTGAAAATGAGTTCCAATCCATGGACAGAATTACCGCTTGGCCCACCGTTCGTCCTTCCAAGTGACGAAGCGTTGGTGAAAAAAGCGAATGCCCGTTGGGGCGCTAGCCACCGTTTCTTCGTTCATGACGCATTTCTACCAGAGCCGTTCCAAGGGTCAACAACCGCTCCGGTCATCTGCCTGAGCAACAATGGAGGAATCGGGGCCGGGGCGGATATCAGGAACGACGCCATCTATCGAGAAAAGTGGCGTCGGAATCTCCTGCACGAACCCTTGGATTACCCACTCGTGTTCTTGGACCCCGAACTCGCCGAGTACGGCAGACGTTGGTGGGAACAAAAGACGAAACCACTCATTGCAGAATTCGGACGGAAGGTTGTCGCCCGCTCCATTCTCAATGTCTTGTATTATCCTTACATTTCCCAGAATTTCGACCCTTCACACCTGCGTTTGCCTTCACAGGATTACAGCTTTGGCCTTGTACGCGACGCGGTGAATCGCAATGCCCTTATTGTCCTCATGCGGACTGGTCAAGAAAAACTGTGGAAGGAGGCTGTGCCAGAATTGAATGGCTACAACCACTTTCTGCGCGTGTCAAATCCGCAGAATCCCGCCATCAGTCCTGGAAATCTAGGCCGCGACTTTCAGAGAGTTGTCGAAGCCATTGAGGAACACCGGCGCCGTTGCGGCTAATCAGCCGTTCTGATACCATACCCAACATGAAACCTACCCCCTGCCCCGGCCCGCTTCTGTCGCGCCGGCACATGCTCCAAATCGGCGGCGCTGGCTTGTTCGGCTTGACGCTGCCACACTTGCTGCGCGCGCAATCCACCGGCGATGTCGGCCACGCGACGGCCGATCACCTCATCGTGATCTTCCTCAACGGGGGTCCTAGCCATCTCGATATGTGGGACATGAAGCCGTCGGCTCCGGTCGAGATTCGGGGCGAGTTTCAGCCGATCGCGACCAGCGTTCCCGGCGTGCAGTTCTCCGAACACATCCCGCGCATGGCCCGGCAGATGCATCGCTCCTGCGTGGTCCGCTCGATGCACCACAGTGTCAACAACGCCCATGCCGCCGCGGTCTACGCTGGATTGACCGGCCACGATCGCGGCGAGATCGGCGGCGGCGCGAGGCCAACGGACCATCCGGCACTCGGCAGCGTCGCCGGCTTGATGCGTTCGGTGCCCAGCGGCGTCTTGCCCTACGTCTCGTTGCCGTTCATCACCAAGGAAGGCGCCGGCGGTCCGCCGCAACCGGGTTTCACCGGCGGCTGGCTTGGCACCAACCAGGACCCGCTCTTCGTACTGCGCGATCCCAACGCTCAGACGTTCGACATGCCCGAACTCGGCCTCGGCGCCGACATGAATCAAGCCAGGCTCGGCCAGCGCCGCGGGTTGTCGGCCTCGCTCGGTTCGCCGGGCCAGAGCCGGTCGCTTCAGGACATGGACAACTTCCAGGCTCGTGCCTTCGATCTCCTGACGTCGCCAGCCACGCAGCGGGCATTCCAGATCAATCGCGAGCCTGGCCAATTGCGCGACAGCTATGGCCGAAACATCTACGGCCAAAGCGTGCTGCTGTCGCGTCGGTTGATCGAAGCCGGTACGCGCGTCGTTACCGTGTCCTGGGCGCCGGATGCGAACGCAACCTGGGACACTCATGGCAACAACTTCACCAAGCTGCGGAACGAACTGCTGCCGCAACTCGACCGCGCCGTCGGCACCTTGATCGCCGATCTGGAAATGCGCGGCATGTTGGAGCGCACCGTTGTTGCAGTCATGGGCGAGTTCGGACGCACGCCGCGCATCAACGGCTCGGGCGGCGGGCGCGATCACTGGAACTTCTGCTACTCCCTAATGCTGGCCGGCGGCGGCATCAAGCAAGGCTACATCCACGGCGCCTCGGACCGCATCGGCGCCCGCCCCAGCCTCAACCCGGTCACGCCCGCCGACATCATCGCCACGATCTACCGCTGCCTCGGCATTCCCGCCGACTTGGAGCTGCGTGACCGCCTCAATCGGCCCTACACGCTGGTGCCGTGGGGCAATGTGATTGGCGAGCTGCTGGCATAGGTAAAATCTACCATGGCACAAAAACTCCGCTGGGGCATCCTGGGTGTCGCGAACATCAACCAGCGGCTGCTGCCGGGGTTTGCCAAGGCGGCCAACGCGGACCTGGTGGGCATCGCGAGCCGGTCGCTCGACAAAGCAATAGCCGCGGCGAAGGCGGCAGGCATTCCGAAAGCGTTCGGCAGCTACGAGGCGCTGCTCGACGATCCCGGCATCGACGCGATCTATAATCCGCTCCCCAACACACTGCACGATGAATGGACGCGCAAAGCCGCCGAGCGTGGGAAGCACGTCCTTTGCGAGAAACCGCTCACGCCGACGGCGCCCGAGGCGGAGGCGTTCGTCGCCTTTTGCCATGCGAAGAAAATCAAGCTGATGGACGGCTTCTTCTGGCCGCACCATCCGCGCACCCATGAGATCAAGAAGTACATGCTCAGCGGAAAGCTGGGGCCGGTCGAGCGCGTCAATGCGGCATTCACGTTCACGCTGCCGATGGACAAGTCGAACATTCGGCTGCAACCAGGCACGGCCGGTGGGAGCTTGCTCGATGTCGGCTGCTACTGCGTGTACGGCATCCGCTGGGCTTTCGGCGAGGAGCCGGTGAAAGTGTGGGCCGCCGCCAGGTACGAACAGGGCGTCGATGTCGCCATGAGCGCGACGCTGTTCTTCGCCGATGGCCGCATGGCGAACTTCGATTGCAGCTTCCTGCATCCCTATCGCGAATGGCTCGAAATCGTTTGCACCGAGGGGACCATCACGGTTCCGGACATGTGGATCCCGCGCCAGGCGGGCTACTCGGTGCAGTACAACGAGGCGCTAAGCAGCGAGGAATTCGTCGTTCCCGGCCACGACCAGATTCAGTGCATGCTCGAAAACTTCGGGCGCTATGTGCTGGAGGATAAGCCGGTGTGGCCGTCGCCGGAAGAGGCGGTCAAATCGGCGCGGGTGATGGATGCGCTGGCCCTGTCGGCACGCGAGGGGCGCATAGTCGATCTTCCTCCCTTCTTCCCTCCGGGGGAGAGAGGCCGGGGGTGATTGGGCGGGGTGTCAGATAACGACGCAAATGATTTGCCTTGCACTTGCAAGTTTCACACACACGCACCGATAGCCCGGGCGAGCATCGTTTGTTTCGTTCATTTCATTCAACGCCGCACCCCTCCCAGTGAAAGCAATGAACGAAATAAATGAATGCAGGATTAGCCCTAATTTTTTTTCGCAACCAACCTTGTGATTTGGGATACTGGTAACTCGAAAGTCGTGGACAAGGGAGAGCTGTCATGAATGAATCTCAACCATCCAAAGTATTCCTGTTCGACGACAGCGATCCGGCAATGCAGCAAGCCTACGAGAAGGCTCGCGCGAATTTCCGGTATTTCTGGCGCGAGGTCGCGTGGGAACGGCGGCGGATTATCCCGGCGCTGGATCTGGCTTGCGTCAAGGTCGGCTTCTGCGACGGCGAGGGGGCGCGCAACGATGGCAATCCCCACGTCGAACAGATGTGGTTGTCCGACGTCGATTTCGACGGCAAGACAGTGACCGGCACCTTGCTCAACGCTCCGAATTGGCTCACATCGGTCAAGGAGGGGGACTTCGCACGCCGGCCGCTCGATGAAATCAGTGACTGGATGTACGCCCTCAGCGGCGAAGTGTTTGGCGCCTACACTGTCAACCTCATGCGCTCGCGCATGGGGCAACAGGAGCGCCAGGAACACGACGACGCCTGGGGCCTGAATTTCGGCGACCCGGTGAAGGTCCGCGTCGCTCCCGAATCGAACAGCGGCGGCGGCATCCTGAAGCGTTGGTTCGGCAAGCGCGAGGAGGTTTCTGAAGAACATCCGATGAGCGTGGCCATGGCCGAGTCGCTCAAGGTGCAATTGGCCGAAAACCCGTCCATGCTCACGCAGACCGACGACCGCGGTTGGACCTTTCTGCATCAGGAAGCCCTCGCGGGAAGCGTACCCACCGTAAAAATCTTCGTAGAGGCGGGCGCCGATGTTCACGCGAAAACCGATCACGGCATGACGGCGATGCAACTGGCCCAATCGCTTGGCTGGAAGAACGTCATTGCGGTGCTGGCACGCAAATGAAATCCTTCCTCCTGCGACAATGCAGCCCGCTGAAATCGCGCCTGCCACGAGGCTTGCACACACTGCTAACGCATGAATTGTTTCACCCGATCTGGCACAAAACAGCCTCAATCGGAAGCAACCTTCTCCCCCGCCTCAAACGGTAATGTTCCTTGCTCCAAGCCGAGATTCCTTTCCCTCCGGCGGTGCCTTGCCTCCACGAGCTTGTGCCGGCGCTCGGC
>SHZY01000179.1 GCA_009692065.1 Gemmataceae bacterium
TCCCACAGTCCGTTGGCCTCGACGACGAACACGAGCCGCGGCGGCGGCGCTTCGCCCCGAGCCTCCGCCGCCAGCGCGTTCAGGAACGGCTGGAGCACGACAGCCCCGGCACCCAGGGTGATTCCCTTGAGCACCGATCGGCGGTCGAGTTGGTCGGGGGTGAGCATTCGTGGTGGTGTGATTATTTCTTGGCTCCTTCGGTTGGAGCTGTTCGGTAAAGGAAGGACTCGGAGGACAGCAGCGACGCCAGCAGCGCCTTGAAGCTGCCGACGCTGTTTCGGATTTCCTTGGGAGACTCCGCATCGTTCCCGGCCCAGAGTCCGCGTCTGGCTTCCCGAGCTTCACGTTCCGCAGCAATCGCCGCCGTTACCTGCGGGCTGACTTTCTTCGGCTCGGCTGGTTTCGCGGATTTGTCTTCCATCTCCGACACGACGACCCGGCCCAATCCTTCGGCGAGCATTTGTAGCGCGAGGGAGTTGCCGTTCTCGGTCCGAAAATGGAGCGCATGCCCCTTCTTGTGAGCACGCGGAACTGGGCCGTTCCAAATGACTCTCTTACCTTCAACGAGCTCTTTGAGCCGATCGAGAGCCTGTTTGCCAAAAGGTTGATCGAGGCCCGGAACCGCAACGCCCCGGATTCCAAAGACCGCCGGCTTGTCCGACTCCTTGCCGTTACCGTCGATGGAGACAATCTTGAGTGTGTCGCCATCGATCACCTTCAAAACCTTTCCCGGCTGTGGACCGGCGTGGACGCACGCTGCACAAAAAAAGCTCGCAACCACAATAGTGCTAACGAATGTACTCACCGACCTATTTGAATCTTGATTTTTCATGACTCGCATTCCATTCCGTGCGTGGTCATTCATTGTGATAGCTGGCTCACTGTTATTCATTGGCTCAGCGAATAGGTGAGGGGGTTCAGTTTTTGACCAAGGCATACGGATACTTCGACACCGTCTCCCAGGCCAGTTTCTGCAGAATCGCGTGTTGCTCGTCGGTGATGTCCTCCTTCATTTCCAATTTCAAACCAACTGGCGACTTCTGGTAGATCGCCGCGTAGTTGCAATATGCCGTCAGCAGATTCGCATGCTTCTCTACGTGAATTGACCCCCTTGAACCTGATAGGAACAATTCGGACTGCTTCGTCACGCCAGGGAATTTGCCGTCAACGACCATTTCCCTCAACTTCACGATGGCGTCGCCGACCGGAACAATGAAAACAACCTGTTTGCCAAGATCCTTGTTGATAGCGTCAACGCGGACTTCGAGCGTCTTGCGTACCTTGTCGAGAGCAGCTTGCACATCGGCGATCTTGCTATTGTCCCGTTCCTCGGGTTTTTCGGTGAGAAATCTTGCCTGCTGGTACAGACGGAAATTGGGGTTGTGAGCCAAGCCGACCGGCGCCCACTTATCGAGGGCAGGCTCTGCGGCCCAGTTCCTATCGACGGTCAGGCAGACATCGACCTCCCCTTTTTCCATCAGGGTCCGAGGGGTGTCTTCGAGTACCTTCCGGTCTCTGGTAATCGGCTTATCCAGATCTACCCCGTAGCCAAGATTCTGGTATCCGATGCCCGCCGCCTTGGCGATCACATCGAAGTTTTTAATCAAAATCACGTTCATCTTGAAAATGCAACGCAGGCCCGACCGCGCGTCCTTGGCCGTCGACTGCGGCTTTGCATCGTCCGCAGCGGCCGCTCCCGCCATCACACACAGGACCAGACTTAACCAAGCGAATCTTATAATAATCATGCGCATCTTCTGTTTGGATTGTTACCGAAGTTAAGCGACCAGCAGCTCCTTGAGCGGTCCGGCAAGCGTTGGATTCTCTTTATCCGCGCCGATCAGGTTAAAGTGCCGCCGCGGGTCGCCCACGGCGTGCAAGAGCGTGTTGTAGAGCGTGTTGATCGTTGGGTTTGACGAAAGGCCTTTGCCGCCGACCCCTTTCACCAGTTCTTTCGTTACCCGGTCGCCCAGCGTATGTTCGCGCATCGGGTAAAGCACGAGCTGGTTGGTGCGGATGTGGCCGCCGAGATTACCCAGAAGCACGAACGGCCAGTTGTCCGCCCCGCTGTGCTGGGTTTCGGCACTGTCGCTCATGAATACGACGAGCGTATTGTCGAGCATCGTGCCGGAATCCTCGGGCGTGCTCTTCAGTTTCTCGAGCAGCGCGGCGGTCTGTTCTGCCATGTGCCGTCGAATAAGCGATAGGACCTTCCAGCCGGGCAGGTCCAATTGTTTGTCAACGTCGTCGTGGCCCAACTGGTGCGTGGTGACGTCGGAGATGCCGGAGTATTTGCCGCGAATTGCGCAGAGTTCCGAAGTGATCGTCACCACGTTGGTAAGACCCACCGCCAAAGCAGAGGCGGCAATGTCAAACTGCGCGTTGACCGTGTCTTTCCAGGTGATGGGGAATGGCGAGGGCATCTTCGGCGCCGACTTGGCCAGCTTGCCTGACTCGTGCATCTGAGACAGATTCGTTTCACGCTTCGACAGCGATTCGAGCGCGGCAAGGTGATGATCGAGCTGTTCTCGCTCCAGTCCCGTCAGGTTTGCCTCCAGCTTCTTAATGTCGCCGGACATCAGGTCGAGCAGATTTCGACGCGACGCAAAATCGTTCTTCGTGGCGCCAATGCTCCCGAAGAGCGATTGGTAAGCGAGTTCCGGACGGCACTGCGAGGCGATGGGCCGCCCCGCGCCCCAGGCTGAGGAGCAGTAATGCGCCTGGGTCTGGGCCGATCCCGGATCGATGCCCAGATTCAGGATCGGAAAGATTCCAGGCAGCTTCCGGGCAATGGCGGCGTCGATTGATTCGCCAGCGACCTTGGTGAATCGTTCAGTACCTGCCCCGTTGAAGAGGCCGGAAAGGGATCCAAAACCGCCGCCGTGATAGGGCATCACGCGCCCGCCGCGCAGGCCGTGCACGATGGCCAACCGGTCCTTGTAGGGCTTGAACGGTTCGATATCGAACGGCAACTCGTGCTGGTCGAGCGGAATCTGCTGGGTCTCCTGGACTTCGAGCGACACGCCCTTGGGAACCGAGCCAAACTCGGGAAAGCCATTGCCGAACATCACAAACACGACGCGTTTGGGAGTCCGGTAGGTTCCCTTCTCCCGCGCCTCCAATTTCTGAAGATAGGGGGTCAGCAGCATGCCGCCGGCGCCGGCGGCGAATTGCTGCAACAATGTGCGACGATTGATATGCATGGTTTTACTCCTTGTTACGGCAGAGGAACGAATCGGATGTCAAAAGTGATGTCAGGAGGGCCCTCAAGCTGCCGCCGTTGTCCCGGTAGGCCCGATGGGCGGCCACCAGCACGGGACCGTCTTCGACTGTCTCGTTGCGGCCCATGAAAAACCGGAACACATGCCGCACGAAGACCTGTTCCACTCGTTGCGAGGCCGCCAATCGGCGGATCAGGTCGAAGGGATCCTTCACCTCGCCGTCCAGCTTGGGATCGTCGGTGCCGTCCAGGACGCCCGTTGTATCGAGCGGCGCCGTGGTGTACTTCGTCCCCATGGGCTTGCCGTCCTTGCCGAGGTTCTTCTTGTCGTTGGTTTTTTCCTTGTCGACCACGTCTTCGGTGGTCCGGAACACGCCCACGTGGTTGAACTGCTCGAAGGGCAGGCCAAGCGGGTCCATCTGCTTGTGGCACTTCCAGCAATATTCCTCCCGGGTCACCTGCATCCGCGTCCGCAACGTGTTGTGCGGTTCGTCGGGGAGCTTGGCGTCAACGGTGATCGGCACGTCGGGAATGCGTTGGCCCAGCAGCTTCTCGCGAATCCATTTGCCACGGTGGATGGGGTGATTGTCGGTATTGCTCGACATCGCAAACAACCAACTCGGATGGGTCAGAATGCCCATACGGTGATCGGCGGGCATCTCGTAGGTGCGGTGCGGCGTCCAGCCGATGAGGGTGAATGACTTGGGGTCGTAATCGGCGATCTCGTAGAGGTTCGGCGCATGCCGCTCATAAGCGTTGAGCTTCACGTCCATCGGCCTGTCGGCAGGAACATCCACGAACTTCGCCCTGCGGTCCGTCTGGCGGCTGGGGAAGTCCGGGTTGTACGCGAGCACGAAGATCTTGTTGGAGGTGAGCAGCTCGCGGAGGACGTTCTTATCCTCCGCCATGACCCAGCGAATCAATTGGTCGGTGTCGTTGACGAAGAACTCTGCGCTGAAGCTAGGGTCACTGTTGAGAACGATCTTGCCGCCAAAACTGGGGAGCAGCCGTTGCAATGTTTGCTGGTCCTTGAACACCTCCTTGGCGGCGTAGTGGCCGAAGTATTCGCGGAAGAACTGCAGGAGCCGTGGTTTCTCGATCGTCTTGTCGCCGAGAATGCGGACGACCTGTTCACGAACCTGTTCCACGGTGGCGAGCTTGTTGTCCTTGGCTGCCTGGAGCAAGGGGGCGTCGGGTTCGCGATCGGTGAGGGTGAAGGCGATGGCCCGGGCGACGTCAAGCGGAGCCAGCATCCCCCTGCCGTCTCCTGCCGTCTCGACCCGATAAACCAGTCTCGGGGTGCATAGCACTGCAATCAGCAACTGCCGGGCCGCATCCTCGGGGCCGTTCGCATCCAGCTCTTTCTCGATCACGGTGGAGTAACGAGCCAATTCATTTGCATCGGGATCCCGACCCAGGACCTTGCCGAAGGTCTCCTTGACTGCCGACTTGACTTGACCGGGCGCCGCCTGCTTTCCGGCCTTCATCAAGGCGTCGAGTTGCGCGATCCGCTCCCCCGTCTTCCTGCTCGACTTGCCGCCTCTCAATTTTCCTTGGAATTGCAGGAGCATGGCATCGGCCATCGCTTTGGCATTGCGCATCTGAACCTCAATTTCCGATTCGCCGACGCGCAAGGTCTGGGCATAGTTGGAGAAATCCCACTGCGGGGTGAAGGACCACGGCGCCTTCATTTGACCTTGCGGCAAGTGTGGCATCCCGAACCCGTATTCCTTCGGCTTCTGGGAACAGAGCGGCAAGTCGAGTTGGAACTGCTGAATCTTCTCGTCGAGAAAGTTTTCGTAGGCCTTGGGGGTTAGACGCCAAAGACGCGCCCGGGTGCTGGAAGCGGAAGCCACCGACTTGCCCACGCCCGCGCCGAACAGCGCGTTGTGATCGACGCTGTTCCCGCGATTCGACGCGACGGTCGCGCTCTCGTCCAGGGTTACTCCCTTGCTCTTGAGCACCTCCCGCATCCAGCGGACGGCAATGGCGCGTTCCACTGCCGGAGGCTGCTTCGCATCTTCGGGCGGCATCTCGCCCTTCTCTACCGCCGCAAACACCCGTTGCCAAAGCTCGGCATCCGGCCACTGTTCGAGAATCACCTTCCCCTTCTTCTTGTCCACATTGTGGCAGCGCACGCAATGGGTATCGAGGAACGAGCGGAGTTGCGGGGACTCGACCGCCACCTTCCCATTCCCGTTCGGAGCCGTGGTCGGGGACACTTCGGCAACGAGCGCTTGGGAGCAGCAAGCCACCAGCGCAAACGCCAGGATCAATTTCGCCAGGAGTCGCGAATATTGGCACCGCATGGAGTTACTGGGGAACCGATGCATCACGCCAGAATTTCCGTCAGCGGCCCGGCGGTGTCAATGTCCTTCAGATCGTTATCCGGGTCCCCGAACTTATCGCGTTTGTCGCCCACGGCGCGCAGCAACGAGAGATAGAAGTTACTCATCGTCCGGTGGCCTTTCCCGCCGTACTTGGGAAATTGCAGGTAGCGCCCGGCTGTCTTGAGCCTGCCACCAAGGTTCCCGACGAGGACCATGGGCCACTGCGTGCCCTGTCCGTGGTGTTCCTCCGCCGAATCGCTCATCCAGACGATCAGCGTGTTGTCGAGCATCGTGCCGTTGCCTTCCGGGATGGCCGCGAGCCGCTTCGCAAGGTCCGCCACACGCGCGGCGTGGAACTTGCGGATCGGAACGGCGTTCTTGTCGCGATTCGGATCGTTCGGGTGCGTGTGGCCGATCCCGTGCTCGTCCACGGCGACGCCGAGTTCCTTCCACGTCTTGTAATTGTGCGGGCCGCACGAGGCATCAATGACGGCCACGTTCGTCAGGCGGGACGCCAGCGCCGCGATTGCCACGGCGCACTGTGCCTCGAACCGGTCCGTCTGGAGCTTGCTGTCAAACTTGTCGATCGCGGGCACATTGGCCTTCAGGCGATCCTTCATCGCGCCTATTTTCTCCTCCCGACTGCGCATCTGCTCGAAGGTTTCAAGATAGGCGTCGAGCTTGTCGCGATCCATCGCCGGCAATCCGGCGCGGACGCGGCGGACGTCGGACTGGATCCAGTCCAGCAGCTTGCTCCGCGAATTGAAGGCCTTCGCAGCATTCCCCTCGGCGACGCTGCCGAAGAGCGAACCAAAGGCGACATCGGGCTGGCAGATGATGGGGAGCGGCCGCTTGCGGGAAACGACGGACACCGTGTTGGTAAACACGGCCCCGGGATTGTTGTTAATACCCAGGCCGACGACAGGGATGATGCCGGGGAGCGATCCGGCCAGGGCGTGATCAACCGTCTGGGCAAGCGGATCATTAAAGCCACCGTTGGCCTGGCTGGCACGCGCGTTGTAACAGCCAAGCGCGCCGTAACCCGACCCATGATTTGGGAATGCCTGCTTGGATGACAGGCCTAGAATGATCGCCATCCGGTCCTTGAGCGGAGCAAGTGGCGAAATCGGGTCGGGAAGCTCCATATCCTTGAGCGGCAAATCGACCAACGTGTCTCCCTTTCCTGCCGGCACTCCCTTGGGCTGGATGTGGTACGGCCAGAGGCCGTTGCTCTCGAAGAGGAAAATGAAGCGAGGAGCCACCTTGCCGGCGGCCTCCGCGGCAAGGGCGTTCAGGAACGGCTGGAGCACGACAGCCCCGGCACCCAGGGTGATTCCCTTGAGGCACGCGCGGCGGGTGATGAGGTTTGGAGTGACCATGTTCAGCGGATTTGTGATGATCATTTTGATGGAACGGTAGTTGTGGGAACGGTTCGGTAAAGGAAGGACTCGGAGGACAGGAGCGAGACCAGCAGCGCCTTGAAGCTGCCGCCGTTGTCGAGGTAGGCCTTTTCGGCTTCCTGCAGGCTGACGGCGTCGCCGGGCGTCTCGTTGCGGCCCATGAAATAGCGGAACGCGTGGCGGATGAAGATTTGCCGCACGCGATCGGATTCCGCCAGTCGGCGGAGCATTTCGGGAGCGTCCCGGACCGGGCCGTCGAGCTTCGGATCGCCGCTGAAGGCGATGACGCCGGTGGTGTCGAGCGGCACTTCGCGATAGACCTTCCCCTCCTTGTCCTTGCTGTTCGCCGAGGCGGCGAGGTCGAGCACCGTTTCCCCGCGTCTGGCGCGGGCGTAGTGATCGTCGTTCTCGAATGGCAGTCCGAGTTCATCCATTTTGTTGTGGCACTTCCAACACGCGACCTCGCGGGTCACCATCTGGCGTTGCCGCAACGTCCGATGCGGGTCATCGGGAATCATCGCCGCCACGTTGATCGGGAGATCGGGGACGCGCCCGCCCAGCAGGTGCTCGCGCACCCAGCGGCCGCGGCGAACAATGTCGTTGTGGAAGTTGCCGGACCAGGCCACCAGCCAACTCGGCTGCATGACGATGCCGATGGCGGAATCTTGCTGCTCACGCCGGTTCTCCCTCGCCACCGGAGGGAGGTGGCGGAACACGGGGCTGTCCGGCCCGTCGTTGAAGGCGTTGCCAATATGGAAAAGCTCGTGGCTTCGATACGCCTCGGTCGTGGTCAGCAGTTCCTTCAGCACGTCCCGGTCGCGTGCCAGGATTTGCAGCACGAGGATGTCGGTGTCGGCAACGTAGCCCTGCGCGTTGTGGCCGATGCCGCGGCGCTGGAGGTGATTGGGCAGCGGGTCCTTGAAGACCTCGGGGGCGCGATGGTAGTCGAAATACTCACGGAAAAACCACAGCACCCGGGATTTTCCCAGCTTCGGATCGTCGAGGATCCGCCGCACGCTGTCGGTGACCTCGGCCCGCGTCCTCAACCCGCCCGCAGCGGCTGCGGCCAGCAGGCCGTTATCCCGCTTGCTCGAAAGCGCCAGGCTGAGCGCGAATGCGGTCTCGCGTGGGGAAAGCATGCGGACGCCCGAGCGGACCTCCGCGCCGAGGCCGACCTCGAACCGCAGGATCGCCTCCGGCACGATCAGGGGCGCCATGAGGATCGTTTTTCCCGCGAGCGGCAGGTCGCCTTCACGGGCCACGTCCTCGTAAAGCGCGAGGAGGCTCGCGAGTTCCTTCTCACCCGGAGGGCGCGCCACGGCCATCAGGTATTGCGCGGTCAGCGCCTTGGTCAGTTCCTCCTTGGTGGGCCGCGCGGTGGGATTGAGCAACGGGCCGAAGACTCCGCCCTTGGAGCGGGTCTGCGCCTCGACGATCTGTTCGGCATTGGAAAGGAGCAGGCCGGAGGCTCCCTCGTCCGGGGCGTAAAGGGCGGCGAAGTCCTTGAAGCCGGCTTCTTGGATGACGCCGAAGGGCTGTTGCAATCCGTGCGCCTTAAATTCGCCGAGCCACTTGCCGTAGGCCGCCGGCGAGACGCGCCAGAGCCGCGGCGGCGGCGGCACGCCGGGCCCGCGCGGTCCGCCGAAGAGAATCGCATTCGGCAGCCGGTTGCCATCGATCGGCCTCTCATTCACGGCGAAATACGCGGGCTTCCCCGGGAGCGGCGTGTCGAGTTGCGCCGCGATCCAGTTCATCACCGCGCCGGCCTCGGGGGCACCGGGCCTCGGCTTTTTCGCGGGAGGCATGTCCCCGGCGCGCAACCGCTCGAGGATGGACGCGTAAGCGACGCGGCCCGCGACGTTGTCCTGCGCGAGCCTGCTGAGTTCGAAGTCGCCCTCCTTCTCCCCGGCATCGTGGCAGTTCGCGCAATGCGAATCGAGAAACGAGCGGACGAACTTCGCGTCGGCTGAGACGGCATTCACCGCGACGACCGCCGTCCGGAATTTTTCCGAATGCACGATTCTGGGGTTGCCCTTGAGCGCCTTGAGCGCGTCGTCGGTGAGCGTCGTCAGGCCGCGCAGGGAAACCGCGCCGCGATGTTGCGCGAGCGACTTTGCGGCGGCGGCCGGGAGCGCGGGCAGTCCGTCGAGGAAGAGCCAGTCGCCCTTGTGCGCCGAGAGCGCATGCGCGGCGCCGCTGGAGAGCGTGGCGAGTCCTGTCAACGAAAGCCGGCCTTCGCGAGCGGCGAGCGCGGTGGCGGCGGGTTCGGAGAGTTGCTTGAGGCCGTTGAGGAAGAGTGTGCCGCCCCGGTTCCCCGCGAGCGCGGACGCCGCGGCGTCGGTGAGTGAGGTCATGCCGTCCAGCGCGAGATTGCCGTTCCGCTGTGCCAGCGCGCGCGCCGTTTCCAACGGGAGCGTCACGACCGCGGGCAACGCGCCGTCCCAATTGCGCGAGGCAGCCACGGCGATTGCGGCCTTTTCCGAAAGCACCGGCAGCGCCGGAAGTTCGCCGCACCACTTGGGCCACGCTGCGAGGATCGCGGCCCCGTCGTCGGAGAGCGCCGTGAGTCCCTTGAGGAAAACGACAGGCCTGGCCAGTTGCGCATGTGCCTTGTGCTCGGCGAGCGCCTTGAGGGTTTCGTCGGAGATCGTCTTCAGGCCATTGAGATGGAGGTCCCCTTCGCGCTGGCAGATGGCCTTTGCCGCAATCGGGGTGAGCGCGGTCAGGCCGTTGAGGTGCAGGTCGCCACGGCTGTCCTTTCCTCCGATGGCCAAAGCGACGTCATCGGGCAACGCGGTGAGGCCATCGAGGATGAGCGTACGGTGAAATTGCCCCGGGACGGGCCCGGCGATCGCCCTGGCAGTCTCGACGGTGAGTGAGGTCAACCGCGGCAGCCTACCTCCCAATTTTCCTCCCAGCGCTTTCGCGGATCCTTCGCTGAGTGTGGTCAACCCCTCCAAGGTCAGCCCGTGCTGACGTTTCGCCAGCGCCGCGGCGACATCTTCGGGAACAGACTTGAACCCAGGCAGTCGGCCGTCCCAGCCGTGCGGATGCACCTCCGCCAGCACCGCAGCCGCCTCCGCGGAGAGGGCGGTCAAACCATCTAGGCGAATCCCAAACGTCGGACCGCCTCCCTTGCGCTGCGCCAAAGCTTTCACCGCCTCGGTCGAGAGCGTCGTCAGTCCCTTGAGGGAAAGCCGCCCGCCGCGGTGCTGCGCCAGCGCCCGGGCTGCTTCGTCGGAGATCGAGGTCACGCCGTTGAGCGACAATTCGCCAGCGTGTCCGGCCAGCGCTCTGGCCACGTCGTCCGTGATTGCTTTCAGTCCGTCGAGATGGAGGTAGCCCTTGTGCTGCGCGAGCGCCGTGGCCGCTTCCGGCGAGAGCGTTCTGAGACCGTTCAGCGAGAGCCAACCCTCGTGACGGGCGAGTTCGCGGGCAGAGTCCTGAGTGAGTGTCGTCAGATCGTCGAGGAGCAGGCGGCCGCTCCGGTCCTGCGCGAGTTTCCGCGCGTCCTCGACCGTGAGTGTCCTAATCGATGCCGACTCCGCCGTCCGACCGACCTCCACGACCAACACGCAGGCGCAGACGCCGAGGGCGATCGCGATCCGCAGTGGACTGGCGGA
>SHZY01000180.1 GCA_009692065.1 Gemmataceae bacterium
GCGGCATCGCCGCCCTCGAAGCCGGCGACACCAAGCAGGCTCGCCTCCACTTCCAAAACGCCCTCGCGGAAGACGAAAAGACCACCCCCTTCGCCGACCGCCCGATCGCCAAACGCTACCTGGAGTTGATTGAGCAGCAGATGCCGAAGTGGTGAGGCTGGCAGGGGGCGGGAGTCTAATATTACGTTTTATATTTCGCAATATTCTTTTCCCGACCACCTATCTGCCCCCCCCCGGATTAAGTACACGCTGAAACTGACCTTGTTGCTCCACCTACGGCGGTACGTTTGGGATTGGATTCCGGCTTGAAATCTCAGGGGGTTCCTCGGAAAGAGAGGGGGGGGTATTACGATTTTTGAAATCGTATGATACGACTCCCGACCCCTTTTCTGCCTTCGATTGAAATGACGTTCTCGCCCCGATCGGTCCTGCTCGGAAGCCCGCAGCGCAAGCAAGGATGCCTTATTGCTTGCGCTGCGGGCTCCTCTGGTAGTCAATTCACTTTCTTGCCGACGGTGCGAATGATGTCCGCGGGGTTCGCCTGGATGTGCTGGCCGGACAGCTCGCTTGCGATCATGCGGATCATCAATTTCTCGGCCCGTTCCACCTGGTAATAGGGGATCGTCGGTTCCGCGTGGCCGCTGCCCACGCCGGAATCGTCGGTCAGGAACAGGAATCGGCTGCCCGTGATCAGAGCGCACGACCGCATGACGAACTCGGACGCTTCGTCATAGCCGCTGCACGCCACCGGATAAAGGGCGACGCCCTTCTTGCGCAGGGCATTGGCGGCCGCCATCGTGTTGTTCATGTGCTGGGTGTGCGGCGGGGCGTCGGCGACCAGGAACACGATGCGGGCCGTGTCGGCATCATCCTTCCAGCGCAGCTTGAGCGACTCCTCCAGACCACGGTGTATTGCCTCCGGATAGTCGCCGCCGCCGCCCGCCCCTTGAGCACGCAGGTTCTTGTGGAAGGCGTCGAGTGAATCGGTGAAATCAAATGGCCGAGTCACGTATTCATCGCCCTGCCCTTCATCGCGGTAGCAAACCAGGGCGAAGCGCTGCTTGACCTCGGGAAACTGCTTGGCGATCGCCGCGGAGATGCCGCGGATCTCGGCCTGCAGATGTTTAAGTTCATCCCCCATACTGCCGGTGGTATCGATGACGATGGCCAGGTCGAGATTCTTGGGCAGCCGGCCCTGTGCGCTCGGCAAGGTGACTTCCCAACGCGACACGCCGGCCGTGATCGTCTCGGTCACGGGGCTGCCGCCGGCGGGGCCGGTCACGGTGGCGACCAGCGCCTGATTGGCGGGGAGTTGATCGAAGTTCAGCATGAACACCGCCCGGCCATCGGTGCGCGTCAAGATTTCGACCGGCGTGTTCGCGCCGGCGGCAAGCTTGACGCGGGCGTTGCCGACGGGCTTGCCGGCGCCGTCCTTGACGAACAGGAGCAACCGCTGGCCGCTGAACTTGGTCGGCAAATCGCCCAGGGTGCGAAGCTGACTCATGCGCCGGACGTAGGAGCTGAAGACGACCGGATCGACGTTGTCGTCAAAGCTGCCGGCAGTCAGGATTCCGGACGGGAGCGCGTTCTGCTGTTTGGGCATTTTGGCGGTCGAGGGATCGCGACCGACAACGGGATCGGCAACGCCGGTGGGCGGCGTCGTCGGCGAGCTCACGGTTTTTTCGCTGGAAAGTGCCTTGTCGATGGATTTTACAATTTCGGTGGTCGGCTTCTTGCCGCCTGATTCGAAGCCGGCAGGGGGAGGCACCCCCATGGTCTTGGGACCCGCGACGTCACCGATCATTTTTGACGCGTCCTTGGCGGGATCCTTTGCAGGGGTTTCCCATCCCGCACCACCCGTGGGTTCCTTGACCTCCATCGTTTTCCCAAGGGCGATCGAAGCCGGGTCCGAGTCCCCACGAAGCTCGTCCGCATACTTGGCGTGGGCAGTTTTCTCCGCGGCCTCGGTGGCCCCGCCGATTTTTTGGCCGACGGTGGTTAAGGATCCGTCCCCGGCCTGTCTTTCGGCATTGCAACCAGCCATGGTCGCTCCAATAAAACACAAGACCAGAAGGTAGGCAAACGCTCGCATGGTTCGGTCCTTTGCAAAAAGAGAACATGCTTGAAAGTTATTTTGCCGCGGTCCGATGGTTAGCCCGACACAAACGTTTTGAGGTTGCGCATTTTGAATCTTTGCCCCGAAGGGGCCTGAACAAATCAGCCCAGGGCACCGCCCTGGGTGACGTTACCAACAACAGGGAAAGCCCTGAAAGGGCGCAACCAGGCGCCTCCATTATCGACGGCTGTCATGCCCTTTCAGGGCGACCACACCTTCGACGCCACGCGACCCCAGGGCGTTGCCCTGGGCTGATTTGTTGCCGCACCTTCGGTGCTCCGAACAAGCTCACCTCCAAAACTTGCGCGTCCGGCCAACGGTCAACGGGCCTAATCGTCATCCAGCGTCCGATCGAGCTGGATGGCTTTCTTGCGATCGGCGTCCGATCTCGCCTGATTGCCTTGCCGATTGAAGGCGACGCTGCGATTCAAGTACGCTAGGGCGAAGTTCGGATTGAGCTTGATCGCCGCCGTAAAATCTTTGACGGCGTGGTCGAGCCGATTCTTGCGCAGATGGGCCAGGCCGCGGTTGTTGAAGGCGGCGCTGAACTTTGCGTCGAGCTTCAGCGCCTGGTCGAAGTCGGCGATGGCCCGGTCGTGCTCCCCTTTCTCCAGGTAGGCGTAGTCGCGATTGTTGAAGATGAGCGCCGACTTGCCGTCGTAGCGCAGCGCTTCGCTGTAATCGTCGATTGCTTTCTCCAGCTCGTTCTTGGCGGAGTAAGCGACGCCGCGATTGACGTAGGCGACCGCCAGCCGCGGCTCCAATCGTAAGGCAGCGCTGAAATCGGCGAGCGCCTTGTCGTGCTCCCCCTTGCGATGAAACACGAGGCCGCGATTGTTGAGCACGATTGCCGAGCGCGGTTCGATGCGCAGCGCTGCCGAGTAGGCGGCGATGGCGTCCGAATGTTCTCCTTGCAAGCGGAGGGCATCGCCCCTGCCGGCGTGGGCCAGCGCGTTGTCGGGTTCCTGCTGAATCGCTTCGCTGTACGCCCGCAGTGCGCTGGGCAGGTCCTTCAGCAGCAGCACGTCGCCGCGGCGGATCAGCTTCTCGGCGACAAGGTTCCGCGACGTCAAGAGCGTGCCCTGCTTCATCGCCTCGGTCAACTCCTGGAAGCTATCGACGAGCACCTGCCGCTGCACCGTCCCGCCTTCGACACGGAGCGGCCCGAGTTGCTTGGCCAGATAGGGATAGCGGTCGAGAGCCTTGAGTAGATCGGGCGAGGTGACGCCGGCCTCGGCAGCCGTGAGGGCCAGATCGAGCTCCGCCTCGAAACGGATGGCGAGGGCCGTGATTGGCTCGGTCGCGCTCAGCGGTGCCCCGGTCTGCGCCACGGCGTCCTGGAAACGCTTGGCGTCGGCACGCATCAGCGCGGTCAGCTTGTCGGCCGGCGGATATAGGGCCAGTAGCGTTTCGAACGCCCCCTCGGCAAATGCTCCCTTGTTCTTGAGGACGTGGCCGCGCACCTGATCGGTCTTCTCGATGATGCCGCGGGTATGACACGACATGCACGACAAGCCGTTCTCGACGGCGCGATCGGGCCGGCGCGGATCGCTGACGATGGCGGTCGGGCCTTTATCGATGCGTTGGCCCTTGGCGTCCACGAGCAGATATGCTTGCAGACCGTTGGGCAAGGAAAAGATGATCTCGCCGCCGTCGTGGAGGAAGTCGGCGTCGCGATCTCCCGGCCCGAGCGGCTGAGCGAACAGGTTCTGCCGGCCGGTGTTGCCCGCGAAGTCGTAGCTCTTCCAATAAACCGTGGCGCCCGATTCGTGGCGATCGATCAGCCGATTGTTGCGCGAGATGCCGGAGCTGTTGAAACCTGCCCGCAACGCCCGCTCTTGGCGAACATTCTCCAGGGTGTCCACACGCAGCAGCTTTTCCAGTTCGCTTTCACTGCGCGGCAATTCAAGGATGTCGTGATAGAGGGGCGGCCGGGATGCGCTGGCGACAAACCAATCCGCACGCACATAGGGCAACTGGCAGCGCGTCGCCTCGGCGATGGCTTTCGCCGACTCCGATTCGACCTGTACGCCGTAAGGATTGCGGGCAACGATCGCCTCCCACGTTTTTTCGTTCCACTGGTAATCGCGCAGATCGATCCGCAAGATCGTGCGGGCCGGATCGATCGGCTGCGGCGCCGCAATGCGCTTGCCCCACGACAGGCTGTTGAGCAGATTCGACAGCCCGTGGCGGAAGCTTTGCATTTCGTCGGCCGACAGCCCGGCGTTGTGAAGATGCGTCAGCGTGAAGTATCGCAAGAATTGGCGATCACGCGGTGTTGCCTTGTCCAGATCGTCGCGCATCGCCTTCAGCATGTCGGCGGAGGAGAGGAACGCCCGCGGCGCAACCTCGTCGGCAGCCGGGGCGCCGGCTTCGATCCATTTCTTGAGCAATGCAATGTCATCGGCGCTGGGACGCACTTTTTCCTCGGCCGGGGGCATCGGGTCGGCGGCATTGAGGATCCGCTTGATGAGCTTCGATTTCGCCGGATCGCCCGCGACAACGCGCCGCCGGCTGACCAGAAGTCGCAGGTCGGCGACGTAGTTGAATCCGCCTTCATTGGCGACGTCCTGGCCGTGACAACGGTAGCAGTGCGTCTTGAGAATAGCGCCGGCTTTTTGGGCGAGATCGCGTGCATCTGCCTTCGCCCCTTGCGGGTTCGCGTCGGACCGAAGTGCGTGGCAGGTCCAGACCGCCAGAGCCAAGAGAGAAACCCCGAGCACTCGCAGGGATGCATGCATGCTGTCTCTCCAACGAACGGAATCTTGTGCCGACGATCTGGAGCGAGCGGATGAGAAGAAGACGAAGGGAAAGCCGTTCGCGTGCGCGCCAAGCGGAACAATATTTCTACGATCCGAAAGTAGGATGCGTTCACGGGCGATTTATTCCCTGGCCTATCCGTTTTAACATTTGCGGCCGTTCGAGGTCAATCCTTGCTGTCGAATAAAACGAGTCACGCCCCCTCAGACTAGATTATTTTACCTATAAGCCACGGATTGCCGCGAGATCGGTCCCGTCGGTCCAGCCCCGATTGGGGTGTGTCGTCGATGGACACCGAACTCCGGTCCGGGGTGTCTGCCGATCACACGGGTCAGGCCCTTGCTTTCGTCCAAGTTTCCGACCACGCCAGGCAGCAACTGGACGCCGGCCGGCCAAATCGATCTTGCAGGATCAGCTGTCCGGCGGCGGGCTCCCCATTCACCGTCAGTTGCGCCTCGCGCGCCGGTAGGAATGTGGTGTAGACGCCAAGCGGGCGGTTCATCGCTCCCGGCGGCATCGTCAACACGAACGGCGCCATCAGGTTCCACCACGACAGAATAATCGTGTCGCGTGCTGAAACGATCCGCTCCTCGACCGTGCTCAACGAGTGGCCCGTGCGCTCGAATTTCGCGTCCGTGATGGGCAGCGCCTCATCCGCGAACGGCTTGTAGAGCATAACCTCGATCGTGCGCTGCAGAAAACGAGCGACGGCCGCGTTGTCGGCATAAATACGCGGCGCCTTGCCGAGGAGGGGGCTTTCGATGAACAGCACGTGTCCCTGCCCGGCCGGCGACCAGAGCACGCGCCAGTGACTGGTGCGCTGCACGAAGGTCGTGCCGCCGTCGCTGGAGAGGCGGAGGAATGAATTCTCCCCGGTCATCACGGGATCGTGTGGATCGATGAGTTGTGGTTCGGGCATGAGAGGTCTCCAATTATGTAATAATGGGACAGCAAGGCCAAGGATCCCAGGCGTTCGGAGTACCTCACGCCTGGGCTTCCGGCAATGCCTTCATGCCCTATGTTAATGATTGGTTGCCGAACGTCACACACTCTAAGTGAGTATGGGGCCCGATGACACTCGCCGAATTTTCCGCAGTTCAAAGCCTGCGGCTACAATACAGATGATCGCAGACTTACTTCGCAGTCGCAGGAACCCGCCATGCTCATCCGCATTATCGTTTCCTTGCTAGGCGCCTTGTGCGTCTTCTCCGTGCCGGCGTTGGCGCAGACCAAGAAGGCCCTGACAGAGCGAGACGCGTTCTTCAAGGTACCAAAGGTCTTGGAAATCGCGATCGAGCTGGACAAGAAGGAATTCGATGCCCTGCGTCGCGATCCCCGCTCCTATGCCAAGGCCACGCTCAAGGTCGGGGACAAAGTCTTCTCCAACGTCGGCATCCACATCAAGGGGGCGGCGGGCAGCTGGCGCGGCATCGACGACAAGCCGGGGCTGACCATCAACATGAACAAGTTTGAGGAAGAGGCGCTCTTCTTCGGCATGGACAAGTTCCATCTCGCCAACTCCGTGCAGGATCCCAGCTACGTCGCTGAATTGATCTGCGGCGAGTTATTCCTCGCCGCCAACGTCCCCGCCTCGCGCGTCAGCCATGCGCTCGTCACGATCAATGGCCGCAAGCGCGGACTCTATTATCTCAAGGAAGGCTACGACAAGTACTTCCTGCGGCAGCATTTCAAGGATGCCGACGGCAATTTCTACGACGGGGGATTTCTGCGCGATGTCGATCAGCCGTTGCAACTGATGTCCAATCGCAACGACGTCAAGGACCGCTCCGATCTGAAAGCCCTCACTGCCGCCGCCCGCGAGCCAAATCCGCAATTGCGCATGCAGAAGCTTGAAAAGGTTCTCGACATGGACCGCTTTATCACCTACCTCGTGCTTGAGTCGGTCACCTGGGACTGGGACGGCTACCCGATGAACCGCAATAACTATCGCATCTTCCACGACAAGAAGCACGACAAGCTGGTCTTCCTCCCGTCCGGCATGGATCAGATGTTCGGCAATCCGGGCGGGCCGATCTTGCCGGGCTTCCAGGGCTTCGTCGCGCAGGCAGTGGTCGGGACGCCGGAAGGGCGCAAACGTTTCTTTGTTCGCATGGCGGAAATCCAGGAAGAGTTCTTCAATGTCGAGAAGTTGTCGCAGAGGCTGGACCAACTGCAGGCCGTGCTTCAGCCAGCTCTGACGTCCATCGACAAGGGGACGGGGCAGAATTTCCCCGCCCAGATCAACCGCATGAAGCAATTGATCGCGCAGCGGGCCAAGAGCATCGAACAACAACTGCCGGCGCACCTGAACGGCATGCGGATACTTCTGCCAGCGCCGACCGAGTTCATGGGCGGCAAGGACCTGCTTCTTGGCGAGATCCGCTATATCCCCGAGAAGCGTGACGGCAAGTCGGCCGCCAAGCTCTACTGGCGTCCCAAGGGCGAGCCGAAATTTACCGGCCTGCCGCTCGAGCCAAGCGCCAAGAATCGCTTCAAGGCCCTGGTGCCGGCGGCGGTCACCAAGGGGCCGTTCGAGTATTACGTGGAGATCGAGGAAGTCGCGGGAAAACCGGTGCGCGAGCCGGCAAATGGGGAGCAGACGCCGCTGCTCGCTAGTCCCGATCTGACGCCGCCGACGCTGGTGCCGGACCTCAGCGCGATCGATCCGAAGAGCTATCGCGTCGCCCTGACCTGGAAGCCGGCGAGCGATGATCGCAAAGTCGCCGGCTATCGGGTGTACCGCGGCGCGACCGAAAAGTTCGAGGCGAACCAGAAATCGTTGCTGGCAAAGCTTGCAAGCGACACGTTGGCCTACGCGGACAACACGCCACCCATCAAGCAGACCGCGTGGTATGCCGTGCAGGCGGTTGATGCGGTTGGACGTGAGGGGGAGCTGCGTTACCTGCGCGTCGACGTTCCCGATCATCAGCCGCCAATCAATACGGTCAAGCTGCAAGCGCTGCCAAGCTCCAAGGCAATCCTCGTCGCCTGGTTGGGTGAGTTCGAGCCGACTGTCACGGCCGTGGAGATCCATCGCGGCGAGGGCAAGGATGGGCCGATGAAGAAAATCGGCGACGTCAAGGATCTCAAGAAATCGCAGTTTCTCGACAAGGACACGAAGCTCGGCACCGATTATCGCTATGTCATTCGCCCGCGCAGCTTCGTCGGACTTCTCGGCGAGCCCGGCAATGTCGCAGTGGGCACGCCGCTGCGCTACCTGAAACGGATCAACTGCGGCGGCCCGGAGATCGTTGGCGAAGACGGCGTCCCGTGGGAAGCGGATATCGGCGATGGGCATCCGTTCCTCAAATATGGCGGCACGCGCATCTGGGAAATCGGCGATCCCTCCAAGGATATCTACAAGTCGGAACGCTGGGCGAACAATGGCCTGGGCTACGAGTTCAAGCTCGAGCCGGGACGCTACGAAGTCGTGCTCTTGTTTGCCGAGACCAACGCCGATTTCGCCGGCAAAGGCAAGCGCCCGTTTGATATCGTCATCAACGAGAAAACCGTGGCCGAGAAGGTGGACGTTTTTACCGAAGCGGGCGGCCTGGCGAAACCGTGGCAGTTTCGCAAGGTCGTGGAAGTTACAGGCCGAGAAATCGAAATAAAACTGCTCGCCAATCCCGTGGGGCCGGCGATCAAGGGTATCGAAATCCGCGGTTTGTCACCGAAGTAGAGAGTCGGGCGGAAATAAAGGATGTCTCGGCAAGGCGCAAAGCACCGTTGCACTGCCTGGGCTCCTTTTCCCTCGCTGCCTCTTTGCGCACTTCGCGCCTTTGCGAGAGACAATTCGTGCCAAATCCAGTAGGCGTCCTCAAGGAAAGCCTTGCACTTCGCGATGATAAAGGATAGACTGCATGCAGAATCCTGCCCCCCGAATTCTTTTTCCCAAGATTTCAACCATGAATCGACGCACCTTCCTGCAGGCTGGCTTGGCAACTCCCGTCGGGCTAGCCTTGGCGGATGCGATGTTTCTGCGTGCTACCTCGCCCGCGGCGCCGGCGCGCGTCGGCACGGCGAAGGCCTGCATCCTCCTCTACATGACCGGCGGACCAGCGCAGCACGAAACCTTCGATCCCAAGCCGAATGCGCCCGTCGGCATTCGCGGTGAATATCAGCCTATCGCGACCAGTGTGCCCGGCACGCAGATCTGCGAGCTGTTGCCGATGCTCGCTCAGCAGGCGCATCGCTATTCGATTCTGCGTTCCGTGTTTCACGGTTCCGACACGCACGGCGTCGGCGTGCATTACAATCTCACCGGCCTGCGGCATGCTCCGCGCCGATCCGGAGAACCTCAGGTCGATCGCCAAGATCCCCCCTGCGTCGGGTCCGTGGTTCGGCAACTCCGCGGCGATCGCAACGGCCTCCCCGCGGCGGTGCAGATGCCGCGGCCCGTCGGCGACCAGAATAACGCCATGTGGGGCGGTCAGCACGCGGGCTTTCTCGGACCGCGTTTCGATCCCCTCTTTCTCTTCGACGAAACTTGGCGGCCAGGCGACATCATGCCCGGCTTCACCGCAGCGCCAGGCGTTGACGCCCAACGGCAAGCTGGTCGATCGGATCTCCTTGACTCCGTGCAAGGCCAACGGCCCGCGGCCTCGGCGGTGGAACGCGATTATGAGCGGTTTCAACAGCTTGCGTTCGACGTGCTCCGCTCGGGCCAGGCCTGGCGCGCGTTCTCCCTGGAGGATGAACCACGCCTAATGCTCGATCGATACGGCGACAACCGCTTCGGACGGAGCTGCCTGGTCGCCCGCCGGCTCATCGAAGCAGGCGTGGCCTTCGTGACCGTGCCGTGGATGTTCAAGCAATCCGAACAAAACTTCGACACCCATAGCCGCAATTTCACGAAGATGCGCGATATGCTGCTGCCCCCCGTCGATCGCGCGTTCTCGGCCCTACTCGAAGATCTGACGCAGCGCGGCCTAATCGACGAAACGCTGGTCGCCTGGACGGGCGAATTCGGCCGCACGCCGCGGATCAACGGCAGCGCGGGCCGCGACCACTGGGGCCGCGTCTATTCGACGGTCCTCGCCGGCGGCGGCATTCGCGGCGGCAACGTGATTGGCCGCAGCGACGCACAGGGCGGCGTCCCCGCTTACCATCCCGTGCATACTGCCGATTTCGTCGCCACGATGTATCACGCCCTAGGGATGGGCGCTGATACCCGCGTCACCGATCCGAGCGGCCGCCCGCACTTCATCGTGCAAGGCAAGCCGGTGCTGGAATTGTTCTGACCTGCGACAACACGTCCGAGCCTGAGCGCCAGCGAAGATCATTTCGTGCAAGCCGAGAGTCTACCAAGTTAGCCAGCTGCCGTCAGCCTGGAAAGGCTGACGTACAAGTGCGTTGCGTCTCGGCCCGATCGAAGGTCTACCGGCGTTTGCAAGGCGAAGGAGACGCACGGCCGGGAACCGTGCCAGGATGACAAGGCTATTTTGCTTTGGGGACTCGTGTGGTAAAAATACTCGGCTGATGTGTAACTGCTGAATAAGATGGCACTTGAGGCGACTCGAACCAGCCCCATGTCGGCCGATTCAGTCGCGATCCGAGAACGCCAGGGTCGGCGAAACCGCCATTCGGGTGCAACATGAACTTCGTTCTTCAGCCGTGGCAGCTTCTGCTGTCGATCGTGGCTGGGTGGATCCACGACGAGCAGCAGAAGATCATCGAGTATCAGCGCACAATCATC
>SHZY01000181.1 GCA_009692065.1 Gemmataceae bacterium
GACAGGGACCTTGTCGATGAGGTGCCGTTTGAGGATGGCGACCTTCTGGGGATCGGCAAAGTGACGACGCGGCTTGTTCATGTGAAACCTCCGTACAGGTCATGCTAACCCGAACGAGGCGTTCTTCCAGATTCGACTGAAGCAAAACATAGTCGCCCTGAAAGGGCATAACAGAGATCGACAGCGTGCCCCGTTGCGCCCCTTCAGGGCTAGGTCCGCTGCTAACAACGCTCCCCAGGGCGTTGCCCTGGGCTGACTTGTTTGGGCCCCTTCGGGGCAAAAGAGCGCAACTTCAAAACTCGCACGTCGAGCTCACTTGCGATCATCCCACGTCAGCGTCTTTTCATGGACCAGTAAATCGTTGTCGGTCCAGCCGCGGCTGTCCGCGACTTCCTGCCAGAAGCGCCGATACCAAAGTTGCACGGTCACGCGCTGCGCGGCGTCGGCGAACACAAACACACTGCGTGCCGGCCGCTCGGGGTGGAGCCGGCTGTCAACGACTTTTTCGACGTGCAGCCAAAACGGAATCGGCGTGCGCCCGGCCTCGCCGGTCATCTGTTTGGCGTAGAGCGTGCCCGCGAAGCCGGACCACTTGCCGACGCTCTTCGGCAAGCGTGCTCCATCGAGCAGGTTGACGCGTGCGCCCTTCGCATCGGTAGCCGTCACGACCAGAATCAACTGCCGATCCGGAAACCCGGTCGGCACGCGATGGCCGACGCGCTCGGCAAGGACTTCGACGTCAACATGCCGCCCGCGCGGCGAGCGCTTGATTTGCACGGTCAGCTTCAAGGATTGCCGGTGCATGTCGAGATTGGCGCCTGGCATGTGATGGCTCGCCAGCGTGGCTGGCTGCCGTTCGATGCCGCCTTTGCCAGGGGCGATATTCGTCATCTTGCCGGTCGGCGGCATGTGGCAATCCTGGCACTGCTTGCCTTCTTTCTTCGCGGGGCTTTCAAGCCATTCCGAATATGTCCCGTAGGCGTGAACGCCGAACACGGTCCCCTCGTGGCACGACGCGCAGTAACGGCTCTCCTTGTAGACCGGAAGGTGCGCGAACGATTCACCCTTGCGCACCGCGTCGTCCAGCGGGCCGAATGAAAGCAGCTCGCCCTTGGCTGGCCGCAAGAGATGCAAGGCGTCGCGCCCGAAGCGGGTGCCGAACTTGCCCATCGGCACATCGGCGACCTTGTGGCAATAGTCGCAATGGATACCGCTCTTGACGACGTCTTTTGCCGCACGAATGTCGTAATCAAGTGTCGCTGACTTCAAGGTCGGCGCATGGCAAGTCGCGCAGACGGCGGCGCCGTCGGGATGCTCGGCCCGTGCGTTCCATTTCTTTTGCACAGGCGATTTGCCATCCGTGCCCGCGAAGAGATGCAAGAATTTGGGATTGGTCGCCGACCGCGCATGGGCGCTGTCCTTCCATTCGCAATAGATTTCACCGTGGCAATTCGCGCAGTTGTTCGGCTTGGCCGGATCGGCGTGCGGGTCGATCCACTCGTAGTCGGAGTTGTCCGCCTTCGGCAAGCGTTCGAGCCGCAGCGTCAACGGCCTGTCCAAACCGACGGCCGATGCGATGCGATAGCCGCTCTTGCTGGCGACGATGCGTTTCGATTTGGCGGAGGCAGCGATGCGAAAACTGCCCTGCGCGTCGGTGGTGACTCGCTCGCTCTGTCCCTGCCAGCCGACGCTTGCTTTGGCCACGGGGCCTTTCTCATCGACGACGACGCCAATCCTTGGCCCGGATTCCGTCTGCAAACAGAACGCCGTTACTGCCGCCACCAGCACCCAACCGATCGCAAAGCGCAGCGCCGATGACATGCCAAGTCCCTCAGTTGAGCCGCCAAAAAACGCAAAGAACGCAAAAGGAGCAAAAACCACGTTCGCCCTTTTGCGTTCTTTGCGTTTTTTCGCGGCCACGCCATCGCGTTCTCAATGGTTGAACAAGAACGCCGGGCTGTTCATCAGGGCCCACGCCAGGTCCTGCGCACCCAAGACGCGCGGGCTTGGTGGCACCGGATACTCGTTCAGGTTGCGCTGCAGGCGAGCCAGTTCCTGATCCGTCGAACGCACATAGTTGACCACGGCGGCGTGCTGCTCCGGCGTCCGCTTGTCCTTGGGGATGTCCACGATCTTGGCGATATTCTCCGGCACCGTGCCTTGCAGTTGCACCGGCGGCTTCGAGGTCGTCACCGAGATACGGAACTTGCCGATCGTGTGCTGCTGGTCAAACTTTTGCAGCATCGTCACGGTCAGCGTGGTGCCCTCGGTAGTACCGATCTTTTGCTGCAATTCAAAGACAGCGACCTGCGGCTTGCCGAACTGCGGGGCAATCGCCCAGCCGGTCTCGGGGTTGTTGTCCACCGCGTTCGCAATCGGGAAGGTGTCCTGCGCGAAGGTCACCTGCGGGCGGATCAGCTTCACCTGCTTCGGCTTGCCCTTGTCGCCGGTCTTGGCGTACTCGAGCTTGAATTCGTTGAGCACGAAATTGCCGTTCGGCGCCCGGCCGGGGCCTTGCGCGCCCAGGGTTTTGTCAGGCAGCACTTCGAGTCGGATGCCGGTGATATCGGCCATCTTTGTATCGAATGTCAGCTTGTACGATTCCGGCTGCGTGTTCGGACCGCTGACCAGAATCGACAAGTCCTTCTGCTTTGTGAACACCGCCTTGCTTTGCGCAGTCATCGCGGTCGGGTCGAGCGGAACCCAGGTCGCAATACGCGTCGAGGTCTCCTCGAAACGGGCAACCAGCTGCGGCAGCTGCTTCTCGTAGCCGTCCAGCACGTCGACGTGCTTCTTGCGCAAGGCGACCAGGGCCGCAAACTCCGCGTCGTTGCCATGCAGGGCATCGACGCCGATTTTGATCTCCTTTGCCGTGGGCCGACGGCTCAAAATCGCCAGGAAGATCTCCTCGACGACCTTGGCGTCGTCCTTCTCGGCGGCGACGATCTTGGCGATGCGATTGGCGGGGTCCTTGAGTGGGTTGTTGACGACCGGCCCTGTCACAAAGCTAAGGACGGGCCCGAGCTGCATGGCGTTGGAGCGCTCGCACTCGCAAGCGCTTTCACGCGGCGGCCGGCCAAGGACAGCAAGAAAATCGCCCGGCACCTTCACGCTCGAATCGATCGTCATCACCGCGCGCGAACCCGGCGGCAGGCCAGGAATCTGCGACGGCGAACCGGTGACGCGATGGATCGCATCGTACAGCACCTCGGCGGGAAGCCGGCGGGCGTAGAAGTGCGAGTAGTTGACGTCGTCGTCCTTGTTCCACTCGTTGGTGCCGACCGAGTGCTGATAGGTACGCGATTTGCAGATTGTCTTGATCAGTTGCTGGACGTTGAAGTTGCACTGGATGAATTCCTCCGTCAGCTTGTCCAGCAGTTGTGGATTGGTCGGCGGGTTGCCGGCGCGGATGTCATCGACCGGCTCGATGATGCCGACGCCGAGCAAGTAGCTCCACAGGCGGTTGACATAACTCTTGGCGAAGTAGGGGTTGTCCTTCGAGGTGATCCATTTCGCCAGCTGCTCGCGACGCGAGCCTTCGGCCTTGGGAGAGCCGGCATGCGTGAATGGGAACTGGGCCACGGCGTTGATGCCGGTCCGCTCGTTCTTGATCTCGCCCGCCGTGGTGTCTCCGATGATCTCAACCAGGGGCAAGGGGCCGCGCACCGCGCTCCCCTCCGTCTTGCGCCCCTTGAACTTCTGATCCTCGCGCCGGCTGACCTGCGTGAAGAAGGACGCCATCTCATAATACTGACTCTGTGTCCAACGCTCGAACGGGTGGTCGTGGCACTTGTTGCAGTTGAAACGCACCGCCAGAAAGAGGTGCGTTGTGTTCTCCATGGCGAGATCGGGATCGCGGAGAATCTTGAAGTATGCCGCCGCGGGGTTGTCATAGTTCGAGCCGCTGCCGGTCAGGATCTCATAGCAAAAGCGGTCATAGGGTTTATTGCCCTGGACGGCAGCGGCGATGTATTTGCGGAATGCCCCGGCGCCTTCGGCGCCGAGGAACTTGGTGTTGACCTGCAACAGATCGGCCCACTTGTTGGTCCAGTGATCGACGAAATCGGTGCTGCCGACGAGCGTATCGACCAGCTTCTCACGTTTCTGCCGACTTGGTGTCGGATCGTCGAGGAACGTTCGGACAGCCTCAGGCTCGGGGGGCAGGCCAGTCATGTCGAGGTGGAGGCGACGGATGAAATCGCTGTCGGCACAGACGTCAGACGCCTGGATCTTCACCGACTTCAGCTTGGCGTAGACCAGCTCGTCGATGTAGTTGTAGGTCGGCGTATCCTTCCAGGCGAACTTGCTGCGATCGCCCATGATGATGAGGGTGGCGGCAGCATAGTTGCCGTCGTAGCGTGCGAGGATCGCGGTCTCGCCGCGGCGCACCGCCGTCACGACGCCTTGTTTGTCCATGGTAGCGACTTCGATATTGCCACTGTCAAGGAAAGCGTGAGCACTGACATCGCGTTTGGAACCATCGTTATAGGTAGCCCACACGGTGAGTTGCTGTTTCATGCCGGGCAGCGGAATGACGGTGACGGGGGGCGACACCTCGATCTTCTTCACCTTCGGCGCGGCCAAATCGAGTTTTACGCCCTGGGCTACCCACAGGCGCAGCAGCTCGTAATTCGGCTCGCCTGGCTGGATGAGAACGCCGCCGACGTGCGGGACGACGCCGCTCGTCTTGAGCAGCATCAGGCTACGCTCGGGCGCGGCGCGGTTGAAGCGCCGGCCGGCGACATCATCGATCAAGGCGCGATGATCGAACTCCGGATCATAGCCTCGCAAGGATAGCTGGAAGCCGTTCTTGCCCTGAGCACTGCCGTGGCACGTGCCGGCGTTGCAGCCCATGCGTGATAAGGTCGGCATGATGTCGCGGGTGAAGCTCACTTCGTGGTGCTGCTTCTGGCCTGCGACAAGGACGGGAATCTTGCCGCTCTGGCCCTGGAAGGCGAATTGGATCTCGCCCTGACCTTCCGCAACGGGCCGGACCAGGCCACGTTCGGAAACCTTCACGACGGCGGAGGCGATGATTTCGGTACTGCGCGTGACATCCACGCGGTCGCCATTGTCGAGGACGCCGGTGATCAAGAGTTGCCGATACTCGAAGGGAGTCTTCAGCTCGATGCTCGCTGGTGCGGCTTCGAGCTTGACGATCTTGGCGCCGGGCGGGAGTTTTTCCTGGGCGGAGGCCGACGCGGCGAAGAAGGCGGCCACGATGGAGAGCGTTACAAATCGTTTCATATTTGAAATCCTTTTGGGTGTCTCAATCGTTTGTCGCGTCACGGATTCGTTTGCGGTATCATGTGGCTCCGAATCCAGTCTGTAAAAGTCAGCGTGTTTCATCTGGCTTGCGGCCAAATCAAGGATCACTTTTTCCTGTTCAACGGTCGTCGCATTAAATTCGTACCCGTTAAGGACCAAAAACGTTTCCATCGCCGCATGCCCGATTCGTTTGTTTCCGTCAAAGAACGGGTGATTCATCACCAGCGAGAACGCCATGGCGGCGGCCTTGTCCGAAATAGTGGGATACAGATCCTGTCCACCGAAGGCCATGGCTGGTTGGGCGATAGCCGAGTCCAGGGCACCTTGATCGCGAACACCCGGCATTCCGCCTGACTGCTGCGATACGAAAGTGTGCAGGGCGAGCACTTCCTCCAAAGTGAGGTATCGTATCATGCCAGTCGCCGATAAAGTTCCTCATTTTTTTTCAACACATACTGGGCCGCTTTCAGAAAATCCTGGCTGGGCTCGGTAAGCCAGTTCTCGACCCGAGCACGGAGCAACTCCTCCGCTGGTACCTTCGCTTCCTGCGCAAGCTTCTCAAGCTGCTTCATGCGATCGTCCGGCAACTGGATGGTGATGTTACTCATGCTCCAACTCCTTGCTCCGGTCGTCCAGGCTCCCGGCTCGCCGCTCACTTTCTCAACGGCGCCGCCACGAAATCGCGGATCAGGTTGCCGGTGGTCGGATCACTCAGGTGTACGCTGACTTCGAAGCCGGCTGATGCGACCACGTCCCCCTTCGGATGATACGCCAGCGCGTAGATTGGGCCGTTGATACCTTTGAACGTGGAGACGAGTTTGCCGGCCGTCTCGTAGACGCGGACTTCCCCCTTGCCGTCGCTCGACGAACCCGCGACCACGCGGTTGCCGTCGGGGCTGAATTTCACCGCGAAGATGCGGCCTTGCATGGGCGGCGTGTAGTTGCGGATATTATTGAAGTCATCGCCGATCTGGCGTGGCTTGGTGCGGTACATCTGGTAGAGCTTCGGGGTGCCGTCGGCGCCGCCGATCAAGAGTTCGTCCTTCAGGGGATGGCGATCAACCGCCTGCAAGCCGCCCTTCAACGCGCCGGGCGTGATGCTGGTGATGTTGTCTTCGAGCCGCTCGGTGGCGACTTCGGTCAGTTTCATGGAACGGTCCCGGCTCACCGAGACGAGGAAATTGCTCTTCACGGAGAATACAGTATCGAACACCCAGTCGCTATGCGAGCCTTGAAAAAGCACCTGCTTGCCCGTCTCGGCCTCGATGGCACGCAAGGAATTGTCGGCGCCGCCGAAGGCAATCAGCTTGGAGTCATGCGACCAGCTGGCGCCGTAGAGAGTATCGAAGGTGATCGGCACGGAAAGCTTGAGCTTGCGTTTCTCGACATTCCAGATTTGCACCTCGCCGAATCGGCCCGGATTGCCGCCAGTGACGGCGAGCCACTTGCCATCGGGAGAGAACGCAAGCGATTGGATACGTTCCGAAACGCCGATGAGGCGTGCGACCAGGCCCGTTCCGTCAGCCTTGTGCAGCAGCACCTCGTGATAGCCACTAACGGCGAGCAAAGTGCCGTCCTTGCTGAACGCCAGGCTGTTGATGACGGGGGGTTGGGCATACACCGGCGGATGATCGGCATCGACGATTTGCTGCTTGGCGGACGCGGGCGTGTCGTCCTTGGCGCCCTGTTCGATCCAGCGTTTGATGATCGTGACCTCGCGATCCGAGAGCGGCTCCTTGCCTCGCGGCATGGCGGGTTTTTTACCTTTTTGTGCGATGATCTGCTGATAGACTTCGCTTTGTTCGAGCTTGCCCGCGACAACGCCGATAACGTCCTTTTCGGTCTTCTTAAAAAGATCCTGGTAAGCCGTCATCACGTAGCCCCCTTTGGCCATCGCGGGTTGATGACAGCCCTGGCAATGCTGCTGCACGATGGGCCGCACGTCCTTGTAGTAGCTGGTCGCGTCCGGCAGCTTATCGTCCTTCTTTTTCTCCTGCGCGAACGCCTGCGGAGCAACCGCCACCAGAAGCACCAGAGCCATTGATCGTGAGCGGGTCATGCGTCGAATCTCCGTCAGAAAACGAGCCACGCCCATGTTGGTCGGGGCATGCGCCATGGCGTTATTCTATCGGCCACCGGTTTTACGTTGAGTAGTCACAGCGAAAAAAACGATCGGCACGCGGCGCCGCACTTGGGAAGGCGTCAAACGAGTACGAGTTCACCATGACAGAGTTTGGCGCGAGAAGCAAGGATTTTTCGAAATTGGCAGACGAGCGGGGGGGGGCGTAAGCCCCCACTCGCCAAGAATTAGTACGATTTGAGGTATTCCAGCAAATCCTTGCGTTCCTCCGCCGACATGTTGGTGCCGTACCTTTCGCCCTCATGCCCGGCGTTGGAATTGCCCTTGATCGCCGTGTCGAACAGGGACGTCTTTTCGTCGCTGAGGTAGCCGAGTTTCTGAACATCGTATTGATGGCTGCCGACCTAGAATCGCGTCGCCCTCTCCTTGGCCGGTTTGAGCAGGCCATCCATGGTCCGCACCGAGACGTTGTGCAGATAGGAGGCGGTCGCCCAGGTTCCTATTTGTTAGCGTCACGAATTTCGTTTAAACGGCTTTTGTGTTCTTCGCTCAACGGCTTGAGAACTTCCGGTGGTCCGGTGCCAGCGTCAATCTTGGCCAACTGCTTCCGTGCGAACTTGCCGACGCAACGTTTCCAAGAGCTTCTGCCAAGTGCCGTCTTTTTTCCAGGCGTTGAAGTAGACCAAGGCCGTGGAACGCGTAGCCAAATCCTGCGGGAGCATGGCCCATTGGCAGCCGGTTTTGTTGACGTAAAATATGGTGTTGAACACCAATCGCATGTCGACCGTGCATGACATCCGTTGTGTAGACTTTGTTCATTGGTCGCCCATCCTTGAGCAGAAGAATTCGTGGAGAAATTGCCCCAGAATGGCTTAACGAGATGATAGTCAGACGATTTGCCGAATGCAAGCAAGTGACCGCAGAATCCCTACCTTCCCCGTGATCGGTAGGATCTGGCTAGGCGATGTCAATCCTGGTGCGGGCAGCGACGATTGCGTCAACCAACACTTTGCTGGGATCGGATACTATATAGAGGGAATCAAGGGAATCCACGGAGCAAGAAATCGTGAAATACACCTGCGCGGCGGCGGCGTTTGTGCTTTGCTGTGCGCACGCCGGCGCCCAACCGTGTGATCAGGCGATTGGTTCGTTCCTCTACGACGCGTCGTACTGCATGGACAAGAAGGGGTCCGTGCGCGGGAAGGCCCGCGCGTATATTCCGCAGCCCGGCGACGTGATGCTGGCGACCGATAAGAATCTGCTCTGGAAGATCACGCACGACATGGCACTGGCGTTCGAGCCGCACAATTCCGCGATCGTGGTGGCCCGCTGCGACGGCAGCCTGGCGACGCTGGAAGCCGGGCCGAACGACACAATTTGGATAAAGGCACTCCCACTCTTGCCTCATCTGAAGGAATACGCCGACAAAGGCCCGGTGTGGATTCGCAAACGCAAGTCTCCGCTGACGGCGGAGCAAAACGCATGCTTGACCACCTTCGCGCAACGGCATGTCGGCAAGCGATTCGCTCTGGGCCGGCTTTTGGTGCAGTTGACGCCGCTGCGAGATCGGGGACCGTTACGCACCGCCTTCATGGGTGGCCCGCATGGCGATCGGGCGAGCTATTACTGCGCGGAGTTGGTTCTAGAAGCCTGCGTGGCGGCGGGCATCGCAGATAGCGTGACGACGCGCCCGAGCGCCACCTACCCGCATGACCTCTTCTACGATCAGTCGTTCAACCGCTATATCCACAAACACACGCCGCTGGCATACGACTGGGAACCGCCGGCGCGGTGGTTGGACTACGACGTTGATCAAAGGGATTGTCGGCGTTGAATTGACGTGTTGAGCCGCTCGCCTTTGGAGCGGGGCCGGCCGGTATCCGCTCACCAAAGGCGAGCGGCTCAACCTACCACTCCGCTGCCAATGCCGTCTTCTTGTCGTCGAAGATTCTGATGCTTTCGATCTTGAACATCGACAGCGCCGGGCGGAGCTCAGGCCGGATGCGGCAAACGGCCATCGCGCTGCCACGCGAATGCTGGAGCCAGCGATAGAAATCAGCCAGCATCACGACCGCCAGGGACGAGAGTTTGCGGACATTCTTGAGATCCAGTAAAACGCGGAGGTTGCTTCGATTGAGATTGTCGCACAGTTCCTTTTTCAGCGACGCTACTTCGGACTCTTCCAATAACTTCAGGAAATTGAAGCGTACGACAGTGACGCCGCGCTCGAGTCCGATCCGCAGCTGGCCGGTGACCCTGCCCTTCATGGCGCTAAGCTTGTTGAGGATCGATGAAGCCTCGCCCGATGCGGAGCGCTGGTCGGTGTCATCATCCTCGTCGTCGCTGTCCTGCTCGCCGACCTGGGCATCGAGGCTTTGCAGAGCCCACTCTTCGACATCCTCTTGCGCCAGCGCCTTCTCGCGGAACTCGACCAGAAATTCCAGGGTGCCCAGCGTGATTCGGTCTCCCTTGCGCAGTGGCCATTCCTGGCCAGAAGGAATCACAGTGCCATTGACCAAGGTGGGGTTGCCACTGTCCATATCCCGGACGAAGACCTTCTTGTCGCGGGTGACAATGGCGCAATGATTGGAGCCCAGGCTGGACTTCCTAAGCTGGCAAATGCTATCAGAGCCGATCAGGAACAGATCGATCGTGATGGGGATGGCCATGCCCTGCTTACTCCCCTTGGCGACGATCAGGTAGAATTTCATAAAATCAGCTCCTCTAACTGGCGACGACCCCTTTGCCGAACCCAGCAAAAGATACGAGGGGACGCCTCGCAACCGACGCAAAAGGCACGTCCGCCTGGCTCGTCGATCGGCCCTTGTCCTGCGCACTTGGTTGATGGATGACTCACACAGTTCATCTTATGCGTGCAGAATTGGTGTTTGCGCAAGAAAAGGTGGTTAGGGGCCGTCCGTTAATTAGTGTTACAACTTCGCAGATGTTTCATACACCTGCTCCATGCGACGCGCAAGCATGGAGGCTGCGATACGCCAACGGTTCGAAGGTCTGGCTTCGTCGTTGGATGAGCGCCAAAGACGATTGTGGGCG
>SHZY01000182.1 GCA_009692065.1 Gemmataceae bacterium
CGAGACGAAAATCAAAGACGCCGCCGCGGATAAAGGTTATCACAAGGCGAGCACGATGGAGTTGGCGGACGACCTGGAATTCCGCACCTACGTTCCGGAGCCGAAGCGTCGTTATCGATATCGCTGGATCGACAAGCCGGCGGGTCAGCCAGGCGGAGACGCTGGCGTTCCAACTCTTGGCGTTGTAGCCCAGCACGCCGCCGTCCTTGAATGAGGGACGGTACGTTCCCTTCTTGGGAAAATGAATCGCTCCGCCGAAACGGCCCGCATCGGCCGCCAGCTTCACATCGTCGTTCGGTTTGGCGGCAACCAGCGTCTTGCCTTGCTGAACGTAGCACTTCTTGTCACCGCGCGAAAAGTCGGCAACAAGGCTCTTATCGAACGAGGCGTGCAGGGTGAGCGCGCGGGAGAGCTTTGCCTTGGCTTCGGCTTCTGCAGCGTCCTTTTGAGCATGGGACGTTGACCAGGTCCACGGTAGAACGAGGCATGCCAGGAGATACGCAATCCGAGGAGTAATTCTCTTCATTTTGAGATTCCTAACGCGGCAGAGCCGAATAACGGAGAAACTAGAGTAGAGTTCTCGCCAAGGCGCAAAGGACGCAAAGGATTACAAGGGATTACACCACCGTTAGTTGCCCCGTCTTTCTTGGTGCTCCTCGTTCTTCCGTTCTCTTGGTTTCCTTCGGGTCTTGGCGAGGAATTCTTTTCAGGAGGCCCCTGGACATGCTACCAGCCAATACCCTTGGTCGTTGTCCGCACCATGCCGATACGGTGATTGACACATACAAACAAAGTTTGACCGTCCTCGCCGCCGAAACACAAGTTAGCGGTACGGTCGCCCGTAAGAAAGCGGCCCAGGAGAGTGCCGTCGGGTGCGATGACGCAAACCCCTCCGGGTCCCGTGGCGAAGATGTTGCCGTGGACATCGCATTTCAGGCCGTCGATGCCGCCCCCCTTCGCCGGTGTGAGTTTCCACTGCTTGGGATGCACGAAAAGTTTGGCCTCACCGGTGGTGCCATCCTCGTTGACGGGAAAAACCATCCAGGAGCCGCCGTTGGTTACATAGAGCTTTTTGAGATCAGGCGAGAGGGCGATGCCGTTGGGGTTAAGGCTTTTGGACACCAGGGATAGCTTGCCGTCCTTGCCTCTGATTCGGAAGACGCCGGTGAAATCGAGCTCACGCTTATCCCCTTTTGCCAGGCCGTACGGAGGATCGGTGAAATAGATATCCCCGTTGGGGTGCAGGGCGAGGTCATTGGGGCTATTGAGCTTCTTGCCCATGTAGTTGTCGGCGAGGACGGTTTTCTTGCCGTCTTTCTCAATACACGTGACGCGGCGGTCGCCGTGTTCGCAGAGATGCAGCCTGCCCTGGGAATCGACGAACAAGCCGTTGGAACCAGGCTCGTCACTGGCTTTGCCGCCGCGAGGTTTGACGCCGGTGTAACCCGAGGGTTTGAGAAACTCGGACGTGCCCTTGCCCGGTTCCCACTTGATGACGACGTTGTTTGGGATATCGGAGAATAGCAGGTACTTACTCGGTTTGTACCAAACCGCTCCTTCCGTCCAGATGAAACCTTCGGCGATCTTTTCCATCTGAGCGTCCTTGGGAATCAATTGGTCGAAACGGGGATCGAGCCGCTCGACGGTGCCGATGATCGCCTTCTTGGTCGGTTGATTTTGCTCCTGGGCCAAGGATATTTGCGTGAAGAATCCACCCGCCAAGCCTGCAATGATGAGGAGTACCAGCCGCATGAAATTTCTCCTTGAGGTTTCTTGTGATTACGTGGTCAACGTCTTGGCGCCGACGCCGAGAAAGTACGCTCGATGCGTGCCGTGTTGCCCTGGCGATCGCGAACCTCGACCTGGAGGCTAGCGCGCGACAACGACGCCGGTGGATTCGTGAGGCGCAGCTCCCAGATGTTGGCCGCGATCAGTTTGAACTTCGGCGCAAGGTTTTCTCCGGCCTTCATGCCATTGACGGTGAAATCGGCGGTCACTTTGAACGTCGGCATGTCGAGGCCGGTGCCATAATCGTGCATGCCGATCAGGATGCGGTCGAACTCGGCGTTGGCGCCGGCTTGCGGATACGTGAGCGTCAAGGTCGGACGGCCTTCGTCGAGCAGCCAGCCGCTTTTGACATCTCGATCGATGGGACAGCCGATGTCGATCCAGCGTGCCAGGGTCAGCTTGTCTTCGTCCGAAAGCGGAGCAACCTTGACGAGCTTGCCGTCCGGACCTTTCGCCTTGCCGGCGACCGCGTCAGGGGGCGGCATCACGTGACCCTGGTAATCGACGTCGTACATGCGGAGTTTGCCATGGTGGCACCAGTCGAGCACGTTCTTCTCGTCTTCAAGATCGAGCGGCGGACTTGGAATGTCGTCGTTGTGAAACCCGTCGAGACGTTTGCCGTGGACCATCCACATCAAGGGACTGCGTCGCGCCTGGAACGCCCAGGAGTACTGGACCAGACGGGCGTAGGTGCGCGGCAACCCTTGAGGGACCTGCACGTTTTCCGCCCACGGCACCAGGCCGCGTTTGGCGATGGGCTGATAGTCATCGAGCGCGAGTCGGCCGGCCGGTTTCTCGTGCTTGACCGAATGGCAGGCGACGCAGCTTCGCTCCAAGATCGGCTTGATGTCGCGATGGAATTCGACATCCTTCACACCTGTTGCAAAGGTGACGCCGGTGCGATTGTCGGCGTCCCATTTCTTGGCGGAGCGATCATTGGCCTTGGTCGTGAACAACGGCGTGTTCGCGCTGAGGTCCCAAATCTTGTAGTCGGATTTGGCGGCAGCAGTCCTTTCGAACGGGGTCGGCTGCTGGCTGTGGGCGTGGCAGCCGCCGCAGTTGTTGCGCACCTCGCCCGGGCGAACTTGATGCCACGTCTGGGCCATGTTGACGACCATGCCGTTGTTGTCGAGCGTCTGGAACGTCCAGGCGACATCGGCCGGCACCTTGGCCAGGAAGCTCGTGTCGGGATTGCCGTCGGGATCGACGGGTTGCTTGCCGTCCTTCGAAAATTTGCGCACCGGGAACTCGCCGAGGATGCGGATACGTTCCTCCGCGTCGCTGCCCAAGGCGAAATGGCCGCGATTTTTCGAGATCGCATCGCTGACAGGCTCCAGGATCAAGATGCGGATGCCCCAGATGTCGCTGTTCTTGTACAGGCCGGCGTCGGCGCCCTGTTCGCCCCAGTTGCCCGGAAAGCCGAAACGCGATACGGCTAGCTCGCGCCAGAGATGTTTGCGGTCGTCGGGTTTCGCCGAGCGCGCGGTGACCGAACCGGGCGGCACAATGCCGTTCGGATAGCTTTCTCGCTTGTAGAGACTCGAGCTGCCGACGAGCCCGAACGGCGTCCCCTCGGGTAGATGCGGCGATGCCTTGCCGTCGTTGCGATGCGTAAGCCGCGGAGGTTCATCGATGCCGTAAATGCGTTTGTACGACACCAGGGGGCGCGGCCATAGTTCCTGGTATTTCGGATCGTTCTTGATGAGCAGCATCTTCGACGGATGATTGATCGGGCTTCCGGATTTCAACAGATAAATGCCGGCGTCGTAACCAGGCACCGTTGGGTCCTGCGCGTCCCAAGGCAATGCCCACGTCGTCAGCAAGTGATTAGCCGGCGTGGCCGACGGGTGCGTGACGTTGCCGAAGAATGGGTTGCTGTCAAAGGGGTTCCTCTTTTGATTGGGCTTCACGTCCTGATGGCTGGCGAACAGCGTCAGGTTCACGATGCCATGCGGAGTGAATCGTTTGGCGGCGGGGCCGAAACTCGGCTGCCCCGCCGGCAGACGCAGGGGGAACTTGTAGTAGGATCCGAAGCCGTCGGTCGATCCAGTCTGGTAGTAGGTTTCGACGACGATGCTCTCGTCGGAAAGCTGGGTCTGAAAATGCACCGCTTGTCCCGGCGGCGACCCGAGCGCACTGGTCAGCGGATTCCAGTTGGTGCCGTCGGGATGGATCGCCCAGATGCCCCAGCGTTCGTCGCTGCGAAGCCCTTGCGTTTCGAGCGAGCTGAACATTACCCGGCCATCCTTGAGCGCGACCGGATGCAGCGCTGTGCCGAGATTGAGCGGGCCGATGTGATCGATATTCGTGCCGTCGTCGTCCATGACGAACAGTTGCAGCGCTGGCTGCGTCTGTTCACGGACGCCGCGGAAGCCATTGCGATCGCTGACGAACACGACCTTTCCGCCCGCCACGGGGCAAGGCGCCAGGTTGTGCACGCCGCGCGGGTGTGACTCGACGCCCGCTGGAACGGCCCCGGTGTTCGGCGTGCGCTGCTGGGTCGTTAGCTGGACGACCTTGCGGCTGGCGACATGGACCTTGTAAATGTCTGACCCCTTGCGGCTTTGCAGCATCGTCATGCTTGCGGAAGGCCCGGTGTTCATGTTGTGGAACTTCGCGAAGTAAACCCACTGAGCGTCGAACGACACCGTCGGGTCCGTGATGGATTCCTGGGGTTCCACCGGCACCAGCGATTCGTCGCGCCCGTCCGGGTGCAGTACGCGCAGCTCGGCGCCGGGCGCGTTCGTCTGATGCAAGCCGGCCTGATTGAGGTGGTTGATGCCGGAATACGTTTTCGGATACGGACGCGGCACACGGACATAGACGACGGGATAGTCAACCTTCACCGCCTTGTCCGACGCGACGGGCGGCGGCATATCACGCGCGGAATCCCACTGTCGCCGCGGCGCCGGCTTGGTGTCGCCTTGATCGTTCGCGCTCGCCGCGGGTGGTTGCGAGCCGGCCAATGATTGGTAGGCAAACCATCCCACGGCGAATGCAAAGACGCCAATCACGAAGAAACGAGTCAGTCGGCGCGGGGACATGGCATCTCCTTTGGATTGCAATCGATTTCGCGGACAAGGCAGGACGATTCTCAGGCGGGGAAGTCGGCAGGCGTGGACGATGACAATCTACACGCAAGCACGGTTGATTGCAACAAATTCGCCCACAACTTCGTCGCGGATGCTTCGCGACGATCTCGCGGCGACATCTGCGTTTGCTCACGTAGATTATCTTGCCATGGTTCGTTCAGTTAGGCGCCTTGGGGATGTCCTGCGCGTGAAGCGTGCGATTCAGAAGAATGCCAATCCCGTTTTCTACTCCTGCTCGCGCCTCGGACGCTCGGTTTTGGTATACTTTTGAGAGTATCCGACTCTCCCGCCGTCGCCGCAAGTTCAATTTCCCCCCGCTGGAGACTGCAATCGTGCGATCACGACTTTGGAACGCCTTCCTCGGCCATTTAGTTCTACTCCTCCTCAGCGTGGTCGCTTCGTCGGCGCAGGCCGATGTGTTTCAAGAGAAGATTGAACCGTTTGCGAAGAAGTATTGCCACACTTGCCACAACAAGAAGCAGGCCAAAGGGGAGCTTGATCTCACGCGTTTCGCACGGGACGGCGATGTCACGAGTGATTTCCGCCGCTGGAACAGCGTCATCGAGTTCGTTCGCAAAGGAGTGATGCCGCCGAGCGACCACAAGAATCAGCCGACGCTGGAGGAGCGCGATGCGGTCGTCGGCGCCGTCGAGGCGATCCTGCTCGTCGAGGCGAAGAAGTATGCGGGCGATCCCGGCGTCGTTTTGCCGCGCCGGCTTTCCAATACGGAATATGACCTGTCGATTCGCGATCTTACCGGCGCGACGATTCAGACGACCAAGGAATTCCCGGTCGATCCAGCCGGCGGTGAAGGATTCAACAACACCGGCGAAGTGCTTGGGATGACGCCGAGTTTGCTTAGCAAGTATCTCGGGGCCGCGCAGCTCGTCTCCGACCACATGGTGCTGAAACCAAGCGGAATCACGTTCGCGCCATTTCCGGTCACCTCTTACGCTGAACGCACGAAGCTGACCGAGCAGGCGATCATCGATTTCTATCGCCAGCGTGAGGTGCGCATCAGCGACTATCTGGAAGCCGCCTGGCGTTATCGGCATCGCGAATTAGATGAGCGCGGGATCAGCCTGGAAGCCTGGGCGGCCCGGCGCAAGCTGAGCGGCAAATATCTCGCGATCGTTGCCAAGGCGCTCGACGAAGCGCAGACCGGCGCCGGCTATCTGAAGCAACTCGGCGTCCTATGGGACGCGATTCCAGCGCCCGCGAAAGCCGGCGGCGTTCCGCAGGAGCTGATGGAATGCGACCGTTTCATCGCCTTCCTGCGGACTCGGCTGAACCAGAAAGAACCCCCGCTGATCGTCGCCAACGCCGGGAATTGGCCAATCTTGCATCTCGCTAATCGCACCAAGGCGGCGGTCGGGCGAGACAAGTCCGATCCAAGCGTCTTCAAAGCGAAGCAAACGCTAAAGCTCGCTCGGCTGCAACCGAAAAATGGAGAATCGACCACGCTGTATCTGCGTGTCGATCCGGCATTCGACTCGCCTAACGTCGTCGTCGTGTTTCATCGTCCCGTGTTCAGCAAGTCGGAAAACCTCCCGAAAAACAAGAAAGACATCGAGACCCAGGGGGTAGAGTCGTTGCGTGCCGTGCTGGAGCGCGAGGCCCCCGAGGTCGCGAGACGCCTCGGCTTCGGCAAACATCCACGGGGCGGCGAGCTCGATCCCGAGTCGTTCGCGGTGTTGGCGCCCCTCGTCGTCGAGATTCCGCTCAAGGCCGCTGCTGTCACAGCGATGCAAGGAAAGCAATTGCTCGTCGAATGCGAACTCGACGGCAAATCGACCCAGGAATCAGCGGTTCATGTCCAGCACGCCGTCGGCACACGGCCCGATGCGAAGTTCGGCACAAACGTCGAACTGCTGCTGCAATCCGAGAGCAAGCTGGCCAAGGATCTCGCGGCATCGGGCGAACGATTTTGTGCCGCGTTTCCCAATCGCTTCTTCTATACGGACCCCAATCGCGGTTTGGCTGCGGGCTTCCACCTCGTCGAAGGGGTTTTTCGCGACGATCAACCGCTCGTCAACAAGGTGCTGACCGACGCCGAAAATAGAGAGCTGGACCGCCTCTGGAAGGAGCTCGACTTTGTCACCAATCGCACGGAGACGCTCTTGCGCGGATTCGTCTGGTTCGAACGGTCCGAGCGGCACGTTCTGTACGACAAGCGTTTCGATTTCCTGCGCTCGGAAGACCCGGACCTCGTCGAAGAGAAAAAGCTGTCCAAGTTCGAGCGACTCTATCTCGAACGGCTCGGCGTCAAACTCCTGGACGACGCGATCAAGCCGCAAAAGTCGAACCCGCAGTTCGATATGATCCACGGCTTCTTTGAAGAGGTTCGCGCCGGCCTCACGGACTACAAACAAACGCTGGCGAAAGCCGAGGAGCCGGCGCTTGCCGACCTGGAGCGTCTGGCTCAGCGCGCATACTCCCGGCCGTTGCGTCCCGAGGAGGCCAAGTCCCTGCGCGTACTCTATCAACGGCTGCGCAAGCAAGGGCTCGGCATCGAGACGTCGCTGCGCGGCACCTTCACGGCGGTGCTGATGTCGCCGCACTTCATGTACCGCGTCCCTGGCACACCCGGAGGCAAAGGCGTTCATTCGCTGACCGACGAAGCGATGGCGCGACGGTTGAGCTATTTCCTCTGGGCGTCGTTGCCGGACGAAGAATTGCTCAAGGAGGCGCGTGCCGGCAAGCTGCAAGACGACGCGGTATTGCGGGCGCAGGTGCGGCGCATGATGAAGGATTCGAAAATCGAGGCGTTCTCCCGCGAGTTCTTCGGCCAATGGCTCCGTTATCGCGATTACCTCTCGAAGGACACGATTCCCGCCAACGTCTTCCCCGGCTACGACGCCGCCTTGCGCGAAGCGATGTTCGAGGAACCGACCCGGCTCATCACGCATCTGATTCAGCAAAACGAGCCAGTCGATGAGCTGCTGCACAGCGATGCGACCTTTGTCAACGAAACGCTCGCCCGGTTCTATGGCGGCGGAATCGAAAAGCAATTCCTCCAGAAGCGCAAGGACAAATCGGAATGGCACCGCGTCGAGGGCTTGCGGAGCATCGGCCGCGGCGGGCTGTTCGGCATGCCGGTGATCCTGGCGAAAAACTCGGCGGGACAACGAACGAGCCCGGTGAAGCGTGGGTTCTGGGTCGTGCATCATGTGCTCGGCCAACACTTCCCGCCGCCGCCGGCCGACGTGCCGGAGTTGCCGAAATCGGAGAAGGAAAGCGCCAAGACGATTCGCGAGATGCTCGCAGCGCACGTGACGAATAAAAGTTGCGCGATGTGTCACGTCCACTTCGACGGCCTCGGCCTGACGATGGAGGGCTTCGACGCGGTTGGCCGGGCACGGAAAAAGGACCTCGCCGGCCGCGATGTCCAGATCGTCGGGCCGCTGCCGGGCGGAAAAACTGCCGAGGGAATTTCGGGGCTGATCGAGTATGTTGAAAAGCATCGCCGAGACGAGTTTGAGCGGAACCTGTGCCGCAAGTTTCTGGGTTATGCCCTCGGCCGCTCGGTGGTGTTGTCGGATGAGCCGTTGTTGCAGGAAATGCAGAAGAATCTGCGTACGGAACGCCGATTTTTGGTGTTGTTCGAAACGGTTGTGTTGAGTCCACAGTTCCGCCGGCAACGTGGGCGGGATTTTGTGGCGGCGGCTCCGTAGTGGAGGCGGCGCGAATCTGGTATTTTGGATGATAGGAGGTTGCCATGAGTCAACAGAAAACACTTGCTGATGTTCTTGATGCCGCCGAAGAACTCGACGTCGATTCGCAGGCTGAATTGGTGGCCGTGCTGAATCGCCGCCTTGCGGAGCGTGGACGGGAGCGCGTCGTGGCCAGCGTGGCGCAGGCTCGGCAGGAGTTCGCTGCTGGGCAGTGCGAGCCCTTGAGTGCGGCGGAAATCGTGCGCGAGGCTCAGTCGTGAGACGCACCTTGTTACGCTCCCCGGCATTCGGGCGAGACTTGCGGAAATGGCTGAAATCGCACCCGGATGCTTCGGCGTCGATTGAGGCGACACTGGAGCAATTGTCGGCTGACGCGACCCATCCATCGCTACGTACCCACAAACTACGTGGAGCATTAGCAGGATGTTGGGCATGCAGTTCAGCCTACGATTTGCGCATTGTGTTTGAATTCACCAAGCACGATGGTCAGGAGGCAATTGTGTTGCTGGCGCTGGGTACGCATGACGAGGTCTACTGATGCCGCGGCCGATCCACATGGCGCCCTCGGCCGCTCCGTGGTGTTGTCGGATGAGCCGTTGTTGCAGGAAATGCAGAAGAACCTGCGTGCGGAACGCCGATTTTCGGTGTTGTTCGAGACGGTCGTGTTGAGTCCGCAATTCCGCCGGCAACGTGGGTGGGGTTTTGTGGCGGCGGCTCCGTGACGCATACAATACAACGAGCCGTAGGGTGCGTCAAGCGTACTCGCGCTGACGCACCACGCCCTTGCAAATGCTAAACATCGAACTTGAGATCGCCACCATGACTTCCATCCTCCTCGACGCAATGGCCATACGGGCTGAAGTAGACGAGTTCGCACAGTCCGAAGGCGGGGATCGGTCTGCTGCCGATTGTTTTCCGGCGTGGTATCTGAAGCACACTTTTGGAGTCAGCACAACCATCGCGCTCCAACACTCTTCCGATCCCGCAGTCAAAGGTAAAACGAAAGGCGATTGGGGGCTTGACGCCTTTTTCCTCGAATCGCAGGCAAGTGGTTCGGTAAAACTACATTTGATCCAAGCCAAGTATTACGACGCATTGAGCGCGATTGCGAAAGGATTCAAGGAGTTGGAGAAATGCCTCCCCCGTATTGCCGCTGCCCTTGATGGCGTCGGTTATCCAGAGATCGAAAACAAGGTCTACGTCAACCTGCGGGCAACTCTCCAGAAACTTCGGAAGGACGATGGAGCTAGAATCGTCCCCGATTTTGAATTCACGGTAATTCACCTGAACGAACAAGACCCGATGCTGGTTCGCGCCAATTGCCGTAAAGAAATCGACGACTTAAAAGAGGAGTTCAGGACGGTTTTCTCGGACGCCCGGTGTACCGTGGATTTGGTGGGACCGTCTCAGGTTGACATTACCGATAGGGTAGATTCCGTAGACGACTGGTTTTCGTTGACGCTGAAAGCCACACCCTTGCGCGGGTGATTTTGACTACGCCCATAGTCCTGGCAAGATCTTCGAGAGCGAGGAGCCGTACAATCGGTGCTTTGGCGCGAAACGATTGCGGTCAATTGTGTTTTTGACGTTTCTGCAAAATCTACATGATGTCGTTCCGTTGGTTTTGAAAGAGAATCTCGGTCTGGTCCTTAAACAAGCGAAGAATCGGGTGTTTTCAGCGAGGTTGAAATCTGCGGGCGGGGACGGAGGATCTCCATAGCCTCTTGCGAGAAGATTCGTGCGTCGGTTTGGGGTTTTGCATCGTCACCTCGTTTTCTGGTCTGTTGACCTTTG
>SHZY01000183.1 GCA_009692065.1 Gemmataceae bacterium
TGGTGGAGAAACACATGGCCGGCAACTCCGTTTGCCCGAGCGATAAGATGGGGGCTTAAGGCAGATATTGTGCCAGCTGCGTTTACGAAAAGGAAGGTCAGAAGGGACCGTTTTTCAGGCGGCAAACTGATGGCCGGGAACTGCTGGCAGACCACTTTCGTCGCTTGCTCATGTCTTTTCCTCCAGGGGGTTCTTGATTTCACTACACCCGGAGGAGACGGTCGGCTACTTTAGGCTGTGTGCCATTTGGGGTGAAACACTACACAGGTGTATGAAACATCTGCGAAGTTGTAACACTAATTAACGGACGGCCCCTAAGTAACGAAGGACACTTTCCATGAAACGAATCCTGATCGCCTGCACCGTGTGCATCAGCCTGGCCGCGGCGGTTCGCGCCGAGGTGGTCCTCGTCAAGGCACCCGAGCGTGGCATTCAGCCGCAGACCCTCACGGATGCCAAAGGCAATCTTCATTTGCTGTACTACAGCGGCGATCCGCGCAACGGCAATCTGATGTATGTCCGCCGCGACGCCGGCAAGCTGGATTTCTCCACGCCCATTCAGGTCAACAGCCAGCACGGCATCGCCATCGCCGTCGGCACCATCCGCGGCGGGCATCTCGCACTCGGCAAGAACGGCCGCGTCCATGTCGCCTGGAACGGCTCGATGAAAGCGGAGCCGAAAAACCCGATCAGCGGCATGTCGATGATGTACACTCGGCTCAACGACCAGAAGACGGCCTTCGAGCCGCAGCGCAACTTGATGACCAAGTCGGCAATCCTCGACGGCGGCGGGTCCCTCGCTGCCGATTCGCAGGGAAACGTCTATGTCGCCTGGCATGGCCTGGATGAAAAGCTGGAGAAAGGCGAAGGCAATCGTAAGGTCTGGGTGAGCATCTCAAAAGACGACGGCAAAACTTTCGCCGCCGAGACACCCATTGATTCAGGCACCGGCGCGTGCGGCTGTTGCGGCATGCGCGGCTTCGCGGATGCGGACGGGAACGCCTACTTCCTCTATCGGGCGGCCTCGGAGAAGATCAATCGCGGCATGTATGTCCTCAAAAACTCGTTGGCGAGCGATCGGTTCGCGGCTGCCCAGCTCGACAACTGAAAAATCGACCACTGCCCGATGAGTTCCGAGGCCTTCGCACAGGGACCGAACGGCGTCGTGGCCGCGTGGGATACGGACGGCCAGATTTACTTTAACGACGACCTCTTCTCGAAAGTTTTACGTCGTACGCCGATTGCTGCCCCGGGCAAAGGCGGCAACCGTAAGCATCCCGCCCTCGCCTTCAACAAGACTGGCGACATGATTCTCGTCTGGACGGAAGGCACCGGCTGGATGCGCGGCGGCGCCCTGGTGTGGCAGGTCTACAACAAGAACATGCAGCCAATGGACTCGGGCCGGCGCGCGGGCGCGATTCCGGTGTGGGGGCTGCCCACCGTGGTCGCGGAGGCGGACGGGAACTTCACGATTTACCATTAAGATGCCGCTTGCGGCGTAGCAGGTGGTGTCACGCGACTGCTACGCCGCAAGCGGCGAGATTACGCCGCCCGCAAAATCAGGCACGTATTGCTGCCGCCGAACCCGAACGAATTCGACGCGGTCATGCGCATCCGATGGGCTTCCGCGTGATTGGGGACGTGCCGCAGCCGGCATTCCGGGTCGGGGTTGCGCAGATTGATCGTCGGCGGCACGTATTGCCGATCGAGTGCGATGATGCACGCCAGCGCTTCGAAAGCGGCGGCGGCGGCCAGCAGATGGCCCGTCATGCTCTTGGTGGAGCTGACCGGCATGGTTTCGATGTGCGAGCCGAACACGGTTTGCAGCACCTTCGTCTCGGCCTGATCCCCCACCGGCGTGCTGGTCGCATGGGCGTTGACGTAATCGACCTCGCTCGGATCGAGCCGGGCGTCGGCGAGGGCCTGGCGCATGGCAGCGATAGCGGGCTCCGGATGCGGACTCGGGATTACCATGTGATACGCATCGCTCGACGCGCCGCAGCCGGCAACCTCGGCATAGACGCGGGCGCCGCGCCGGCGCGCCGGATCGGCGCGTTCGAGAACGAACATTGCCCCGCCTTCACCCATCACAAAACCGTCGCGGTCGGCATCGAACGGGCGCGACGCGCCTTGCGGATCGTCGTTGCGCCGCGAAAGCGCCCGCAGGTTGCCGAAGCCTGCCAGGGTGACCGGCGTGATGGCGAGATCGCAGGCGCCGGCCAGGCACACATCGACCCAGCCCATTTGCAGCCAGCGCCGCGCCAGCGCCAGCGCGTAGTTGCCGCTCGCGCAAGCCGCGGACATGCTGACCGCCGGCCCGCTGATACCCAGGCGCTGGCAGGTTCGCTGCGTCAAGGGTTCAATCTGGCTTTGCGGCTCGAAGATTTGCATGCCGCCTTGCCGATGATCGGTTTCCCAGTGCGTGGTCCACTCCGCCGCATTGCCCAGCACGATGCCGACGCGTGTTGCTGCGCGACTTGCCCACCAGCCGGAATCTTGCAGAGCGCCCACACAACACCAGAGGGCGGCCTGATCGATGCGCGTCAGGGCCACGAAGTCGCGTGCGGCCCAGCCTGGCGGACAGGGAATGTCGCCGAGCATACCGCCGATTTGAGCAGGATGGTCCGACAGCGGAAATTGCGTGATGCGACTGATGCCGGAGACGCCGGCGAGCAAGCGCTCGGCGATTTGCGCGTAGGTGGAGCCCAGCGGCGTGATCGCGCCGACGCCGGTGATCCAGATGGGATCGCGAGTCATGGCCGATCCTCCCCGTCGAGGGCCGGCGCTTCGATTTCCAGCCAGTGAGCGTCGCCGAGCCGCCAGCGTCCGGCCGGAAGGGCACAGGCGGTCGCCCATTCTTCCGCGAGCAGGCCGAGTTGAAATTCGGGCAAGTGGGCCAGGGGGGACTCGCCCGCCGCATCGTGACGGGCCTGGCCGATCGCCAGGTGGAGTCCGGAGCCGCCGGGCTCGTACGGGGTTAACGCGAGCGCCAGCGCGATACATGCAGGCGCGGGAGTCGGTTGGCCGTCGGCGGCGGGAACCCATTCCGATTCGTAGCCGGTCAGGACGAGCCAAAGGCCTGGCAGTTGGCCATCCGCCAGCAGGGCCGCGGCGAGCAATATCGCGTCGGGGCCGGCGTTCGAGCCGCCCCCCACGCCGAAGTTAGGACCGTGAATCTTTAGCGCCTGGCTGATCGTGCCCGACATGGCGTGTAGCGATTGCTGCGGAATAACGTGCAGCGAAACGCCAAAGGCGCCTTCCTGTTGAATCTGCAGGATCGACGTCGCAATGCCCTGGCGGCCAAACATGCTGGGTGCGGCAATCACGCCCCAATTCTTGAACGACCGCGCGTGCCAATCTTGCCCGTGGAGTGCGTCGAGCACGGTCAGCAGCGCGAGTATCGATTGAGCGTCCGTGTGCTTGAGAAAAGTGACGGGCAGCCTTTCCGAGCCGACGACCAGCGGTTGCCGACGCGCCAGCGCGATGGTGTCAGCATCCGTGCGCCTGAGCGAGGCGGCGGCAACCCGACAGCGGACCGTCGTCTCCAGATCGGAACGGCAGAGCGATGATTTCAAGACTGGGAGTCCTTTCCGCGCAAGGCGACCAAGGCCGGCCTGTCATCCATCCGTGAAGATGCCGCCATTTTTCTCATTTTGGCGGTGAAATGTCAACCCTGGCTAACCTGCCCCGATTCTTCCCAGTGTGCCCACTTGCCCGCGGCGGGGGGCCAAAATGAACTGAAGTCGCGCCAACCTGCCAGCTTTTCTCATTTTGTCAGCGGTTCATCATTGGTGCAAACTCGCCACCCCTCCCCTGTCCGCGATGACCGAAATCATAAAGCATGCCGGCGAAATAAGTTGCGACACGCACCCAATATTGTGCCGAATGCCAATTGCTGCACAGATGTCCCGCTGTAGTGTTTCACGCCAAATGGCACATCAGCTAAAGTAGCCAACCTTCTCCTCCGGGTGTATTGAAAACCAGAACCCCTGGAGGAAAAGACATGAGCAAGCGACGAAAGTGGTCGGCCGAGGAGAAGCTGCGGATCGTGTTGTCGGGTATTCAACCGGGCGTGGAAGTTTCCGACCTGTGCCGACAGGAAGGGATCAACCCGACGATGTTTTACTACTGGAAGAAGAAACTGCTGTCGTCGGCGAAGCAGGTGTTCGATGAGAAAACAGGTCGGCCCAGCGCCCAGGAGGAGAAGAAGGCGGCGGAGCTGACACGGATGAAGGATGTCATCGCAGAGATCACGGCCGAAAACCTTGATCTAAAAAAAGGGCTCTCGGATTAGAGGATCATGGCAAGGTTCCGCCGCCGTTGCAGAAGCGTGTGCATGAAGAAGTGGAGCAGACGCGTCGTCGTAGCGGTTGGCCGGCGAAGCGAACGCTGGCGGCGTTAGGGATTCCGCGTCGGACGTACTATCGCTGGCTGAAGGAGGAGGCGTGGGCCCGCGCGTTGCCGGTCGATCCAGTCAAGCCGGTGCAGCCGTATGAAGCGTTGCCGGAGGAGAAGCAGGCGGTGCTGGATTATGCACGCCGCCATCCGGAGTTGCGACATCGCGAGCTGGCCTGGCGCATGGTGGACGAGGACGTGGTGTGCTTGAGTGCCTCGACGGTGTACCGGATTCTGAAGGAAGCGAACTTGGTGTGTCCGTGGCGTCGGCGCACGAAGCGGAGTCGTGGCGCCGACGAGAAGCCGACGCAGGTGAATGAGCGTTGGGTGACCGACCTGATGCAAGTGCAAGTAGGTGAAGTCGCGTATTTCGTGGTGAGCTTCATGGATGAGTACTCGCGTTATATCGTGCACAACGAAGTGCTGCTGGGCATCGATGGGATCACGCTGAGCTTGTCGGCGCAGAAGGCGATCGAGACGTTGCCCAAAGGAGCGGATGGTAAGCCGGTGGCCCGTCCGGTGATTCAGTCGGACAACGGCAGCGGTTACATCTCGCGGGAGTATCTGCAGGTGTTGAAGGAGCACGGCTTGGGGCATCATCGGATCAAGCCGCATTGCCCGGAAGAGAATGGCGTGATCGAGCGGTCGATGCGGACATTGCGTGAGGCCCTGGAGGGAGAAGAGCTGCCGAACCTGGTGGAGGCGCAACGAAAGTTGGCGCGGGTAGTGCGCTGGTACAACGAGGAGCGATTGCACAGCTCGTTGGGATACCTGCGACCGGCGGACTACTACCGTGGCGATCCGGCAGCTCGTTACGCCGAGCGCCGCCAGAAGTTGGTCGAGGCGAGGCACCGCCGCAGGGAAAGAAATCTCGGCTTGGAGCAGGGAACGTTACCGTTTGAGGCGGGGGAGAGTGTTGGTTGCGACTGAGGCTGATTTGTGCCAGATCGGGTGAAACAATTCACCGCCGCAAGGGTGTGCCCGCGGTTTCCGGTAGTGAACCAAGAATTAGCCTCCCGCAAAGGCGCAAGGGCGCGAAGAAGCGAGGGGGAAGGTTGGTTAAGATTTGACCTAAACCCGTTTATGAGGGACGGCCATTTCTTACCCCTATTGCGCCTTTGCGCCTTTGCGTGAGATCTTTGGTGCCGGAATCGGCCGGTACACCCTCCGCTAGTACCTTCGGCGATTCACCTTGAATCCGTGCACGGTTTTTGCTCTATAGCATCGCTTGCGCAAAAGAGTTACAAAGACACCTTAGCCTTACAATTTCATAAGGTTCGACAAGGGGTTGGCATGTCCGTTTCCCCGATGCACAATCTTGCCGCGGCGATCCACCAGCATAGCCTGGTTCGGTTCCTGGAACACTACGTCCGGGAATACCCCGACGCGCTCTTGAAGGATCTGGTGGTTGATCACCTGGGGCCAAACCGTGAGATGGACGTCAATGGCCGGCGCGTCACCAATTTCGGCTCGGACAGTTTCCTGGGGCTCGATCAGGATCCGCGTGTGCAGGCCGCCGTCGCGCATGGCGTAATGCGTTGGGGCGCCCACAACGGCGCCTCGCGCGTCTTTGCCTCGGTGCGATCCAACGAGGCAGCCGAGGTGAAACTGGCAAGCTGGCTGGGCACGGAGGCGGCGTTGATCTACCCGTCCGTCACGCTGGCGAATGTGGGCGCGCTCCCGGGGCTGGTCAGCAAACGCGACGTCTTGATCCTCGACGAACACGCGCACAACTCGATGCAGGAAGGGGCAAAAATCGCCCAGGCCAACGGCGTGCGCGTCGCCATGTTCAGCCATGCCGATCCCCGCGATCTCGATCGCGTGCTGGCCGAGGCCGGCGAATATCGCGTCGCCCTCGTCGCCATCGACGGCGTTTACAGCATGACGGGCACTCTGCCCCCCTTGGCGGAACTCAATGACGTTTGCCTCAAGCGAAATGCCGTCCTCTACGTCGATGATGCGCACGGCACCGCCGTCCTGGGCCGCAAGGGACGTGGCACCGTCCTCGACGCACTGGGCAATTATGACAACGTGCTGGTCGTCGGCTCGTTATCCAAGGGTTTCTCCTGCTTCGGCGCGTTCATCGGCTGTACGCACGAATTCAAGTGGCTGTTGAAACTCCGCTCCAGCACGTTCATCTTCGGCGGCCCCGTCCCGCCGCCGTATCTCGATGCTGTCTGCACGGTGTGCGACATTCTCAACTCGACCGAATACGAAGAAATTCGCGCCCGGCTTGAGCGCAACGTCAAGCACCTGGCAACCGGCGCCAACGAACTAGGCCTGGTGGTTCTCGGCGGAGAGACGCCGATCCTGTCGATCTTAACCGGCGATGAGGACGTCACGTTTCAGGCGGGGCGATTCCTGTTCGAGAAGGGCTACTACGTGCAATCGGTGACGTTCCCCGCGGTGCCGTACCACGCGGGCGTCCTGCGCATTCAGGTGAACGCGAACCATCAACCCGCTGCAGTCGCCGGCCTGCTCGCGGCGCTGGGGGACATGCAACGCCGGTTTGTGTTACCGACGACGCGAGGAATCCATTTGCGTCCCGCGGCGTAGATTGTTTTTCTCCCCTCTCCCTCCGGGAGAGGGGCCGGGGGTGAGGGTCTTCTGTCCCTCGATGAACGCTATTCTCCGTCTGGCGTTGTTGCCCAGCGCCCTCACCCCAACCCCTCTCCCGGAGGGAGAGGGGAGCTAGGCCGCCTTTGGCGCTGCCTCGGCTTCCTTCAATTTCACTTGCAGCAAATCCAAAACATCGCCGACTTTGACCAATTTTTGCAGGCTCTCCTGGGGCATGCGGATGCGGAAACGCCGCTCGATTTGCGAGACGATGCTGACGATGTCCACCGAGTCCAGGCCGAGATCGGTCTGCAAACTCTTGGCGTCGTCGAGGTCGGCGAAGGTATTGCCGGTGTCAGCTTCCATCAGCTCGATGAGGGTTTGGCGGATGCTGTTGCGGTCTGGCATGGGAGCTCCTTTCTTCGATGCCGCTTGCGGCGTAGCAGCCGCTGCGGAGCAGGTGCTACGCCACAAGCGGCTTCATCGTTTGACATTTACCAGTTGGATGATGGTCTTGTGTCCCGATTCCGTGAACTCCGCGCGCACCAGGCGGTGGTAGCGGTCATACCATAGATCGACCGGCCCCGGGGCGGCGGCCACGCGAAAGTGGAAGCATTCCTGAAGCTGAGTGCCGACCGGCACCTTTTCGGTGGCGACAAATTTGAGTTCGCAGTTGTATTCCTTGCCCGTATCGGATTCAAGAATGGGAACCTGTTTGTTGTGAAAGCGGGCATCGGCGAGCTTCCAGTAACTCGTGATCCACACATCGGGCCGAACCTGCGACTCCTTGCCGTTGACGCGCAGGCGGAGGGCATTGTTGTCTGCGGCGAGGGTGACATCCACCTTCTTGCCATTGTCGTTGCCCGTGGTTTTCATGCCGACGAGCCGGCCGGCCTTCCACCATTCCTGGGTTTCAAGCTTGAGCGAGTAATCGAGGATGAGATGGCGAAATTTGACTTCGACGGCAGCGGCGACGTAGGTCGTGCCGTCGTCTTTTTGCAAGATCGTCATGCGCGACATGCCGGCTTCCTTGCCATCGACAAAGACGGAGAACTCGCGAGTTTCGGTGTCGTCCGCGCGGGCCAAGCAAGGCAGGGCAAACAGGGCAAGCAATCCGGCAAGATGAACAAGATTTCGGGGAGCCAGCATGCCACAACTCCTTCACGACGACTGTGGGTCGAGCGAATCCATTCACCCGCCGATTGACAGTCGAGAAGGCAGACTATAGCAAAACACTGAGATGCAAGCCAAGACGAATTGGACCCTCTTCGTTTAGCATTCGCGCCAAAACGTGCAGCGACCCGGCGTTGTGACGCGAACTCTAAACGAGGACCGGACCGGAGAGTTGATGCAACCAGCCCCGCCATCCCTGTCGGCTCGCTGCGGCGCGGAAGTGCTCGGCACCTTCATCCTGGTGCTGTTCGGCTGCGGCTCCGTGCATGTCGCGGTGCTGACCGGCGACCTCGGCCTGGGGCAGGTGGCCATGGTCTGGGGCATCGCGATCATGCTGGCTGCCTACTGCGTCGGCGGCATCTCGGGCGCGCACATCAATCCCGCCATGACGCTCGCCCTCGCCGCCTGGGGCCGCTTTGCGTGGCGCGACGTGCCTGGTTACATCGGTGCTCAACTCGCCGGCACCATCCTTGCCGCGGCGGCGCTGTACGGATTGTTTCATCCTATGCTTGATGAGAAGGAAAATATCAGGAGTGTCAGCCGCGGCCAGCCTGGCAGCGAGATTACAGCCATGTGCTACGGCGAATACTACCCGAACCCCGGCAAGTTCGCCGGCGGCGCAGGGCGCTATGACCCACACGAGCACGCTTTCCACTACACGCTGGTCACGCAACCGATGGCGTTTCTCGCGGAGTTTCTCGGTACGGCGATTCTCGCCCTGATGGTGTTCGCCTTGACCGACGCGCGCAATCCGGCGGCACCCCAGGCACGCTTGGCGCCGGTGTTCATCGGGTTGACGGTAGCGATCCTGATCAGCGTAATAGCGCCATTGACGCAGGCGTGTTTCAACCCGGCGCGCGACTTCGGCCCGCGCCTGGTGGCCTACTTTACAGGTTGGGGCGACATTGCCATCCCCGGACCGAATGGTTCGGGCTTCTTCACCGTCTATATTCTTGCGCCGATCGCCGGCGCCGTCGCCGGGGGCGGCCTCTATACCAGCGTGCTGCGGCCATGCCTCCCAGTTGCAGTGGAAGAGAGCAAAACGACATGAAGCGAATCTTCGCATGGTCTTTTTTCGTAGGTCTGGCGGCGCTGCCGATCGCCGTCAGCAGTGAGCCCGTCGCGAAACTCGATTCCAGGCAACCGCTGCAAGGCAAGAAGTCCGATCCGGTGACTTACGAGATCGATTTCGCCGCCGTCGTCACCGCTCCACATCGCACCAAGACGCTCAAGATCTGGCTCGCGCTGCCGCAGTCCGATGTTGTCCAGACTATCGAAGGAAGTGAGTTCAGCACGTTTCCGCTCAAGTTGACACCCAAGCTGACGCAGGAGCCGGTGCACGGCAACCAGTTCGCTTACTTCGAGTTCGATCAGCCGCAAGGGGCCCAGATCATTCGCCACAAGTTCAAGGCGACGATCCACGAAATGCGTTGGCACATCGATCCGGCCAAGGTCGCGAAAGTTGAGCGGTGGCCCGCGTCCTTCGAGCCCTACCTGAAATCTGATCGGAGCGTGACGGTTGACGAGCGCGTCCAGAAACTGGTGCTGGACGTGGTGCCGAAATCGACCAACGCATCCGACGACCTCGCCAGCATCATGAAGTGGGTCAACGGCTACATGAAATATGACCACGCCAGTGGCTCGCTCAAGGCCAGCGCGGAGAACGCGCTCACGAAGAAAGCGGGCCATTGCAGCGATTACCACGGCCTGTGTGCTGCCTTCGGGCGAGCGCTCGGCTATCCGACTCGCGTGACCTATGGGCTGAACCCGTTCCCGAAGAACTCGCCGTCGCATTGCAAGCTGGAAGCGTACTTGCCGCCTTACGGCTGGGTCTGTTTCGATGTCTCGGAAACGCAGCGCATGACCGAATCGATCCAGAAGGACAAGTCGCTCGCCGCCGGTAAGAAGGATGAGCTAATCCGCCTGGCGAACGAACGCTTGCAGCGTGGCTTTCGCGACAACACCTGGCTGCAACAGACGCGCGGCACCGATTACGAGTTGGTCCCGCCCGCCAAGAAGCGTGCCCCCGTGGTCCGCACGATCTACGCGGAAGCCGACGGCGTCGCGCTCCCCGAGCCCGATCCGGCAAACGCCAAGCAGCGCGAGTTCGGCTGGATGACGGTGCATCAGTATGTGCCGAGCCGGGTGGTCGAGTATCCGTTCAAGGGGTGGAAAAGCCTGGTGAAATAGTCGTACATTGCAC
>SHZY01000184.1 GCA_009692065.1 Gemmataceae bacterium
GGAACTGAACCAACTCCGCCCGTCATCAAAGCAGGTACTGTAACCCTGAAAGGTGATCAACCGGCAGGTTGGTATGCCGGCAAAGAGTACGACGATGACACGGCGGATGCCAAGAAAGTGCTTGCGGATCTCGACAAGCACTACCCCGGAGCGAAGAGCTACGAGGTGGCCGGCTTCTTTTACTGGCAGGGTGAAAAGGACGCCGGCAATCCAGTCTGGGCGGCTCGCTACGAGAAGAATCTGGTCCAGCTCATCAAGGCCTTGCGCAAGGACTTCAACGCCCCCAACGCGAAGTTCGTGCTCGGCACGATGGGTGAATCCGTGAAAGGCAGCGGCGGAAACGGCGGCAAGATCCTTGAAGCACACCTCGCCGTCGACGGCACCGCAGGAAAATATCCCGAGTTCAAAGGCAACGTTGCCACCATCTACACCCACCCGATGGCGCAAGGCGGCAGTGGTAATGGACACTATGGCGGTAAGGCCGAAGTTTATATGGACGTCGGCGAAGCCATGGGCAAGGCGATGGTCGAGCTGTTGAAGAACAAGTAATTAAAGGAAAAACAATGACGAAACAAAATGTAGGCGGAATAGTAGCGGTGGCGTTAATGTTGACCGGGACATTGGCAATGAAGGTGGACGCGCAGCAAGCGCAACCACCAGCGCTGACCGAAAGCGGGCAGAAGCTCGAAGCGGGCTATGGCGCGCAGGTCCAGACATTGAAGGCGGAGACCGAAAAGGCGCTGCCGCAGATCGACGCGCCAAAGAAAGCGGCCTTCCTGGAGGCCATCAAGGACAGGAAATCGGCTGCGGCACAGGACAAGATGATCAAGGCAGTGGCCGAGCTAAACCTGACTCCAGTTCTGTCGGACGCCAAGCTGGATCCGAAACTTGTCAAACTGGTCGTCTTGCAAACAGCGAAACCCAGAGGGCTGGCCGAGTTCGCTCAGCAGGGCGCGGAGCAGGCGGCGCTGATTGACAGGCTGCTGGGGGATTCTGAGCTGATGAAACAGATGCTCGTGGCCGACGGTGCCAAGGACCACAAATACGGCCGGGCGATGGAGATCTACTCCGCCATTCAGAAGGCCAGTGGGAAAGCCAAGGAAGGAATCTTACAGCGGCTAGCGCTGGCGATTGCTCTGGAACATGCGGTGCCGATCAAGCAGAACAATCCTGTTGCAAAGCCCGATACCCCGGCAACTGTCGATCCCGTCAAACGTTATCAGGCCTACGAAAAAGCCTACGTGGACGGCGAGCTGGATTCGGCCTTCAAGAACTTGACGGTCTGGGATCTCCGGACTGTGGTGGATGGCGACGAGCCGGATGAAGCCGCCGCCTGGGGACGTCAGATGTTGCGCAACTACCGGCCAGACATCGTCGCCAATCCCGACTTCAACTGGCGGTACGTGCAGTCCGTCGTGACCGACGTCAAGTACGGTTCAGGTGACGTCAAGTTCGACCGGCCTGAATTACAGAGCAACCAGAACATCCTCATGAACGGCGGGGTTTGCGGTCGGCGTGCGTTCTTTGGTCGTTTCATTCTGCGTTCCTTCGGTGTTCCGACCACGGCCCGGCCGCAATCTGGTCATGCTGCGCTGGTGCATTGGACGCCCAAGGGGTGGGTGCCCTGCCTGGGTGCCGGTTGGGGTGGCGGTTGGACCGCGACGCGCTACAAGAACGATCTCGATTTCCTGGCCACCACACAGGCCCGGGAAAGCAAAGATTCTTTTCTGCAAGTCAAACGCGCCCAGTGGATTGGCGATGTCGTGGGGGAGACTCCGGTCTATGGATTTCATGACGGCGTTCCCGACTTCTGGTATGGCGTATCACTCGGCACTCAGCGTGAGATCATCGCGAAGGCCAAGGTCAACGCGTTGGCGGCGGTAGGTACGAACCTCGGCGAGTCGAATGGGACCGGGGCGAAGCCAGTCATTGCAACAGTGGGCACGGCGGATTCCGATCGGAAAATCACAGTCGGTCCGAACGGTGTAATCACGATACCAGCCGCCGCGTTCAGCAAGCCCTCCGGCAGCACGGGAGACGTAATGGTTCTGAAGAGCTTTGAGTCCGGCATGCAGATTTCGCTCCCGCGATTCAGCCGCGAGGGCCTGACGGTCCTGCGGGGCGGCGCGTGGAGGGGTGATGCCAACGGAAGTAAGTCCGGAGCACGTCTCCTCAGCGGCGGCTACGGCAAATACAACAATTGGGGTTTCCGAGCGGCCGTGACTCCAAAAGGGGACAACCCACCGGCGACCCTGAAACTTGATCTGGGCGGCGGGGTGTCCATGGAGTTGGTCTACATCAAGCCCGGCACTTTCACGATGGGTGGCGAGAGTAAGACGGATGGCCGGTTCAACTGCGTCGAGCTACCGGCGCACGAGGTCAAGCTCACCAAGGGTTTTTATCTTGGCAAGTACGAGGTGACACAGGCGCAATTCCAGACGATCATGGGCTCGAATCCCAGCACGGCGAGCAAGCTGCCGGATTGCCCGGCTGACAATATCTCCGAGTCGGACGCGACATCCTTCTGTGAAAAGCTCGTGGAGTTGACCGGGAAGGAAGTTCGGCTTCCTACGGAGGCCGAATGGGAATACGCCTGCCGCGCGGGGAGCAAGACGGCATGGCACTTCGGCGACGATCCCTCGCAGCTCGGCGACTATGCCTGGTTCAAGGACAACGATGGCGGCAAGTCGCATCCAGTGGGCCAGAAGAAGCCCAATGCGTGGGGGCTTTACGACATGCATGGCAATGTCTGCGAGCGAGTGTCGGACATCTATGTCCGGGACTACTACGCCAAGAGCCCGAAGGTGGACCCGACCGGGCCGAGCCAAGGAACCAAGTCGCGCTTCGAGTATGTCATCACCGTCCCGCGATCGGGAACGTACGCGTTGACGGCGCGAGTGGTGGCGAACAACTACAACCAAACCCTCAACGTCTCCGCGAACGATGACGGGCCGGAGGTCCGCATAACGCTGCCCTTCACCTCCGGGCAGTGGATGGAGACCGAGCCGGTCAAGCTCACGCTCAAAGAGGGCGCGAACACCCTGCGATTCTTACGTAACGATCCGCCGCAGGCCGGGATCGCCGTCAAAGCATTCACATTAACGCCGACGAAGTAGGGCAACGTGCCGCAGTCCAAACGGAGCAAATATGCGATATCAGTTCATAGCTTGCATCAGCCTCGCCTTAGCGCTGGTGGTATCAACTTCGGCCCAGGACAAGTCCGCGCCAGTGATCGAACTCGGTTCGCCGTTTAGCGACAACGCGGTCCTGCAACGAGGCGTGCCTCTTCCAGTTTGGGGTTGGAGCAAGCCGGGCGCGTCGGTCACGGTCGAGTTCGCCGGTCAGAAGCAAACCGCCAAGGTCGGCGCGGATGGAAAATGGCTGCTCAAGCTCAAGCCGCTCAAGGCCAGCGCCGAACCCGCCGAGATGTTCATTAGCGACAATGAGGGCAAAAAGGTTGCCATCAAGAACATCCTCGTCGGCGAAGTGTGGCATGCCTCCGGCCAGTCCAACATGGAGTGGTTCGCTTCCAAGTCACTCTGCTCAGGTCTAGCACAAGAGCTTGCGAAGGCGAAGGACGAGCCTCCCATCAGGGAGTTCAGGACCGATACCGTCTCGGCGCTCTACCCGCAGAAGAAGGTGACTTCGCAAGCCGGATGGAAAACGAGTCGCAAGGCCGGCGACTTTTCGGCGTTGGCACTCGCCTTTGCCCATGAGCTTCACAAGGAACTAAAGGTCCCGGTCGGCATCCTGCTGACTTCTCACAGCAACACGCGCATCGAGGCGTTCACTGAGCGCAAAGCAATCGAGGGCCATCCGGGGCTCAAGGTAGATGCCGAGATGATTCATGATGGAGATGCCTCCACGGAGCAGGGCCGCGCGGCGTTTGAAAAATACTACCGCGATTTGCAATTGTGGCAGAAGGCATCGGCGGAGTTGGGATTTCCCGTCGAGAAACCATTGGCGCGGCCGGGACTGCCAGGCATCGCCGGCCAATGGCGGGGGCCGTCACAGTTCTTCAACGGCAAGATCGCTCCGGTCGTGCCGTATGCCATTCGAGGGTCGATCTGGTGCCAAGGCGAATCCAATTCCGGCGACGGTCGCATTTACGCCGCTCGAATGGAAGCGCTTGCCCGAGGTTGGAGCGAAGCGTGGGGCATACCCAACTTGCCGTTTTACTTCACGCAAATGCAAAATTACGGCGCGGCGGATTCCGCCGAGGTCGGGTTCGCCGACATCCGCCAAGTGCAGCACCAATTCTTCATGAATAATCGCAGCCATGTCGGGATGGTGGTCCAAACGGATCTCAACCCGGCCGCTCCGGGAAACATCCACTACCAGAACAAGCTCCATCCCGGCATGAGGCTCGCGCGTTGGGCTCTGGCCAAAGACTACGGGCGCGACATCGCCCACACCGGCCCCATTTTCGAAAAGTACACCATTGAAGGAAACAAGGCTGTCGTCGCGTTTGAGAAGGGCAGTCTCTTCGGCGGACTGATGGTGGGCAGCAAGGGGATGGAAAAGGATTGGAAGGAGCCCGGCAAGTTTGTCGAACCAGCGCGCCCAACGCCCGGCGAGAGGTTGAATCATTTCCGGCTCTGCGCCAAGGATCGGAAGTGGCATGCTGCGGAAGCCGCGATCGTCGGCGATACCGTGGTGGTGACGTCGAAGGACGTGCCCCAACCGGTCGGCGTGCAATACGCCTACAGCGCGGCACCGGTGAATACGAACCTCTACAACAAGGCAGGCCTTCCGGCGACGCCGTTCGCAGCGGTCGATGGCAAGCTTATCTTCGAGGAGGATGATTCGGCAAAAGCGGCGGCTGTGAAAGCGAGGTATGCCCAATACACCGACCCGGACTACCCGGTCTTCACCATCGCGGCGATTTATCGCGATGGCGCGATCATTCAGCGCGGCCAGCCCATCCCCGTGTGGGGCTTCGCCAACAAAGGCGTAGAAGTAACCGTGACGCTCGGCGGTGTGACCAAGTCCGCCGTGGCCAACGACCGTCAACAGTGGTCGGTTTCCTTCCCGGCACTGAAAGCCTCCACGCAGCCGATCACGCTGACCGCCAAAGCGAGCCACGGTCACAGCAGGACAGTTCAAAACATCCTGGTCGGGGATGTCTGGTTCCTCACTGGCAGCACGCAACTCACTTCCGAACTGGCCTATGACCGGCGCGACACCAAGTCCACCGCTCCCGAACCCATGCCGCTGGTCCGCGAGTTTCGCCGAAGAACCGCAGCCAGCACGAACCCCATTCCGAGAAAACGCGGCTTCGAGGTGGGTGGCGGCAGATATCAGACTTTCTGGCAGACCGCTGATTTCAAGTCCGATGACTACGTCACCATGTTTGCCTACGAGTTTGCAAAGGCGCTCAACCGTCCCGGCATCCCGCAGGGCTTTGTGACCATGTCCTCCGGGCAGGGGAAGCAGATGGCTTCGCCGCTGTCGTGGACATCCTTTGCTGGGATCAAAGATGTGGCAAATCCTGCGTTTCGCCCCCGGCTCAATGCTCTGCTCCTTCAGGATCCCAGTTCCGAAGTATCCAGAAAGGCGACGGCAGAATATGTTCAGGCCGTGAAGGCGGAGGTCGCGAAGATCGTTGAGCTGTCCAAGAAAGGCGTGGGCATGTTTGACGCACCACTGCAATTTCCCGCGTTTCCGGAGCCCGGTCGCGACGCCGAACTCAAACCGGACACCGTCCCCACCCTGGCCTACAACTGGTGCGTCAGTCCGTTCGCGCCGATGGCTGTATCAGGCGTGATTTGGGTGCCCGGGCACGCCAACCTCGGCTACGTGCCCGCCGATTACGCCGCCGAACTAGAACTCTATGCCCGCAGCCTGCCGACCACCTATGGACAGGACAAGGTGCCGTTCCTATACGCCCAGCCCTCGGCCAAGCTGGTTCCGAGAGTCACTCCGCCGAAGATTGAGAATGCGACCTCTGTGGAATTCGACGCATGGCCCAAGGGGCTGCGAGAGGTGGCCGCCCGGCTTGGCGCTGCCGTACGTGCAAGCCAACAAAAAGACGCAAAATGAAGCGACCCATCAATGAAACAGAATCCCATGCAAAGCCTCGCCCCACCTTCCCTACGCATCGCGTTTGGTGCAAAAACTTGTCGTGGGGAAGAAGTAGCGAACATCGCCGATCCGACGGTCGGCAATAGTATGACGCTGTCGTGTGCGGCAGAGTGAATCGGCAACCGCGGCCGAATGACCGCGGCTGCCGGCCCTCTCCTGGCGCCTTGTCGCGGAGATGAGCGCGGACCGGTGGCGGGACCGGCCAGGGCCGAGTCGCTGGAATGACGTTACGCGGCGGCTTTCCACGCATAGGATTTCAGAACGCCGCCGAGCGATTCGGTGCATTCCAATTGATCGGCCTTCCAGCCGGTTCGCGGCTTGAGGGAATGGCCGTCGAGCGGTTTGTTGTCGAGCCCTTGATGAGGTCTGTCCTTGGAATAATGAGCCAGATATTCCGTAATGAGATGGCGGAAATGGTCCTCGCCGAAGACCACAAAATGATCGAGGCACTCGACCTGGAGCGATTGCAGCCAGCGCTTCATGTGCGTGTTCATGTTCGGTGCCCGGATGCAAGTCCGACCGCAAGTTGTTGGCCATGAAGTCCACATCGCCGACCGATGCCCTCGTCCAGGCGAGCCTCAGCGAGACTTGTTGGCGTTCGGCGGCACAGTGTACTTCAAAGTCTTCATGAGCGAGGCCAAATCGGCCTCCAGTCTTAACGTCAGCGCGGCGTCGGAAACCAAGTTCTTGATTTCGTACGGGTCCGCGGCGAGATCGAAGACTTCGGTCCATTCGGGGCGGTTGGGATACTTGATGAGCACATGCGTCTTGGTCCGGACGGCATACGTCGTGGGGACATCGCCCAACTCCTTGTAGTACTGCGCAAAGAACGACTTTCGCCAGTTCGGCGGCACGCGGCCCGTCGCGAGTTCCTTCCAACTCGCGCCCTGCATTTCCTTTGGCGCAGGCACGCCGGCGAGGTCAAGGAAGGTCGGCGCGAGATCGATATTGAGCACCATCTCGTCGACCGTCAGTCCCTTGCCGAACAGTCGGGGATAGCGCACGAGCATCGGAATGCGGATGGACTCTTCATAGAGGCTGCGTTTGTCGCCCGAACAATGTTCGCCGAGATAGAAGCCATTGTCGCTGCAATAAACGATCACGGTGTCGTCGGCGATGCCGAGGTCGGCGAGGGCGTCCAGAATCCGTCCCAGACTTTCGTCCACGCCATCGATGTGGCGTAGGTAGTCGAGGTGGGTGTCATTGTCGGCAAGACCTTGCGCGTATTTTCCGGTCTGAGGATTCGGCACGTGAAAGATCGCGGGAACGCCGCAATTGGGCGTGGGACGGCTAGTCTGGCCGGCGTACCGCTTGCGCAGTCGTTCGGGCAGTTGCTTGTCTCCGCGTGGACCGTGGGGGCTTTTGAAACCGACGACCATCGCAAACGGCCGATCGCGGTTCTTTTTCATCCATTCGATGGCGAAGTCCGTGCAGACGTCGTCGACCCAGCCTTTGGTTGGCGAGTTGACGCCGTTGATCTCGAATGGGCAATCCTGATAGCGCCCCTGACCGACGTAGCTCGCCGAGTAATCGAAGCCCGGACGGGGGCCCTTTTGGCTGCCCATGTGCCATTTGCCGATGTAGCCGGTCCGATATCCGGCGGCGCGCAAAAGCGTGGCGAAAGTGACGGCATCCGCGGGGAACGGCGTGCTGTTGTTGGTGATGCCGTTGACGTGGTTGTAACGGCCGGTGAGAAATGCGGCTCGGCTCGGCGAGCACAGCGGAAGCGTGACGAATGCGTTGCGGAAGCGCACGCCCCCGGCGGCAAGCCGGTCGAAGTTGGGAGACTTGATCCAGGGGAAGCGAGCCCGCCCGGCCTGCTCGCGTTGCACCACGCCCATCGCGTCCCAACGGTGATCGTCGGAGTAGACAAAGACGAAGTTGGGCTTGCGCTCGTCCGCGCGAAGAGGGGCTCCGCACGCGAGAGCAACCATGAGCCCCAGGAGCGGAGTGCGCCATCGCGGCCCGATCGGAAAACGTACCATCGTCAACTCCTATTTCTTGATCGCATTCTTGGGAAACAACGGTTCGATGCCCAGCTTTCGACAACCGGCATCGACCTCGGCGCTCCACGCTTCTTATCGGGTTTTCAGATCCCGAAGAATTCACGGATGCTTTTGAGCTAGATCGTCGCGCTCGCCGATGTCCTTCGCCAAATTGAACAACATGTCGCAAGCCGGGGTCTGCTTCGGTCCAGCGTTTGCTTCGCCTTCCGTCGAATGCACGTACATCCAGTCGCCTTTGCGAACGCCGAAGTTGTTGCTCATCGTTCGCGATCGCCAGTAGAGTACCTCATGCGGTATTCCACGTTTGCCGTCGAGATACGGCAACAGGTCGACGCCTTCGATGTCCTTGCGATCGGCCGAAGTGGCGGCCAGGACGGTCGCGGTCAAATCCATTGTAATGACCGGTTGCCGATAGACACTGCCCGCCGTCACTTTTCCGTCGTTGTCGTTGGTGAAGATGATGAAGGGTGTTGTCAAGTTCGCCGATCTCTTCGAGTTTCTTGAGGACGTTTCCGATGGCTTGATCCATCGTGGTGAGCATGGCCGCGTAAGTGCGGCGTTGGGGATTCTCGATTTTCTCGAACTCCTTCAGACGTTCCGCGGTCGCCTGCATTGGGGTGTGGATGGCATTGATAGCGAGATGCAAAAAAAACGGCTTTTCCGAACCTTTTTGCCGTGCGTCCTTTGCGATCAACATTTTCGCCAAGGAAGCAATGATGGAATCCATGACGGAGGATCAGAAGGCGTGGGCTCGATCCACGCCGGATTGGATCTATTTCGTGTTCGGCCTGGCCGTGTCAACTGGGGTGGCGGGGAGCGTTAGCCTGTTCATGCGCAAAAGCTGGACGCTCGCGGTGAACGCAACCTGCCTCTTGGCGGTGATTGTCCAGATGGTCTACACCATGATCATTGCCGGCGGGTTACAGGTCATGGGACCATCGGCAGCAAGCATGCCCACGCTGGTCATTGTCATCGCAGCGGCACTGCTGTGGTTCTCGTGGTTCGCCAAGAGTCGGAGCTGGTTTGGACAGGTTAACCCGACAGTCGAACGTGAGTAGCGCGGCGGTCCCGGCCGCAAAGCCTACCTATCTTCTCCATGCCGTACGGACGAACGCCAAGGGCGACCGCTGCCTGCCTCGGTCCGACACCTCGAAGGCAGTTCGCCCGTTGGCCTAACGTGCTTCGGTCTGCTCGACCGAAGCGTCGAACGCGCGCTTGGGCGAGTCGGTCTGCTCGACCGAAGCAGTTGAACGCGCGCACGGGCGAGTCGATTTGCTCGACCGCAGCGTTGACTGCGTCGCCGCTAACACATCTATAGAATAATCGAAATCTGCTTCTCAGCAGCACAGGAATTATTCGTGACCTCGCCTCTTTCAAGATTCGACAAGTTGAGTATCTGGAGGAAAGGCGAGCAGCGAGCTCCGCACAAGCCTCTTCTGATCTTGTACGCGCTTGGCAAATGGCAGAACGGCCATGCTGAAGTCAGCTGAAGTGACGTTTCTCGAAGTCGAGCGCGACCTCACGATCCTCCTACAAGAATTTGGCCCCTCACGTCGATCCGACCACCCGGAGCAACCATTCTGGCGCCTTCAAAACGATGGTGTCTGGGTCGTTCAAGCACCAAAGAAGCTTGCCACGAAAAAACGAGGGGACATCCCACTCGTCACTGCTCTGAGGTCAAATAATGCTCGAGCTGGTTTCACCGATGACGTAAAGGCGGCTCTTGAGGCCGACCCCGCCATTGTCGCGAAGATCGCCACAAACATTCTTGAACGCCACTTTCCAGAATCCCTTCATCAGGACGTTCTTTCTGCCGTCGGCCTGACCCTTGGCGAAACCGTCAAGAAGCGGGACCCACAATTTCGCCACAAGGTCCTGACTGCATATGAATGGCGATGCGCCGTTTGTGGGTTTGATTTACGCCTCGGTTCCGTCTCGATCGCACTCGATGCCGCCCACATTCAGTGGCACCAAGCCGGGGGTCCGTCAATAGAAGCCAACTGATACCGATCGAGAAAAGAGGGCCAGTTTTGATCGCGAAGACGGGGCCAGTTGTGGCAACGGGAGTGGGTTGGCGGGCTTGGCGCGCACGGGTGGCGCAGCTCGGCACGCGGGTCAATGCGCGGAGTGACGGTGGGCCAGGTGTAGT
>SHZY01000031.1 GCA_009692065.1 Gemmataceae bacterium
GAGCGTCGAGATAAACTTCATCCTGACGACGCAGTTCGATATCTTGCAAGCACGTGCCGTCGCACAACGCGTTGTAAGCCAGGTTGAGCACATGGTCGGATTCGTGGTACGGCAGATGAATCGTGAGCAGGTGCAGCTTGTCGTTGATGACCTTGGCGCGCGCCGGATCGCTGTAGAATCCATCGAATCTTTTGTCGCAACAAATATTGACGAGCTTGCGGAATTCGACGGAACAAAGCTGGTAAGCGGTTTTCGTCGGTTGCTCGAACGGTATAACGAACGCGCGAATGCAGCCGAACTCGACAAATCAATTCTCATTGAAATGCCGAGAAACCTGGAATGAGCCAGAACACTCATGCCAAACGCCCGTTCCTTGCGGAAAGGTAACTTTCAAACTGAGACACTACCGAAAAGTGGGAAGCCGAAGAGAGTGCCCGCCGCTTGTGGTTAACAGCTGGCATCAGTGTCGGCCTCGTCGTTTTGATCTTTATCTTCAGTTGTTGGTTGCGCGCGAGGATCGCCTCGACGTATTCGGCTTCCGGGTCGCGGATGACTCTCTTCACTGTTGGCATATCGCACCTTCCAGTTTCTTGATAACTCCCCGGAGGGAAGTACCCTACGCCGTCTTGACTTCGCGTTCGTAGTCCTGACGCCATTGGAGTAAACGTGCCCGCCGCCGAGACCAATCTTCGCCAGGCATTAGTTCCTTCATCAGGTCTGGCCCGTCACCCCGCATACCGCAACCGAAACACAACCAGCGATCCTTGAACTCCGGCTTGTGGGGCATCGTGTGAAAACTAGGGTTAGTGTCGTTGTGGAATACGCAGATCCAATAGCTTTCCCCGTAGCTGCCGCCCGGCTTGGCCGGCGGTCCCATCAATCGCTCGGCTACGTACTGCAAGAAGGTCTTGGCAGGTTTCGTCTCGGCCGCGACCGTCCATTCCGCCGGCGTCGGGCCGACCTTGGCAAGTAGCGTTTCGAGCCGCTTGATCCGGTTCGTCAACTTGATTTCCTTCGGTGACTTCGGCATCGGCTTTCCTTTCGTTCGGCGATACCCTTGAGAATCCCGTCTACCCTGTCTATCGCGTCTATCCCGGTATTCGCGTTCGCCGGGCTAGACGGGCTAGACGGGATTTTTCAGGGTATATCTGTCCCATGCCTCTTGGAAATCGTTGGCGAAATATCCCCGATGCTTCTGGTCCTTAGATCGGTCTGGCTTGATGCCGTAGGGCCTCAACAATCTGGCCAAAGTCTCAGCGTTGATCTGCTCGCCATGACTGAGCCTTGCCCACGGCTCCTCGCTGCGTTCCACCAACTTGACGATCAAGTCTGGAGTCTTCAGGAACCGCCCATCCTTGGCCGTAGGCTTGACCCTCGCGAAGATTTCCTTGCAGGCGGTGAGAAGGCGGACGCCCGGCGACATCCGCTCGGCTTCGCGGTCCTTCGCGTCAAGTAGTTCGGCGTACTCTTGTAGGATCGGGAGACGTTTCTTGTCAGCCACTTCCAAGACCGCTTGCAGCGGCATTAGCAATTCGGCCATGCGGTCATTGGCGATAGAGAACGGCTCCAAGCGGTCAAAGACCTTGGCAACCTTCTCCCGGTTGGCCGCCGTCCACGCTTCCACTTTCGCACGCAACTCGTGCCCGATGGGTTCGACGATCCGGCTTCGATATTGCTCGACGACATCGGCGTCCGTCTTTCGTTTCATGCTGATCGGCAAGCAGCGGTCGGCCAGCACGCCGTCTAGGTCGCCGATCAAGGCGAACACCTTGGGGCTGTAGATGCTGAACGATAGAACCTCGTCCCTATCTTTGCCGCCGCAACGGTAGGTTTTTGTGCCCCTGTCGATGCCGGCGTTCAACATTTCGCGGGTGACTTCGCTCGCCTCGGACCCGCGCCGGCTGATCGACTGTGCTTCGTCCAGCAGCAGCGTCGGCTTCGGTGTCTGCGACTCGATGAGACGGTAGATCGCCGGCGGGCTGATGTTGCTCGTGCTGTATGGGTTCGGCGCCACCAGCTCAATCAGTTGCATGAACCGCGTTTTGCCGCAGCGCTTTTCCGGGCTGGTTATCGCCATATGCGGGAACCGATCCCAAACGTCCGAGAGCCAGGCCGCCGTCGTCCAGGCCGACGCAACCAGGAGCATCTCATCGGGCAGGGCGATATACTTTGCGAAGAACGCGGCGATCTCCGCCACGACGCCGTACCCTAAAAAAACCCGCCTAACTTGGCTAACGCGGCTATCGTGCCCGGCGTCGGTGTGCTCTGAAAAATCCCGGCTAACCTGGCCATCCTCTCCGGGAATGGGAAGGGCCGCGAGCTTCGCGGCGAACCCTAGTCGCGTTTTGGCGTCCGCGTGCTCGCCGTTCCGGAGTTTTTTCTTGACCGTCGGCATGTGATCTAACCTATCAGTAGTTTTGCCTACTTGTAGAACTCGATGACTTCCACCGGTCGCTTCCGCCGCAGCGCCCTGGGCTGGGGCGGCGTGGGCGTCCGCGATAACTCGAATGCGTCAAGCGCCTCTTGCGTGATTCGCCAGCGGGGTTTCTTCGCGCCCGGCCGCCGGCCGACGTTGACGGCCCGCAACTCGCCGGAACGAATCCAGGAGAGAACGGTGTGCTCGCCGACGCCGTAGCGGTCGCACAGGTCACGGACGGAGAGCGTGCTACTCATCGCGTTGGCTCTCCGTGTTGCCAGCCTTCACCGCCGGAACGCGAACGATCAGCGGTTCTATCTCGTCCCAGTCGAATCGGATCGAGCCATCGGGCAGCAGAACGTGCGGCAGTCGCCGTTGGCGGGCGAGCCGCTCGGCCTTGCCCGGCTTCCAGCCCATTCTCCGATCAACTTCGTCGCCGAAAACAAACATGCCGCGTTGCCCTCCGTAAATTCATGGAGAGCCACGCGGCACGAATTGCTTTTGTTAGGTTTCGTTAGCTTTCGGTAGGTTCCACTAGGTTCGTTTATCTCGGCGTCGTTTCTTCACGCCGCCGCCGATCTCCGGGGCTGCCTTTCCGTCCCTGCCGTAGTTATGTTGAGCGTCGGCCGACAGCTTGGCCCCGTCGCGTTGGTTAGCCAATTCCTGCTCTTGTACGGCCAGTTTGTTCCACCAGTTGAGTAGATCATCGAGATAGACCATCGGCCTCGTACCGGCACCGTGATGTTTAATCGGTCCCCCGAATCGCTCATTTAAGCTCTTGACATCATTTCGCTGACGGTGTTGCATTTTCAGAGCGTTAGTGATGTCGTGCCAGCCCCACAGCAGCTTACGCGGCTCTTCGTCTAACGGCGTGTGCGACCGCTCGCCGCTCTCGATTTTCGATGCTGCCAACGTTTCGCGGAGTTGATTAGGCGCAAGAGCGTCGTATGGCGGCACGTCCCGCGCAGAGGCCAACCAGTCCGCCCATCTTTTCAACGCGGCGTTTTTGTCAGCGGGTTTGCCACGTGACGCCCCAAGCAACAACCACCATCGTTGTCGCCCTTCGACTGGCATCCTGTTGGCTTCGCCCCAGGTGTGCTTGATCCACGCCTCTGTTGCATCGTATAACGGCACGCCACTCTTCAAGAACGGCAAGGGTTCGCGGGCGTCGGGTAGAGATGTTCCAGTCCCAGGTGTCAGGCGCATTTCATAATCAAGATAACGGTCCAATTCTGCCGTAGCGTTCTCGAAAAGCCAAAGCATCGTTCACCATTCCTTTCCAAAGGGCCGGCCAGCCGGCGACGCGGCGAATGGTGTTCCGCGTCAACCGGCCGACCGTGCGGCGGGAGCTACCCGCCTACCCGATAGGGGTATTCTAACCGATCTAACCGGCGAACAGCCTGAGAACGGGCCGCTCGTCTTCCCGCTGGGCATCGTCATCAATGCTGGCCTCGCTGAACTCCCCGGCAATGGCTTCGCCGGTCGTGGTGCCGCCGTCCGGCGTCGCACCAAACAGCCAGGCCCGGACATGCTCCGCGACGGCGACGAGCCGGGCATCGTCGATTTGCTCGCGGTAAACGTCGTCGATGCTCTCGTCCGCGTGGCCCATGACGAGCCGCACGGCGGGGAAATCCCGCGTGGCGTCGGCAACGGTGCGGAAGGTGTGCCGCAGGGCGTAGAACCCAAGGCCGGGCCGGCATGAGTTCTCCCACGGTTGCTTGGCGGTGGGCTTCCATCCGCAATCGCAACGCTCGGCGGCGTCGGCGTTGATCTTGCCGCAGGCCGGGCAGCGGGGCCGCTTGAGCAGCTTTCCCATTTCCAGCGAGACCGCACCGGACATACCGCCGTCCGACCAGGAGTTGCCGTACTTCGTGATGAACACCCTGTCCGCGTCGGCCTTGTCCTTCGGGGTCGGCCTATCGGCAATCGCGGCTCTCAACGCCTCAATCGTTTCCGGCCACAAGAAGGCACGGCGTTCGATGCCAGTCTTCGGCCGGGGGAAGGTCACGCAGCCGGCCTCCAAGTCAACCACCGATTGCGTCAGGTATCCGCAGTCCGCGTTGCCGAACGCGGCGTTGACGCCGAGCAGGATCATCGCCTTGAGCGGCACGCCGGCAGCGGCGATCATCGCCCGCAGCTCCTTCGCCTCGAACATCCGCTTGCCGTTCTTGGCCCGGTGCAGCCGCATGACCCGCTTGCCCGGCTTCCTAAATTCGTCGCCGTACTGCACGGGCTTGTCAATCAAGCCCTGACCGAGCGCGTACTTGAAGATGGTGCGGACCTTCTGAATTTCGTTGCCGAGCCGGACGGGGCCGAATTGCTTCGCAAGGTCCGCCCGCAGCACCTCGAAGTCATCGGCCGCAAGGTCAACCACGGGCCGATCCTTGCCGAACCTGGCGACGAGGCGCTCTGTCGTTAGTTTGTATTCGGCAAACATCCGCGTGGACATTTCGCCGGCGTCGATCTTTTGCTGCTTGGCCGTCAGGAACCGATTGCACAAGTCCTTGACCGTCAAGGCATCGCCCTTAACGCGAGGCGTTCGGCCCGCGTGCAGGTCGGCGGCTTCGGCTTTGTATTGCTCCAGGGCTTCCTGCCAACCGTCGCCCTCGATCCGCGTCAGCTTGCCGTTGACGACGCGAGCCCACTTGCCGAAGTAGTGGATTTTGCCGCGAATCTTCTTCTGCCAGGCTCCGCTGGCGTGAGGGGAGAGGGGGAAATCGGGATACGGTTTCTTGGGCCGCTCGCTGGCCGCTTTACGGGAACCGGGCTTTCGGGTAGACTTAGACATGGCGTCACCTCCATCGTAAGGGTTAAGGTGGCGTCGCTGCCGGCGGTCGCAACCCGCCGGCGGCAACTTTTTGCTGCATTTTCATTGTATTGGCAGTACAAACGGTAGTAAATAGGATGAATTGCGGTTTTTCAATAAATTGAAAAATGGCTATAAATTCCGAAAAAATGACGTTTTTGCCCCCGTAGCTCAGGGGATAGAGCATCGGTTTCCTAAACCGAGGGTCGCAGGTTCGAATCCTGCCGGGGGTAGTTGGCGGTCACTTCTTGCGTGTTGGCGCTTCGCGGCGCCGGCCTCTCCGCCAGGCCGCTTGGATAGAATCATTCCTATGGAATTCATCGAGCTCCATGATGTTTGCAAGACCTACCAGCTCGGCGAGCTCGAAGTGCCGGTGCTGAAGGGGGTGTCGATGACCGTCAATCGCGGCGCGATGATCGCCTTGACCGGTGCCTCCGGGTCGGGCAAGTCCACCTTGATGAACATCCTCGGCTGCCTCGATCGACCCACCTCGGGGAAATACTGGCTAGACGGCCAGGACGTTTCGCCACTCGCCGCGGAGCAGCGCGCGCTGTTGCGCAATCGCAAGATCGGCTTCGTCTTTCAAAACTTCAACCTGCTGGCCCGCACGAGCGCCCTGGAAAACGTGGCCATGCCGCTGGCGTACACCGCTGCTCACCTGAGCCAGCGCGAGGCCCGGGCCCGGGCGCAAGCGATGCTCGAACGGGTCGGCCTAGGGGATCGGCTCGAGCACCAGCCCTCGCAGCTCTCCGGCGGCCAGCAGCAACGCGTGGCCATTGCCCGCGCGCTCGTCAACAGCCCCGCACTTCTGTTCGCCGATGAGCCCACGGGCAACCTCGATTCGCACACCAGTGTCGAAATCCTGCAAATGTTCCAGCAGCTCAATCGCGATGAGAACCTGACCGTCATCCTGGTGACGCATGAAACCGCGGTCGCCCATTATGCGCAGCGCATCGTCCACATCAAGGACGGGGTGATCGAGGACGACTTGTATCGGGCGGTGGGCGGCGGCGGGGAAAGGTAAGCAGCTATCCGCACGCGGGCAGCAAGAACTGCCGCACGACTTCGGCCAGCACTTCCGGATGGGTCAACTGTGGCACGTGGCCACACTTTTCAATCTCCGCGCGCGCGGCCATCGGCAGGCATTGTTTCAGCTCTTCGTCACGGGCCTTGCCGATCAAGGTGTCGTGATCGCCGCAGACCATCAACACCGGCTGGCGAATCGCCGGCAGGATGGGCCTCAGGTCGAGCTTGTGCAGCATGAGCATCCACGTCGCCAGCGCTCGCACGGGAGTTCGAAGATGGTGCTGGATGAAGAAATCGAGTACCTCCGGTTCGCGCACCTGGAACCAGTCGCGTTGACCGTACTCCAGGATCTGTCGCGTGAAGGGGAGATGGCCAAGTCGGCCCGGCAGAAAGCGAGCGAACGATGCGGCAAGAAGCTCGGCGCGTGTCAGCGGAAAGCGGGTGAAACCGCCTTGCAGGATCGAGTGCGAAAATCGGGCTGGCTGAGCGTGCAATGCTGCCAGCGCAAGGCTCGCCCCAAATGACGTTCCCATCAAGAAGCACTGGCGAATCGACAGATGATCCAGCAGTGCGAAGAGATCGGCGACGAGGTCCGCATGCCGGTAGGTCATCAAGTGAGCGCCGTCATCGGTTCCGTTCGGCAGAGAAAAACTCACGCAGCGGAAGTGGGCTTGCAGCCGAGGCATCAGCATCACGAATGCGTGGGCATCCATGGCTGGGCCAGGGATCAGCACCAGCGTCGGCCCGCGGCCCCAGATGACATAACGGCAGCGATAGCGGCCCGTGTCCACGACCCCCTGCTGCGTCTCGGTGCGCCAGCGCTCCAGGCATTCGCGCAGGATTAACCGTTTCGCGCAGTCGGGTTCGGTCGTTGGCGAACTCGTGAGGGGACAGGATGGCGATAGCATGGAGATCATGAGGTTTACGTTGAGCGTTCGCCGCACGCCATGCGATCGCACGGCGTGCGGCGAACGCTTAACGAAGACATGGCTTCAGGGCGCACTGATCTTGAATTGTAGGTCGGCGCGGTAATTCTGCAACTCGGGCAGCGCGAATACGCGCTCCGCGACCGGCGAGATCTCGCTCTCCGCGCGAATCTCCACCGTGATTTGCAGTTCCTGGTTGGCTGCCAGTTTCACCTCGACGCTCTTCGCCTGTGGACAGGCGGCTAAAATGCGTTTCTTCAGCTCGGCAACCGTCAACGGCGTCTTCGGCGCCGGGCCGGGCAACTCCACCTTGACGACGTCGGGCTTCTTCTTAAATTCCGGGAACTTGGGATCGGGCACGTTTTGGATCAGGATCGGCCCATCTTTTTGGATCGGCTTTTTCGGATCGGGCTTGCGGGCGTTCAGCAACGGCGGCTCGTCGGTGGTTGGCGTGTTATTCCTGCTCCATGGCCAATTGATCCACGGTTTCGACTTGTTGTCCTGAGCGGCCATCGGCTTGTCGGTTTTCGTCTCCTTCGGATTGGACGTTTTGACGATCGGCGTCCTGTCCGGCGGTGGATTCTGGGCCAATTCATTGGGCACCAGCGTGAGGTTCTGCACGCTGGTGCAGCCGTGGAGTCGGCGCAGCGAATTGCTGACGGCCATCTTGTCATCGAGAGTGTTCACGGTCCCGAGGACGAAGACTTTGCCGTCGGCGCCGCACTCGACCTTGAGCTGCTGATACTGCTTGGGCAGTGCCACGCGCAGCGACGAGAGGGCGCTCTTTTGCAGTTGGGGGGCAGACATCTTGCTCGACTTCACGGCCAAACTCGGATGTTCCTTCATCGAATCGGCTACGGGGAGCGACGAATAGACTTGAGCAATCCGCAGGGCATGCTCGCGCACCGCCTTGCTGGGGACGTAGCCGCGCACTTCGAGCTTGGAGCCGGTCACGTGGGCTTCGAGGTAGTAGGGGAAGGTGACGGAGTCGGCGAGCCAGGCGACTTCGACATTGATCTCGGTGACGCGCCGCGCATCCGCCTGAGCGAGTTTCGCCGGCGGGTTTTTGTCGGGAGCTCTCGGGCCGAACCAGCGTTGTAATAGTTGTGCGTTGGCCTCGGGAGCACACATCAGAGTTGCCAGGAGCGCCAGTGCAGCGAATCGGAAGCCTTGTCGTTTCATGATGCAATTCCTTGGTGCCGCTTGCGGCGCAGCAGCGCGTGCTACGCCGCAAGCGGCACTTGTTCATGGCCGAACCGCCATCATCTCGCGATAGGTCGCTTGCTGGGCGTCCTGCCCGGTGATGCAGAGGTGCAGGTGATCCTTGTCGATGTACACCACCTCGGCGCGCCGCCTTTTGACGCGGAACGGGAAAGGATAGGAGGAGTCAATCGTTTCGGTGTAGTACACCGTGCACTTCCAGTGACAATGATGCAACTGCGCCGGCCCGATGAGGGGGAAAAACCGTGGCGGATCGATCTTATCGACGATCTTTTCTACCGTAAATTCAACATCATCGCGAAACTCTTCGTAGATGTACGGCACCCCGCGCGTCACTCTCGGCATAGTCCGCAGAATCTCTTGCTGGTCCGGCGGGTCTTCACAGTACGGCCTATGACCCGGCGGGATCGGCGGCAGCACCGGCACGCGATGGTCGTTCTTGTTCTCCATCCGCTCCTGAATCCGGTCGGCGACCCATGGCTGCATGAGCACGGGCGTTCCCAGACCCATGGCAAAGGGTGAACACCCGCTCAAAAACGACGGGATCATCAGCACGCCCGCCAGTAACAGCCATTTGCGATGGATCTTCATGTCCCGCTCCCCATTCTCGTGATGGAACGAACGATGCGCGGATTCACGGTGATGGGAAGTAGATCGGCGCGAAACTTTGGCAAACTTTAACGAGAATGCGGATCGTAGCGTTTTTTTTGATTTGTTCGCGCGGCGGGTGGATTACTCCGTCGATTGTCACTTGCGCATCTTGTTTGAAATGCCCAAAATAAAGAACCACGGATCACACCGATAACACGGATAGGAAGAGAAAGAGTGTCGGGCGTGTGACGGTTTTCCTCAGAATAGCGTCACCTGATTTTCTTATCCGTGCCATCCGTGGTTCAATGTTATAGAAGCCCTAGACACACCAGTCACGGCTTGCGTCCATCGGGTAGAAAAAGTTCGTTCGTCTTGCTCCCGGCAACCTCCGGCGCCCCGCCGGCGCTCCAGGCGGGAATCGTTTTCTTGCCTTTCTCGTACAGCGTCTCCATCGGCTGCCAGACCGCATCGACACGGTCCGTGAAAAGGTCGCCGATCAAGAGATCGGTGACCGTGTTCTTCAAGTGCGGGAAGCTCTTGACGAACTTGCCGAAGCTGAAGCCGTCGTAGTATTCGCACACCAGCCGGCGCATGCGATCGACCCCGCGGTTGAACATCTCGCCCCATTTGCCGAGTTGAGCGGCGGAGACATCGTTCTTGCTCAATCCCTCGGCAATCGCGTCGGCGGCCAGCTCGCCCGACTTCAGTGCCAACAGAACGCCCGAAGAGTACAGCGGATCGAGAAAACCGAAGGCGTCGCCGACCAGCACCCAGCCATCCCCGGCGACCTGCTTGCTGCGGTACGAATAATCCTTGGTCGCGAAATAGCCCGTGACGCGTTTGGCCTTCGCCAGGCGATCCTTGACGGCCTGGCAGACGTCAACTTCCTCGGTGTAAGTCTGCTCGTGGCTGCCACGGCCCTTGAAGAGATAATCGAACGGCGCGACGACGCCGACCGACATCACATCGTTGTGCAGGGGGATGTACCAGAACCAGCCCTGCTTGTTCGGCGTCTGGATGACGAGGGTCGCCCCTTCATCGCGGCCGGTGTCGCGGTACGCGCCTTCCCAATACGTCCAGACGGCCCCCTTGTTGAGCACCGGGTCCCACAACCGTAGCTTGAATCGGCTCTGCAACATACAGCTTTGGCCGCTCGCATCGACGACAACGCGTGCGCGCACTTCCACGGTCTGGCCGTCTTCCTTTTGCACGCGCACGCCGACGGCTTTTTCGTTTTCGAAGAGGACTTCAAGGACGCGCACGCCTTCGTGGACCGTGACGCCCTGTTCCTCGGCATTCCGCAGCATCATCAGGTCAAACTCACTGCGCGCGACCTGCCAGGTCTGCGAGCATTCGTGCGGCTTGTTGTCGTGAAAGTAGAACGGGGCGGAGAGTTTGCCGTTGGCGTTGACGAACTGCACGCTGAACTTCTTGACGAAATGGCTCTTCTTGAGCTTGTCGAGCATCTTGAGGCGTTCGAGTACCCAGTAGGTCTCGGGGATGAGCGATTCGCCGATGTGGAAACGCGGGAAGCGTTCGCGCTCGAAGAGCGTGACCTGGTAGCCCTTCTGGGCGATCAGGGTGGCGGTGGTGCTGCCGGCGGGGCCACCGCCGATGACGATGACGTCGGTCATGATATTCCTCGGGGTTCTTCGAATTTCTTCGTTTAGCGCCCGCGCGGCGCCACGCGGGCGCTAAACGAGGATCGCTTGCGGCGCGATAACAATAATATATCGCCCGGCGTCAATCGATGTGTCGCGGTTTTCTGCATTCGCCCTGGACATATCCCTACCTATACTGGGACAATAGGAATGCACGTCGAACCGAGGGCGTTACGCATTGATGAAGATTTCTGCAATCCAAAAATGCCATCGTTTCGTCTAGAAGGAAGAGGGTATGAGCGACTCGGCAGTCAGCATGCCTGAAGCGCGCGCGATGGAGTCCGACGGAGCCCCCATGGACACCGAGGAAGGCTTCGTCTGCGCCTTCAATTTGATGCGCGCCGAGCTGGTCAGCACGCTCTTTTTCGTCCTGGGCAGCCATGACGACGCCCAGGATGTGGCCCAGGAAGTGTTCATCAAGTGCTGGCGGACGCGCGACAGCCTGACGGACATCAAGAACCTGCGAGCCTGGATTTTCCGCGTCGGCCTGAACGCGGCGAAGGACCTGCAACGGAATGCCTGGCGCCGCAAGGCAAAGTTCTTCGGCGATGCCGCTCCGCCGGAAGTCGCGGGGAAGGCCCTGACGCCTGGGGACGCTCTTGAGAACAAGGAAACGCTGGAGCGCCTGCGTAAATCGCTTCATGAACTTCGACCCGAGGAAAAGGAAGTATTTCTCCTCCGCCAGAACGGCGCCTTGACCTACGAGGAGATTGCCGCCCTGCGCCGCACACCCGTCGGAACGGTGAAGACGCAAATGCGCTCCGCCTTGCAAAAGCTGCGGCGCGTGCTGAAGGACTCGTGATTCTCATGACTACCTGCCAAACCTGCCGCGATCGCCTGCTCGATCACGCTTACGGATTGCTGGAAGGAAGCGACCTCCAGGACCTGCGTGCGCATCTCAGCCACTGCACCGAGTGCCAGGCTGCGCTCGAGGAAGTGCGTGCCGAGCAGCAGATGCTGGCGAATGCCGCCAAGGCGATCACTGTCGTCCCGGCGTTTGTTCTCCCCACGGATCAACCCGCTGCGATCCCCGAAACCTTGCCGATGTCAGCCGCCCCTTCGCGCAAGCAATCGTCGTGGCGGCGGACGTGGATCGCCTGGAGCGCGGCAGCTGCGGTGCTGATTGCGGTCGGCGTTTCGCTTTCCTACTATCGCCAGACAGTGCACGGGTTGAAGAGCGAACTGGCCGCCAAGCGGGAAGAATACAAGAAAGCCAGCGAGGAATTCGCCGCGCTGCCGGTTAAGTATGAGACGCTGCAAGAGGCGGCCATTCGCGAGATTCGAGGCAACACCGACGCGTATTTGCACGTCGTTGGCCCAACGACGCTAACCGCCGGCGCCAGGGGGCACCTGCACATCGCCACGCGCAGCCGCGATGGCAAACCGGCCAAGGCCGACCTGCGCATCAAGCTCATGGAAACGGAACCGGGCGGCAAGATGAAAGTGCTGCATTGGGCTTGCGACCATCAAACGATCGCGGAACTCGACGCGACCTGGGCCAAGCCCAACAGCGCGTTGAAGTTGCTGGTCGAGGCCGACGTCGGCTTGGCGAAGGCGCGGGTGCAGGAGACGGTGCGAACACTGGCCAACAGTTACGCAACGCGCCTCGACACCAACAAGATTGCCTACCAGTACCGCGATGTGCTGTTCTTCCGCGTCCTGGTCCTGGATCGCTACACACTGCTGTCGCCGAGCGAGCCGATTGCGATGCGTGTCGAGCTGCTGGATCCGGCAGGCAAAGCCGTGCGCTCGTTGACCCTGCCGACGGGCGACGGCGGCATCCTTGCCCGCGAATTCGCCATCGATGAGAAGTTCCAGACAGGCACCTACACTCTGTCGGCCTGCCCGGTCGATCCGACGCGTACCGATGTCCAACCCGTCTCGCAACGGCTCGAAGTGGTGCGCGAGCTGATCTTGCCCGAGCTTGTTTTCGACCAGGAGCGCTATCGGGCCGGCGAGCAGCTCAGCGGCATCTATCGCGGGCCGATGCCACTCCCCGAAAAAGCGATGATTGGCAATCATTCGGTCCCCATCACCAAGGCGCCGGCCTTCGATGCCTTCGGCGGCCCGGGGGGCGCGGGCGGCGCTCCGATAGCCAAGGCGGACAACAAGAAAGCCCTGGCGAAGGCTGTGCCTCTGGCCCAGCCCTTCACGGCGCAGATCCCGCCCAATCTTCCCGCAGGCGCGAGCCGAGTGCAGATCTCCATGAAGATCGGCGAAGGCAAGCAGCAGAAGGAAGTCAAAGCGGACATCCAGCTCGCGCCGACCGAGTTCAGCATCGACTTCTTCCCCGAAGGCGGCGATCTGATCGCCGGTATCGAGAACCGCGTCTATTACCGCGTCCGCTCCAAGTCGGGCGAGCCGGTCACCGGCGACGGCAGCGTCATTCTCCTCTCCAGCAAGAATGACGTCGTCGATTCCACCTACCACCTCGGCATGGGTTATTTCGAGTTCACTCCGAGCCTCAAGGAAACCTACACCGTCCGGATCACCACGCCGGTCAAGACCGAGAACATCGCCAATCCGTTCGCCGCACTCGGCATGCGCGGCGACGGCGTCGTCGTCCACGTGCCCAATGCGGTCGGCGCTCAGGGCGATCCGATTCGCATGACGCTTCGGCAACAGGGCCCGGCGCGCAAGCTGCTCCTGGTAGCGCAGTGCCGGGGCCAGATCGTCGATCAGCGCTGGGTCGAAATCAAGAACAAGAGCGTCGATCTCACGCTGCTGCCGACGCGCGACGCCGTCGGCATGATCCGTGTCACCGCCTACGAACCGCAGGACAACCAAGCGGACCAGAAGGATCCCCTGCTCGTCCCGGTCGCCGAACGGCTGGTGTACCGCAGCGCCGCCCAGCGGCTCGACCTCGGCTTCAAGTTGAACACGCAACAGCTACATGGCGGCCAGAAGCTGAGCGCCAAGATCACCGCCCGCGATGAGAAGGGGCAACCGGCGCCCGCCTGGCTGCTCGCCAGCGTCATTGATGAACGCTTCCAGGCTCAGCCGCGCAGCCTGTCGGCCCATTTCTTCCTTCTGAACGAAATCCGCAGCGGGGCCGATCTGGACAATGCCCAGCTCATTTTGCACGATTCGCCGGAATCGGTCGCGGTGCTGGAACGATTTCTCGGAACCCACGGCTGGCGGCGCTTCGTCCGCTCCCAGGAACCGTCGCTGGGCCTCTTGGCAGATCCGGCGAAGCGTCCCCACCAGCCGCTGGTGTTCAGCCGCGAGAATCAACCGCTCGAAGGCTTGCAAGCGGATCGCGAAGCCAAGCTCGACCGGGCCCTCGCCAAGATCCGCCAGACCGGCTTCGAGGAAAAAGACACTCTGACGCAGCGCTGCGATAGTTTGGCCCAAGCCGTGACGACGGCCGGCGCAAACCTGCATGGCTTCGAGGAAACTGTGCAAGTGTGGTTCCGCCTCGGCCTGGGCATGCTGGTCGCGCTGCTCTTGGCCGTCAGCCTGATCTTCATGGGCGTCGGCGTCTACCGCATCGTGCGGGCGCACAAGCTTGCAACGCCGAGTTTCAGCGGTGCCTTCGCTTGCTTGACCGCTTGCATCGGCGTTTTGTTCCTGGGCGCCTGGCTGGGACCGCTCAGCGTTATCAGGACGGGAAGGATGCTCGATGTGGAGCCGGCTGCGCGTGAAGTCGACCGACAACTCGGGCAAGCGTTTGCCCAGGCGCCTTTCCACGGTCCCATTGTCGAGAAACCGCTCACGGGCAACTTTGCGCTACAGATTTCGACCCTTGCCGAACGCAAGGACCGCATGGTCGCGGCGAAGGGTGGGGAGAACGAGTACGGGGCAAAAGATGCCGGCAAGGCATTGCGGGCCAGTCTGGAAAACTCGCTCGCCCGGCGCGGTGGTCGCTCGGCCACGAACGCCCTCCTTACCGAGGCAAAAAGTGATTCCCAAACTCCCGCGGCCAACCTCGCGATGGACGCAAAGTTCAAGCAATTACTTAAAGAAGTCGAAAAGGGCAGCCTGATCGCGCCGATCCCGGCGCCGCCTCCGACCAAGCCGGGCGTAGAACCCAAGCTGCCGATGGCAATGGCTCTGGCCGACCGGGAATACGCCCACAAGCACGTCCCCGGCTTGCTCGCCGACACGCTGCTCTGGCATCCGACGCTCTTGTTGCCCAACGGCAGCGCCGTAGTCCAGTTCGACATGGCCAACGGTCAGGCCACCTACCGCGTCATGCTGCTGGGTCACAACACGACCGGCCGCTTCGGCTTCCACGAGATGCGCCTCGACGTCCCCGAAGTCGGCCGCTGATTATTGCCCATATAGCCAGCCGTTTACGGCGGGTACGCTGCACACCCGCCGTAAACGGCGGGCTATATGGGACTGGTCGCGTCAAGCCCGCAAATCCATCGGCTCGTGCGGACTGAGTACCTCCGTATCCTCGGTATCTTCCCAAACACACAACACGTGCAGCCCCGCTCTCGGCAGTTCCACGCCAGCGCGCGTCATGAAACCCTGCGACGCATCCACCGCCAACTCCAGGCGTCGCCGCAGCCGATCGTCGTAAATCACAAGTCTCGGCGCCTTCTCACCGTCAAGTGCTTGCACGCACAATCGGCAGCGCCCGTCCGCCAGGAATGCCAGGCGATAGCGATCTTGCAGCGGCCGCAGCCGATCCAGCACGGGCAGCAATCCTTGCGGCAGCGTACGCAGGATCACGAAATCGTCGGCGACCTTGCGCACGTCGCAGAGGGCCGCCGTCGGCCGCGGACATTCGACCAGTTCCGCGTGAGGCAAGCCCGTCGGCCACGGGCCGTTTTCGAAGAGCGAGTCAAGTCCCGCGACATCGCAGCGGACGTCGAGTTCAGTGCATAGCTTCTTCAACTCCTGCCAGCGCCGCCGGGCGAGCGCTGGACTGAAGGCCTCATGAGCCAGGAGCGGCGTCAGGTCGGGTTCAGCGGCTTTCTTGGCGTAACCGAGCGGCCGATCAATGAAGACGCCGAGCCCCAACTCGACGCGCTCGTCGAGATGATCCAGATCGCGCACGCATTGCGCCAGGACCTGCCGCGTTCTTGGCGTCAGCAAAGCGGGCAGGGGATCGTCTGGGTAGAGTTGTCGGCGGCGGCGGTAGGATTGTGTCAATTGCTCCTCGGGCACGCGCGGATGGCTCGCCGGCAGCACGCGTGCATTTTCGCCGGGCGACGTGGGCAGATCGGGGACGAGGTGCCCCTCGTAATGGCGGCGCATCAAGATCGCTTGCCGCAGCGCGCGCCGACGCGGTTTCTCCTCGGCGCCCAGTAATCGGTCTGGGGCAGCCTCAAACGCGTGCAGGTAATACTTGAGTGCTAGATCCAAGAGCAACGCGTCGGGATAATTCGCCCCGCGATGATGGAACGTGACGAGATCATACGCCGTCAGATGGCGGGCAAGTTGCCGCAGAAGGCGGCTGAGAAAGTCGATCTTCTCATCCACGCTCAGCGCTTGGCGTTCGGTCAGAGCATTCAGCAAGGCGAGCGCGTTCTCGGTGAAAAAAGTGTGCGGCGAGAGAGACACGTCGTTGAACATCGAGCGCAAGAGCCTGGGCAGCGATTCACGCAGCCAGCAGCCTGCCAGCGTATCGGCCAGCCCCGGTAGTTGCGCCGGGGAGAGGTGCCGCAGCGCGAACTCGACGACTTTGACGTTCTCGCTCCAGGCGTGTGTCGGCTGCAATCCCGCCGTCAGGAAATCGTCCCAGGAATCGCACGCCGTCGCGCCGGCCTCCTGCCGTGCGACGTAGTGAAATTGCCCGAAGACAAACGCCGGCAGCGGCGCCTCGACCGAGGTGAGCGGCAAACGACTGGTGCCGACAACGGCTTGCCAGATCAGGCAGATCAACTCGTCGTTGACGAATTCCAGGTCGGCGAAGTCGGCCAGCGCGATCGTGCCGACGAGTTCGCGCAGCCATTTGATGGTCTCCCGGCTCTCGATGCCGCCGGCGGCGTCGTAGCCTTCCCAGGCGTAAGCAAGCAGCCCACGCGTGACGTGAATTTGCCTGGCGTGAACGTCGAGCTTGACCGAAATGGTCGATTCAGCAGCATCCGCTTGGATCACGTGCCAGGAAAGAAACGCCTTTTGTTCGCGGGTTTGCGCCTTGTCGAGCAGTCGCCCGCGGAAGATCTCCCACGCAATTGTTTCGGCTCGTGCGGCGATCCATGTCAGGCGCAGTTCCGGCGCGGCGAAGAAATGGCAGGGCTGCATGGCGGCGTCGATCACCTGGGACACGGCGAGGAGATTGGTGACGGCGCCATCCGCAAGATTTGCGTCGGGGGCACGGAATCGAAGCATGTTTTTTCAGAATTCAGATTGCAGATCTTTCAATCTGCAATCTGAATTCTGCAATTCCCCTTACCGTCCGCGCCGGCGCTGCGGCGGGCGTATCGGCTCCTCGACAACGCCGAACTTCACCTCGTTGCCGTTGTTGTCGAGGCACAGGAACTCGAGAAACTCCGGCGACACCGCCGCCCCCGCACTGGTGATCGACACCTGCTTGCCGCCTTGCTCCTCCAGGCCGACGATCTCCTTGCGCTTGCGGTTGAGCAGGTACTGCGCGACTTCATCGTGGACGCGGATGTCGATGCGGGTAATATGCTCGCGGTTGACGGCGAGTTGCAGCATGCGCATCACCTCGATCGACACGCTCTCGCTGGTCTTGACATGGCCCGTGGCCTTGCAATGCGTGCAATCCTGGAAGGCACTGCGCTTGAGCGACGGGCGGATGCGCTGGCGCGTCATCTCGATGATGCCAAACTGCGAGATGCGCAAGATCTTGGTGCGGGCGCGATCGCGGCGGATGGCGTCGTGCAGCGCCTTCTCGACGCCGCGGCGATGCCGTTCTTCGCGCATGTCGATGAAGTCATTCGCGATGACGCCGCCCAGATCGCGCAGGCGTAGCTGGCGGGCGATCTCCTTGGCGGCGTGCAGGTTCACTTGGTAGGCGGTTTCTTCGGCGTCCTTGCTGTCAGCCCGGAAGTTGCCGCTGTTGACGTCGATGGCGACGAGGGCCTCGGTCTGGTCGATGACGATCGAACCGCCGTGAGGCAGGGATACCTTGCGTTCCTGGATGCGGGCGATTTCCTGCTCGATGCCATACTTGTGGAACATCGGCACCGTGGCGTCATAGAACTTGATGCGCTCGGCGTAGCGAGGCATGACGGCTTCCATAAACTCCTTGGCCGCTTCATAGGCGCCGCGCTCATCCACCCAGATCGTGTCGATGTCGCTGGTGAAGATGTCGCGGATGGTGCGCGTCACCATGTCGCTTTCCTTGTAAATTTCGCACGGCGACTTCTGCTTCTGGATGCGGCCTGCGACGACTTGCCACAGACGCGAGAGATAGGCGAGATCGCTCTGCAACTCTTCGCGATTGCGGTCCTGGCCGGCGGTGCGGATGATGAAGCCGATGCCGCGGGGCGGACGCAGCTCGTTCATGATTTCACGCAGCCGGCGGCGGACGGTATCGTCCTCGATCTTGCGCGAGACGCCGATGCGGTTGAGTCCGGGCATAAGCACGAGATAGCGGCCGGCGATGCTGATGTAGGTCGAGAGGGTCGGGCCCTTGGTGCCGATGCCTTCCTTGATGACTTGCACGAGGACCTCCTGGCCGCGTTTGAAGATGTCTTCGATGTGGGGCCTGGGTCTGCCGAAGGGGGGCCGTCCGCCGCCGGTGCGCGGTCCGCCCCGTCCGGCGTCGCGTCCGCCACCGCGTGGTCCGCCGCGCCCGCCGCCCTGGCGATCGCGATCGCGTCCGCCACCGCCACCGCGTGGTCCGCCGCGCCCGCCGTCGGGGCGATCGCCTCGGCCACGTCCGCCGCCGCGCGGCGCCGGCAAGTAGGCGTCCACATCGGCAAACTCATCGTCCCGGCTATCGTCGGGCGGCATTTCGGAAACCATGGGAGCTTGATCTTGCTCCGCTTGCTCATCGTCCTCCATTGCCTTCTCTTCTTCGACGATTTCCTCGATGGTGTCGTCCGGATCGTTCTTCGGAATCGCGGGTTCCATTGGCTCGGACCCCAAATCCTCCGGCTGGAAGAATTCCTCTTCCTCGATGATGATCTCCTCGATCGGCTCCGGTGCAGGTGTCGATGCCGGCCGCGACTCGGGGACAGTGGGCGCCCTCGAAAAGCTCAGGTCGTCGTCGGTGAGATCGTCTGGCTTCGGGCGTGGCTCGATGGAACCGTGCGACGCGTCGTCGGCACTGGTGCGATGTTCGCTCGAATCCATCGGCCGCGGTCGTGGGGCATCGGCTGAGGGCGGCTCGACGGCGCCGCTGTCACCTTCGGCGGCGGGCGGCGATTCCGGAGCGTCATCCTTCGGGCCGCCTTTGCGGGGCTTGCGAGAACGCGATCGGCCCTTGGCGGGTGGGCGGGCGCCCTTGCGGCGCGGCTTGTCCTCGTCGCTTTCCACTTCCGCCGCGGGCTCGGTTTCTACCGACTCCTCGACGGGCAGATTCACCTGAGTGGGTATCGAATCGTCGAACGCTTTCTCGCGCGTCTCGTTGGCAACTGGCCAATCGGAATCCAGGGCGGCGTCCGCTTCGGGCATCGACTCCTCCGGCGCGCCGGGGATGAAGTCGTCCTCCTCCATGATCTGTTCGACGATGATCTCCGGCCCGTCGTCCGCCGGCGCATCGTAGCTCCGCTCCTGATAGACTGGCGCGGGGGGCTGGCCGGACTCAAGCGGCGGCTGGCCGAAGTCATCGGCCGGGCCTCGCGCTGGCTGCGGTTGCTGATACTCGCGCCTTTTTTGCGCGTCGTAATCGTCGAACTGGCGGGGCGGTCGGCCTCGTCCGCCTCGGTCGCCCCGGTCACCACGGTCCCCGCGCCGGCCGTGCTGCTGTTCCATTTCGCGGAAGTAGGCGGGCTCGACGTCGGAGACGTGCAGGAAGCCGTTGCGGCCAACGCCGAAATCGACGAACGCCGCCTGGATGCTTGGCTCGATGTTGACGACGCGCCCCTTGTAGATGTTGCCCACGTAGCTCTCGTGGCTGGCGCGTTCGACGTAAAGCTCTTCGAGGATGCCGTTCTCGAGGATGGCGATACGGATTTCCTCCGGCTGGAGGCAGTTGATCAGCATTTCTTTTTTCATTGCGGTCCTTTCGACCCCCCAGAAATCGCTTCGCTCATTCTGGGGCTTGTGTGGGGAAAAATATCATGAGTCGAACGACAGGGGGTTGCTAATTATCGGCGTCGGGCGGAGGTTTTCCGCCGGCGCCGTCCTGTCGTTCGTGCCTGTTTCTTGCATGGCCCCCTGGATCAACGGAGCGTCTTCCGTGCCGGGGGGCAGTTCGTCGGCCACTTCAAGTTCGATGCGCTCGATCACGGCGCCGCTGTCAAGAACGTCTTGCAGCCCGAGAGCCGTGACGACTTCGTCGGCGCGGGCGGCGCCGGTTGACGTGACCCACAGGGCCATCGTCAGGCAATCGCCGTCTAGTTGTAATTCATGGACGAAGGGGCGCAAATTCACGCGCCTTGGATTTGGCCGGCTGCGTACGATCCAGCATTCGGTTTGCGCCAGAAACGTTGCGCAGCGTTGGGCGAGATCATCGATGCGATTGGGTAACGGCAAGCGATAGATGGCCCGACGCACGCGGCCCGAGGCCTTCACATCGATCTCGCGCACGCTCAGAATCTCGATGCCGGGCGGGCATTGGCGTGCTAGGCGGGTGTGGATTTCTGCCGCGTCAAGCGGCTGGGCGACTTCGATTTCGAGGATCTCGTTGAGTCCCGCGATCCCGAGCGCAAGCGCCTGGGCGAACACCATCTTCGGGTGCGGATTGAAGCCTTGCGTGACACAGAGCAAGAGGTCGGCGCGGCGGAACATGCGCTCGAAGACGTGCATCAAATCGTGATGGCTGACGAGCCGCAAGTCGCCGGCTTTGCGAAAGCGGAGGCGGAACTTGCGACGCGGGGGCGCTTCCTTCGGCGGGGTGTCGGGAGCTATCGTTGCGTGCGTCAGATCTGGCGCCATGCCGGGTTCTCCCCCAACAAAGGGGAGCCAAGGGGCGAGTCGCGCAGCGACTCACCTGGATCCACAGGTGCGGAATCCTCGCAATGGAAATGAGGCAGGGCTCGGCACAAGGTGGCGCCGATGAGTGGAAGGATCGCGGATGTCGATTTCCGAGCCTGAAGCGCAAGCGAAGATTTTCAATTCTTCGCTTGCGCTTCAGGCTCGGACTTAAATTGCGTACCCTTCTCCCTCAGTTTACCACGACTTCCGGGAGGACTCGGCGGGTTTGTTCCCGCAGGTAATTGTTCACATCGCGTGCGGTGTCGAACCGCATCGCTTCTTGAGCCACTACTTTGGCTTCCTCGATGGTTATGGACCGTATGATCTTTTTGATCTCGGGTATATTCTGGGGCGTCATGCTCAGCTGGCGGAGCCCCAGGCCTAACAGCAGCATCGCGTAAAGCGGATCGCCGCTCATTTCGCCGCACACGCACACCTCAATGTTTTGAGTGGCAGCCGCGCGGATGACACGGTCGATCAATCGCAACACCGCGGGGTCGCCGGCCGAATAGAGCAGGGCGACGTGTTCATTGGTACGGTCCGCAGCTAACGTATACTGTATCAGATCGTTCGTGCCAATGGAAAAGAAATTTACCTCTTTCGCCATTTCCTCCGCCATCAAGGCCGCAGAAGGCACCTCCACCATGGTGCCGATGGGGATCTTGCGGTTAAACGCGATCCCCTCCTCTTCCAATTCCTCCTTGACATCGGCGAGGATCATCTTGCATTGCCGTAACTCCATGAGCGTGCTGACCATCGGGAACATGATCCGCACGTCGCCGTGACAGCTAGCGCGGAGGATGGCCCGAAGCTGCGTCTTGAATAAGACCAGATTGCGTAGGCACAAACGTACACTGCGCACGCCGAGGCTGGGGTTTTTCTCGTTGAGATACTGGTCTGCCAGGTGAAATAGCTTGTCCGCCCCCAGATCGAGCGTGCGGATGACCACCGGCTTGTTCGGCCCGATGGCCCGGACCACGCTCGTGTAGGCTTCGTATTGTTCGCTTTCGTTGGGGTCGGTGGTCCGATTGAGGTAGAGGAACTCGGTGCGATACAGGCCAACGCCATCGGCGCCGCGTTCGCCGCAATGGGCGGATTCGGTGGGGAACTCGATGTTGCCTAGGAGCACCGCGCGGATACCATCGGTCGTCTCGGCCGGCAGGTCGCGCAGTTCGTTGAGCCGTTTGGCGAACGAGCCGAACTGGCGCTGCAGGACTAAATAGCGTTCGCGGGTCTCCTCATCGGGGTTGACGATGATGACGCCGCGGTTGCCATCGACGATGATTTCATCGCCGCCGGAAACGTCCATCAAAAATCGGCCCAGGCCGACGACGGCGGGAATTTCGAGCACGCCGGCCATGATGGCGGTATGGCTGGCCTTGCCGCCGGCTTCGGTGGCGAACGCGTAGACCATCTTCGGATCGAGATTGGCGGTTTCGCTCGGCGTAAGATCATGCGCAAGCACGATGGCCGGCCCTTGCAGGTTTTGCAGCGGATTCCCCGGCTGGCCGACCAGGTGCGACAGGATCGACTTTTCGATGTCGTACAGATCGGCCGTGCGGGTACTGAACATCGGCTGGTTCAGGGCCGCGAGAGCCTTGGCATGACGCCGCATGGTCCGGCTGACGGCATATTCCGCGCTGAAGCTCTTCTGGGTGATGAGCAGTTCGATCTCGCGGATCAGATCGGGGTCCTCGATCAAGAGCGCATGGGCGGCGAAGATGGCGCCGTACTGCTTGCCGAGCTTTTCGTTGATGGCTTGTTGATTGGCGTGAGCGTCGGCGACAGCGTCCTTGAAGGCCTGATGCAGGCGTTCGATTTCCTCGTTCGCGCGTGCCTTATCGATGAAGCGGCGCGGGATTTGGATGCCTTCGGTCTCGACGATGAGCGCCGTGCCGATGGCCACGCCGGGAGAAACAGGGATGCCTCTCTTGATTTCCATGTGTCTTACCGCGAGGCTCAACAATCGGTCCTATAGAACGCAAAAGAAAATGAACCACTGGGAGCACGGAGAGGAGACAGAGGAACTGGCATCGATCCTCACCTCTTCATTTTGCCGGTCGTGAGCCGCTCGACAGGTCTCCTCTGATTCTTCGTCCGTGCTCCCCGTGTCCCCCGTGGTTCATTTATTTCTATTCCTCGTCGAAGTTGCGATGAAACACGTGGACCAGCGCTGACAGCGCCTCGCCGGCGCCGGGGCCGCTCACCTCGAGCAGAACTTCAGCGCCCTGGACCGCAACGAGGCCCATGAGCGACAGCATGCTCTTGCCGTCGACGGGCACCATGCCGGAACGCGTGACCGTCACCGTGCAGCCCGGAAATAGCCTTGCCGCCTCCACAAACGCCGCCATCGGGCGCATGTGGAACCCCTGCGGGTTCGTGATCGTGACGGTTTGCCGGAGGGTGTCGGCGGTCATGGGGTCCGTCTAAAAATAAGAGGGTTCCTCGGTTAGTCTGCGAGCTTGGTCGCCGTGGTACCCGCCGGCTAAACAGCCGGTGTTCCGCGATCATGGTTGCAGATCAGATCCCAAATCTGCTGCGGCGAGGTCGTCTCGCGCAGCGATTTGACGAACGCCTTGTCCTTCAGACAGCGTGATACGCCCTCGAGCGCACGCAGGTGGTCGCTGGGCCGTTCCAACGGTGAGATCAGCATGACGAGAACGTGTACCGAACCGCCGTCCACGCTATCGAAAGGGATGCCGCCGGGCGCGATGGCGACGGCGCCGACCAGCCGATCAACGCTGGCGTGCTTGGCGTGCGGAATTGCCACGCCGTCGCCGATGCCGGTGGAACTCAACAATTCGCGTTTCAAGATCGCCTTGACGACGTCGTCGGATTCGTTGCCTTTGAAATAGCCGGCTAGGCGAAGATTCTCGACCATCTCGCGGACGACGCCCTCTTTCTGAGCGGCCGTCAGGTTCGCCGAGATCGCCTCGCGGATGACAAATTCGGACATGCGCATGGGAATTCACTCCGTCAAATGGGCGAGCGGAGGGCGTAAACTCCCTGGCCTCCTCGCCATGTCGGCTCCGTTCATTCGCCGTCGCCATCGTCTGCCTTGAGCGCGCCGGCAGCCTCGCCCCGCGCCGGCGTGCGGTGATGATCCTGGACTTTTTCCTTGTACTTGCGGACCTGCGTCGCCAGCTTGTTGAGCACCAAGTCCACCGCAGCTAGCAGATCCTTGTTGCGCTCGCTGGCAACGAAGTCGTGCTTGTGCTCGGCCGAGACGAGGAACTCGATGTACGTCTCCTCATCCTTCAGGTCCACCACGATCTCGATCATCGTCAGGCGTTGAAAGAAGTGGAGCAGCTTGCCGGCCTTGTCGCGAATGTGCTCTTGCAATTCCTCGGTGAGATGTCCATGACGCGTGGAGATTTTTATTTGCACAGAAGGCTCTCCTTAACATGCGTTCACGGTCACGCTGGTCGTATGCTTTCCAGCGGTACAATATTTTAGCGGCCGCGGCGGCATTGTTCAATGGGTTGATCGCGGGGAGAGGGGAGAAGAACCCCGCACCCCAAAACGCTCATTTGACTGGCATCGCCGCCGCGACCCTTTACAATAAGCACCGCTTCATCTCACGCAACGCATGTACAAGCAGGCAAAGGGACATTCCATGACCACGAGAAAGCAAGTGACTGTTTTTCTTGAGAACAAACCAGGCCGGCTGGCCCAGGTCCTCTCCACGCTGGCTCACAAGAAAATCAATATCGTTGCCCTCAGCGTCATGGATCGGCACGAACACGGCGTCCTGCGCCTGGTAACCGAAGACGACGCCGCCACCGGGAAGGCGCTCAAAGGGCTCAATGCCCACTTCACCGAGAGCGACGTACTCGCCGTCGAACTCAAGAACCAGCCCGGCGCTCTGGCCCACATCTGCGAACGCCTGGCCGAGGAACATATCAGCATCGAGTACGCCTACTGTAGCTCCGGCGGACGCAACGGCAAAGTCTTCGGCATCTTCAAGGTTTCGAACCTTGACAAGGCCCAGCGCATCCTCGCCGAAGTTTCGAACCATCGCCGGATCGAGAAACCCACCTTGCGCGATCAACGTTCGTACAAGAAATAATGGCAAGCCCTGGGATGAGGTACTCCGAATCCCAGGGGTTCGGAGTACCTCACCCCTGGGCGTCCACATGAGAATCGTGATCGTCGGCGCCGGCATCTCCGGACTCTCCGTCGCCTATCGCCTGCAACAGCGCATGCCCATGGCGGCGATCACGGTGCTGGAACAGGCCGATCGGCCCGGCGGCACGACCTGGACTGTTCGCGAAAATGGCTTCCTGGTCGAGACGGGGCCGAACGGCTTCCTCGATACTAAGCCGACCACGCTGACTCTGGCGCGCGATGTCGGCCTCGCTGCCCAACTGGTGGATGCCAGCGAAGCCGCGGGCAAGAACCGCTATCTCTTCCATGGTGATCGCCTCAAGGCGCTGCCCGGCGGGCTCGGGGAGTTTCTTTCGACCAATCTCTTAAGCTGGCGTGGCAAACTCTCGCTGCTCTGGGAACGCTTTCGCAAGCAGCGCACCGAGACCGACGACGAATCGATTGACGCTTTCGCTCGCCGCCGCGCGGGCAATGAAGCCGCCGATCTCTTTGCCGACGCCCTGGTGACCGGTATCTACGCCGGCGATCCGAAACTGCTGAGCCTGCCGGCGTGCTTCCCGCGCATCGTCGAGCTGGAGCGAGTCTACGGCAGTGTCATCAAGGGTTTTGCGGCGGAAGCGAAGAAACGCCGCGCCGAAGCGAAAGCGCAGGGCGTTGCCTACGAACGGCCCGGCAAAATGCGCTCCTTCGCGGACGGCCTGCGCGTTCTCGTCGAGGGAGTGACGGCCAAACTCAACGCCGCGCCCATCTACGGAGTCGGCGTGCGTGCGATTCGCAAGTCGGGCGATCCGCAACATCCGGTCTGGCGCGTGGAAGCCGAAGGGCGCGACGGCTGGGACGCGGACGCCGTCGTTCTCACGTGTCCCGCCCATCAACAAATGAAGCTGCTGGCCGACCTCGATGCGGACCTGGCGCAATCGATCGGCACCATCGCCTACAACCGCGTGGCCGTGATCGCGCTGGGCTATCGCCGCGCCGATGTGACGATGCCGCTCGACGGATTCGGGTACATCGCGCCGGAGAACGCGCGGCGCGATCTCCTCGGCGTGCAGTGGTGCTCGTCGATCTACCCGCAGCGGGCCCCCGATGGCTGCGTGCTGTTGCGCGCGATGTGCGGCGGCTGGCATCGCGCCGACGTCGTCGATTGGGACGACGCCCGCCTGCTGTCAGCGATTCGCGCCGAGCTACGCCTGGCGATGAACATCACCGCCGACCCGATCTTCCACAAGATCATCCGCTGGGACAAGGCAATCCCGCAGTACCACCTCGGCCATCTCGCCCGCGTCGCACAAATCGAAGCACGCCTGGCACAGCATCCCGGCCTCTGGCTCGCCGGCAACGCGTACCACGGCGTCTCGCTCAACGATTGCACGGAGCAGGGGGCGGTGATCGCGGAACGCGTTCAGAGAATGGCGCTATGATTTTTTTCGGCAGCCAGCGAACCCCTACGCAAAGGGATTTACGATGGTGAGGCCGTCGTAGTCGGTCCCGGCGGCCATGTCTTCCGAATAAAGCGTGGTGACACCGGCTTCCTTGCAGGCCGCCAGCAACATGCTGTCCCAATGTGAGAGGCTGAAACGCTTGCGTAAGGCGAAGTAGGTCGCAAAAACCGACGCACCAGGGATGGCCAGTGGAAACATGGAGAGAACGTCACGGAAATGGGCTTCGGCGTCGTCCGTGGAAACCCGGCCCTGGGCTTCCCATTTCCGCAGCCAATTCAGGAGTTCCCCGGCAACCTGCCAAGGCAGCACCGTCGCAGGACGCGCCGCGACCAGGCCGGCGAGCAACAGCTTGGCTTTCGCCTGTTTGACCGGCTCGTGCGCGTCGAGCGAGTAGACGAAGACATTCGTGTCAACGGCGTTCATGTAGCTCATCCCGCGTGTAGCGTACGCCGCCGCCATGGATCGGCCGCTCGCGCAAGCGCGCCTTGAGCGATTCCCAAGCCGCCAATGCTTTCTCGGGTGACCATTCTTCCATCGGCTCAAGCGTCAACTTGACGCGTGTTTGCTCGGCAAGCTGCAAACGCTCGTCTGGCTTGAGCATGCCGCCGACGACGGTTGCGGTGATCTGGGTTGTCATCGTTTCTTTCTCCTCATCGATCGGCTGACCATTTTTTGTCCGCGCGAAATGTTGGACCTGCCTGGCCGTAATGGATTGCTTGTCCTCCGATCTCAGTGTACAAGAATCGCGGGGATGCCGGAAGTTCGAATTGGCGCGCGACCAAATTTGGGAGATGGCTCATGGCATCGAACCCCGGCGACGGCGCACCACCTCGGTCATCTCGACCGCGTCGCGCAGATCGAAGCGCGCCTCGCCCAACACCCCGGCGTCTCGCTCAACGATTGCACGGAGCAGGGGGAGGTGATTGCGGAGCGCGTTTGCCAACATTGCAAGCGCAGCTGACCAAACCATCATCCACGCCCCGAAGCCCAGCGGTCCGTCCAGCCATTCATTTTTTCGCGCCACGCCTCAGAATTATGCTGCTGCATGACATTTCGCAGATGAATTTGCCGAATTTCCCGATTTTTCTCGTTTTGCTCTTGAAATCGATGGGGGGGGGGGGCGGTAGACTGTTCTCAGTTTCATTTTCGCGGACCCAAGGCCCACACCTCGAAGGAGCCCACGATGCCTCTCCCCAGCTGGCTTCGCACCTTTTTTTCGCCTCGACGCAGGCGGCCCCATCGGCTAAACCAAACCCGGTTGAACGTGCAGATCCTGGAGGATCGCTGCACGCCGTCAATCACCTTGACCAATCCCGGCACGCTGTCGAGTTACGATGGTGACGTCGTGAGCCGAGCGATGACCTACACCGATTCGGGCAACAGCCCCAATTTCAGCGCCAGCAATTTGCCGTCGGGGTTGAGCATCAACATGAGCACGGGCGTGATTACGGGCACGGTCGGCGGCTGGGCGCACACGATGGCACCCTACACAACCAGTGTCACGATCATGGATATGGGGACGATGGAATCCGCGAACCAGAGTTTTACCTGGAACGTGAGCCAGCCGACGGTGACGAATCCGGGCACGCATTACAACTTCGATTTGGATAGCGTTTCATTTGCCGCCAGCGCGACCGATTCCGCGGGACATGCGCTGACTTACAGTGCGACGAATCTTCCCTCGGGCATGACGGTTAACAGCAGCACTGGAGTGATTTCCGGGACCATGAACAGCATGGCCCACACGATGGACCCCTATTCGGTGACGGTTACCGCGACCGACTACGCCGCGAACGTGAACGATAGCAAGGGTTTTACCTGGAACGTCGGTGAGTATAACCATGCGCCGAGTTTCACGGCATCCAACCCGCCGGCCAGCAATGAAGGCGCGGGCGCAGTGTCGATTTCCAGCTGGGCCAGCTTCAGCGCCGGCGCCTCGAATGAATCGTGGCAAACCGCGACCTACATCGTCAGTAACGTGAGCGATCCGGAGGTATTTCTGGACCTGCCGGCCGTGGCGCCGAACGGAACGTTGACCTACACCGTGGCGCCGAATCTCCGTGGCACATTCACCTTCGACTTGCAGGTTCAGGACAACGGCGGCAGCAATATCAGCGCCGCGTCCACGGTCACGATCACCGTCAATCCGCTGGTCTATCTTGCCAGCACGCATTTCTTCGGCGACCAAGACGACGTCGCTACCATCACGGTTTGTTTGACCGGAGAATCGGCCCTGGACGTTACGGTCGATTACGCCACCGGCGACGGCAGCGCGGAAGCCGGCACCGACTACACGGGCACGACCGGCACACTCACCATTCCGGCCGGTTACACCAGCGCCTCCTTTAGCATTGCCATTCTTGATGATGCTAGCACCGAGAACTGGGACGAGTTCACCATCACGCTCAGCAATCCATCGCACGCGGGTCTGGGTTCACTGGTGGAGGCTGACGCCGCCATCTTCGTCGGCCTCGCCGAGAACGAGAGCCCGGTGGCGAGCTTGAATGCAATCTCCGGCGAAATCACGGCCTTGCTGGCCGGAATTGACGGGCTGAGCACGCAAGCCAACACCGGCATCAATGCTGGGCTGACAACTATGGATACCCAGCGTTAAAACATGGCCGACGCCCTGGCTGCCAATCCGCGGACTTTCTCCTCGTTTTTCCAACCGTTTGACGCCGCCCTTACGGAGTACAGGAATGGGCTGACGATCGTGCAGGCGCGCATAGTCGATGTGCTGGAAAAAGCTGACGAAATCATCGCCTTGGCCAACGAGGCCGCCGGAAAATCGCAGGGAGAAAAGTTCCGCATCCTTGGCATCGACGTCGATCTGGGCGAACTGAACGCGCGGCTCGAATCGATCTCCGACGAACTCGAGACGCGGCGAGCGGCCCTAGCCAACTTGAATCTGCAGCCCGTGGGCAATGTGGCCGTCGGACCTCTGCACGTCCCAATCCGGGACAGCACCATCGCTTGGATTGTGGAGGAACAAGACCTCTTGGCGGGGCGTGTCACTTCCGCGAGCGCAGTCTACGACCTGCACATTGATGACGATATTCCTTCGGACATTGCCATAGAAGACCAAATCGAGATCGCGTATCTAAATGGCATTTTCGATTACCTGGCAGACATGGAAAGCGACGTCATCTCTCAACACGAGGGGGCTCTCGATGACGCCATCGACATGGTCGCAGAACACCCCTCGATTTCACAACAAAACCCTGATTGGCAAGTCTATTTGCAAACAGCCCAGTCCAACTTCGCAATCAAGGTACAGCAAAACATCGCTTGGATCGCACCCGAGGACGATGACGCCGGCTCGGCCATTCACAAGCTCGGTGACGCTTGGGGCATAATGGATAACTCAGGAGATGCGGACTACGCGGGGAAGGGCGTGAAGGAATACATCAGGCTCTTCCGGGAATATTTGGTGGCCGAACAAGCGACGGTTGTAGAAGAAGGAGATTGGGTCGCAGACAACACAGCCGCCGGGTTGGCCAAGACGGCAGCCTTGCAAAACTTCCTTGATCTTTGGAATAAGCTCGACGACGCTATCACCCAGCTCGACAGTTTTTTAGGGGCGTGATTCGCTTTCGCGCCCGGCGCCGCCATCATGGTTCAACGGGGCCATAGATAGAAACGAGGTTACCAGACATGATTCCTACTCCCACAGGCGCGACCACATTGTTCCTTTGTTTCTCAGCTATTGTCCAGTTCCCCCTCCCTTGCCAAACCGGAGAACCTAAGCGACAGACCCTGAATGTCAAGGAAAAACACCGTTTCAAGGGCGGCGTGACGCTGAAAAACTTCGTTTTTAGCCCCGATGGGAACCTCCTTGCCGGAAAAGACAGAGAAGCTATCGTCGTTTGGGAGGTTTCTTCGGGAAGGGAAAAGGCGCGAATCGAGTCCCGTGAATACCTTGCCCCGCTTGCCTTTTCATCAGACAGTCGGCTGATAACTTGGACGGTAGGCTCTGTCATTGAAGGGAAGACGATGAGGTCTTGGGATATCGAAAAGAACCAAGAAGGCCCAGTCCTCCGACTTGGGCCGGGCGCTGCCTTCCTCACGTTCTTCCCGGATGGGAAACATTTCTTGGTCCGCATGAGAAAAGCCATCGTTTTGGAGAAACGGGACGCAAAAACTGGGCTTCGGATTGGCGAACCCTATGAGCTCGGTAACGACAGTCCGTATAAAGCATTTTCGAGCCAAGACGCAAGGTTACTGGCGGCGTTGAATTTCGAGCAAGGCATTCAGATTTGGCGAATTGATACACAGGAGTTGCTCGCCACTCTCAAAGGGCATACGGGCAATATTCAGGAGGTTTGTTTCAGTGTGTGCGGGAAACGGGTCGCCAGCGCCTGCTGGGATAAGACCGTTAGAATTTGGGACACCAAAACTGGCGACACGCTTCACAAGTTCTCGTCCCGGGATGTTCCCGTTACGGTAGATTTTAGCCCCGATGGCAAATGGCTAGCGATCGGCTACATTGCAACCACCTCGCGAATCTCCATTTTCGACGCCAAGGACGGCGAGGAACTTTTGTCCTGGCAACCCGAAAGGGCCAATTCCCTAAGCCTCGCCTTCAGTCCCGACGGCAAGCTGCTCGCCTGCACCGGCGGCAATTCGTTTCAGGTCTTCGAGATCACGGTCCAGAAAGGCCCGCCCGTTGAAAAGAAAAAGGAATAGGGGCGGAAAAGGTTGGTGAATCGTCGCGGAAGTAAAGGAGCTAGAAAAGGGGCCGGGAGTCGAGATAAGCATTAATGCTTATCAAAATATATACCTATTATCCACGTGCCTGTGGCACGCAGCTTTCCCTGGGAAAACCAAGGCACGAAATCCGCCGCAATCATTGCGCCGCCCACGTCGAAATCGGTCATCCTCCAACGCAACTGCACGTGCCCTCCTGGTCATCGATCCCTCGGCGAACGCCGTTGCCGGTAGCAAGTTGCTGGTGATGGTGTACCGGGTTGCAGTGGTGGGTGGGCGGTCGGCGTCGGGCCAAGGAATCCATGCGATGCACAGGGCGCAGACCTTCTGCGCCCTGACGCCGGAGTGGCACGGCTTCATTGTGCCACGTTCCGCGTTGGCATGCGAAGTCAGTTGGCCCATTCCGCAGGCTCACCCTCCTCGTTGGTTGGCGAATTGGAAAAATGAGAATTGCAACTCAAGATGACTCCATGAGTTAAATGCGGTTCCCAATTCGCCAACCCGTTTAAGACCTTGGCAGCTCGCAGGGTGTAATTTATTTCTAAGGTAGGCCCGGCGTAACTCAAGGGGTGTCTCAGTATGTGCGCAACGAAAGGGGGGTGTCTCAGTGTGTGCGCGACGAATCCGTATTCTCCCTCCAACCCCCAGAGAATTTGGTTGCACCCAGCTCGCACGCCGCGATTTTGCCGAGTTAACCTTCCTTCCGTCAATCGTCCTTATAAAATTGCAGTGCATCCCTTGGCCGACCTACCCTGAATGAGGCTCCACGATGTCGTACACCTTCCGATCTAGCTTGCGCGGTCTTCCCTTCCTTCTATTCCCCTTGCTGGTCGCCTTGACCGTCACGACCGTCGATGGGCAAGAGAAAAAGCTGAAAGAACTGCAATGGTCGCACGCCTTCGATCTGGCGTGCCGCAAGAAAGACGAAGCGAACATCACCGACAAGACCACCCGCTGGGGCGTCGAGGCCTTCCGCGACAACAACACCGGCGGCGGCATCGGGCTGTACATCTCGCAAACCGGCAGCATCGCCATCGCCCCCAACTTCGCGAACCTGACTCCACCGCTCAAGCCCAGCAAGGGTCCTACCTGGCTCACCGGCAATGACCTCCCCGCCCGCAAGGCTGGCGTCCTCAAGTTCGAGAAGGATACCGCCGTCCATGCGATGGAGCTCTTCCGCGATCCCAATGCCGACAATTGGCTCTTCATCACCGAGACCGGTCTCATCGCCGCCACCAACGGCAAGCTCCATCCCGGCAAGACCGGCACCAACCCCAAGTGGGTTCATAGCGTCGATCTCGCCGTTCGCAAGGGGGGCGTCAAGGAATGGAAGGACGCCGCCAAGTTCGGCGTCGAGGTCTATCGCGATGCCAACACCAGCAACCTCATCTACGTCACCCAGCACGGCTACATCGCCATCATCCCCGAAGAGAAAGAAGTCACCGGCGAAGGCAAGGCCCCCGAATGGCTACACGGCCTCGACCTCTCTTGCCGCAAGAGTGATGAGAAGTCGTTCACCAAGGACACCCGCAAGTTCGGCGTCGAAGTCTACAACGACGTCACGACCGGCAACCTGATCTTCATCACCGAAACCGGCTGCATCGGCGTTGCTCCCGCCCCCGCCGGCGTCAAGGCCCCGACGCCCAAGGCCAAAGAGCCGGAGTGGACGCACGGCTTGAACGTGCGCTGCCGCCAGTTTGGTGAAAAGGACTTCTCGGATAAGACGCGCGCGTTCGGCGCCGAGGTCTTCCGTGACGAGAACATCGGCACCGTGATTTACGTCACTGAAGCGGGGAACATCGCGGTCATGGCCGCGAAGTAAGTCGCCAAATTCCAAGCACGCCGATAGCGGGCCCACTCTACTGCGGAGTGTAATCCGCTCGGCGGTTTTGCGGCATTGAATGCGCGAAACCGCCGAGCGGATCATACGTTGTCAGCTATAACGAATCCCTGCCTCAGCGATTTCCGTTTGACAAACTGCGCTTTTTGTTGGAAAATTACTGTGCTGGACTTACCGTCCAGGCCCGATGGTCATTATTTCTTTTCCATCATCGACCCAAGTAGGGAGGGCAGTTTCCATGAAGCGATCGTTATGCGCGGCCCGCCGCGGGTTTACGCTGATCGAGCTGCTGGTGGTGATCGCGATCATTGCGATCCTGATCGCATTGCTGGTGCCCGCAGTGCAGAAAGTGCGCGAGGCGGCCAACCGGATCCAGTGCAGCAATAACATGAAGCAAGTCGTGTTGGCAACCCACAATCTATGCGATACGTACAAGACTCTGCCCCCCTTGGGCGCCCCCGACGGGTGGACGCCGATCACCAAGGCGGCAGGAGCGTATAACGGCGGCCCGTGGATGATCTTCAACTTCCTGCTGCCGTTTGTCGAACAGAAGCCTCTCTATGACAAGCAGACCCGCATGGCTTGTCCCCCAGGCGGCTACTGCGGCGGGCAGTACAACCAGACCGTCTCGACCTACCTGTGCCCCTCGGACCCCAGCACGCAACCCAACGGCTACAGCTATACGACCTACGGCGGCGCCAACGGCTTCTCGGTTAGCAATTACGCCGCCAACTACTACGTCTTCGGCAACCCCACGGCCAGCAGCGATTACTATCGGGTGCAGGGGGCCAATAGCTGGCCTGCCTCCATTCAGGATGGCGTTTCCCAGACCATCTTCTACGGTGAGGTCTACGGCTCGTGCGGCTACTGGGGCAACGCAAGCTATGCCGCCGCTTCGCTGTGGGCCGACGCGACGCTCCCCTGGCGGCCGACCATGTGCCACAACACCACCTTCAAGGATTTGCCTTATGGCTACGCTCCTTGTCACCTGTTCCAGGTCCAGCCAAAAATGTTCACGACCTGCGACCCGGCCCGTGGCCAAACGCCGCACACGGGAGGCATGAACGTGGGCATGGGCGACGGCAGTGTGAAGTTCGTATCCTGGAGCGTTAGCGCAGCGAGCTGGGCGGCGGCGTGCGATCCACGCGACAATGCTGCGCCCGGCAGCGATTTCTAGTTTTTTTCTGCCGTTTTGCCGCTCGCCTTGATCGAGCGGGACCGGCAAGTACCTACTCGCCAAAGGCGAACGGCCAAGATTTCCATTGGACAAATATGCTCCACTCGACACGCTGCTTGTTTGTCTGGCTCGTTGCTGTGCTGATGTCGATTGTGGTCGGTTGCAGCAGTGGACCGGCGCTGCCCAAGACTTATGCGGCCGGCGGCACGGTGACGGAAAAAGGCGGACAGGTCCTGAAGGGCGGGACGATCCATTTCATGACGAAGAGCGATCCCTTGCTGCGCGTGACCGCGTCGATCAAGGATGACGGCACGTTCAGCCTGTTCACGCTGAAGGATACGTCCAAGGCGGACGGCGCGCCGGACGGGGAATATGAGGTTGAAATTCATCTGCCGCTCAGCCAGGACAAGAGCGGCGGACTGGCCGACCCGCACAAGGGCGTGGCTCCCATCAGGCTTCCTGCCACCTACACCGTCAAGGCGGAGCCCAACCACTTCAAGATAGTGTTGCCCTGATTCTTGCCACCCTCTCCCTTCGGGAAAGGTGAACAGACGGCTCACCCCCCCAGCTGCCGTTCGATCTGCTCGATGATGTCGCCTACCGGCATGATGCGTTTGCCAAGCTGGAGCGTGAGGTTGCCTGCCAGCCACTGGCGCACGCGTTTCTCCCCCGCCACCACGGTGCTGTGGTTACGGCCGCCGAAATGCGTGCCGACTTCGCTGTAGGTAGCGCTGGTGTGCTTGCGTGCCAGGTACATCGCCAGCATGCGTGGGTAGCTGTAAATCCATTGCCGTTTCTTGGAAAACAACAACTCACGCGAGATGCCGAGCACTTCACACACCACGTGTTCAACGTCTTCCAGATTCACGAGCCGAATGGAGTGGCGCAACAGATCGCCGAGCGCTTCGCGTGCCAGGTCGACATCGACAGACTTGGCGGACATCTTGCCCAGATGCACGACGCTGTGGACCGCTCCCTCAAGCTCGCGCACGTTGTTGCGGAGGTGCTCGGCGAGGAATTCCAGCACGTCATTCGGTAGCCCGCCCGCCTTGAACGCTTTAGCCCGCAGGATGTCGAGTCGGGTGGCGCGATCCGGCGTGGCCAGGCTCCACACAGCGCCGCCTACCAGGCGATCGGTCAATTCCGGCAGAAAATGGTCGGCCAGGCGCGGATGGCAGTCGCTCGTCAAAACGACCGGTCGCCCGTCGATCTGGAGGGCGTCGAGCGTGTGCAGAAACTCTTCTTGCGTTGCCCACTTCTTCGCAAAAAAGCCGACGTCATCGAGGAACAGCGCGTCGGCATCGCGGAATTGTTTGCGGAAGGTGCTGAGCTTTTGCTGCTGCATCGCCTGCACGAAGCGATTGGTGAAATCCTCGGCGGTGAGAAAAAGGGTGCGCCAATCGGGGAAGCGGCGTGCGAGCCCGGCGCAAATACCTTCCAGGAGATACGTCTTGCCGGTGCCCACGGCGCCATGCAAAACAAGCGGAATTGGGCAATCTCCGGGTGCCTCGACGAGGCTGAGGGCCGAGGCATGCGCAACGCGATTGCACGAGCCGACGACGAAGTCTTGCAGCAGACGCCAGCGCCGTTGCCGTGCCGGCCGCTGCCGCGCCGCTGCTGTTGAATGCGGAATACCGGCTACCGCCGACTCTGCGCTCGGATTTTTGTTTTGCGCCTCGGTCTGGCGCTCGCGCGCCGCCTGGAAAAGCTCGGGATCAATGGCGAAACGCACAGCCGCCGACGCGCCAAGCACGTCCGCCGCTGCTGACTTCACGTCAGCGCCAAACGTCTTTTGCAGCCAATCCTGCAAGAACAGGTTGGGTACGCCGACCGTGAGTTGGTCGTCGGTACAGACGAATATTGTTTTGCCGGCAAACCAGAGACTGAACCGAGATTCCCCAATCCGTTGGCTGAGGGCATGCACCACCGCCGCCACGATATCAATAGTGGTAGTCAATCTTTCCTCCTGGGCGCGGATTCTCCGCGGGTTCGTTTCAGGAACCGAAGATCAAGAGTCGCGCGGCGACCGGATGGGAAATCCGTATGCCCCGCTCGGAGAAAATGGGATTCGTCTCTGTATTGTAGGGTGGTGGCAGAAAGTGCAATGGAATCAAGCGAGCGAGTTGCGTAGAGACGAAGAAAATCGTGCGAAGACGTCGGAAAAAAAAATTGTGCCGCGCCAGGGCACGCCAGCTGGACGAAAAAACAGGCCTCGCCCCCCCGGCGCCAAGCAGGTTGCAATCAAATGCTTACTCGTACCGCAGCGCCTCGATCGGGTCGAGCCGCGATGCCTTCAGCGCTGGGTAGTAGCCAAAGAACACGCCGACGCCGCCGGAGACGACGAAGGACAGCACCACCATCGAATAGTCGATAAAGATCGGCCAACCGGCGGCCCAGGCGAGGGCGACGGCGGCGCCGATGCCGAGCGTGATGCCGATCACGCCGCCCAAGAGCGACAGCAGCACCGCTTCGATGAGGAACTGCGTCAGCACGTCAGCTGGCGTGGCGCCGATCGCCATGCGGATGCCGATCTCACGCGTTCTTTCGGTGACCGAGACGAGCATGATGTTCATGATGCCGATGCCGCCAACTACCAGTGAAATCGAGGCGATGATGCCGATCAAGAACTGCATGGTGCGCGTCATGACGACGGCGATCTCGGCCATCTCCTGCACGCTGCTGACATCGAAATCCTCGAGACCTGGCTTGACGCGGCGCTTCTCGCGCAGGATTCGGCTGATGTCTTCCTTGGTCTTTTCCAGCTTGTCCACGCTATCCACCGAGGTGAGCAGCATGCTCAGGCTTTCATCGCCGACCAGCTTGCGCTGGAGCGTGTTGAGTGGAATGAAAATCTGATCGTCCTGATCGCCGCCGATGGGGGAGCGGCCCTTGCCCTCGACGACGCCGACGATGCGCAAGGTCAACCGATCGATGCGAATCACCTGGCCAACGGGGTTGGGATTGTCGGGGAACAGCTTCTCGCGCACGGTGGGGGCGATCACGCAGACGGCGGCCTGTTTCTTCAGGTCCTCCTCGCTGATGAATCGACCGTGCTGCACGACCCAGGCACGCACTTTCTGCATGTCGGGACTGGTGCCGACGATCATGGTGACGCAATTGCGCGCCCGCGTCGAGACGGGGCGGACGGTCGCCTGCACCTCGGCCAATCCCGTCACGCTGGAGCGCAGCTGGCGGCGCAGGAGCGTGGCTTCCTCGTTGGTCAGCGGCTTGATGTCAGCCAGGGTGCCATTGGCGGTGCGTGCGCCGGCGCGAATGATGATGAGCGTCTTGCCGACGTTATCGAGGCGCTCGTCGAGTTTTTGCCTGGCGCCGCCGCCGGCGGAGACCATGGAGATGACTGCGCCGGTGCCGATGATGATGCCCAGGCTCGTCAGCGCGGATCGGCCCTTGTGAATAACAAGGGCGTTCAGGGCGATGCGCAAGGCGGTGAGGAGGTTCATGTGTGTACCCAGGCCTTGGTCGGCGAGCCGAGCCGCGTAAGCGGCCGAGTGAGGCGCACGGAATCTGGATGCTCAACCGGTTCCTCATGGAGCTCGGCTCGCCTGCAGTCTAAGACGCCGAGCTATACAGCGGCGGAAACTGAGCCGTCACACCGGCTGCATCGGGGCCGCGGCGATAATCGTTGGCGATCAGGCCGTCGCACACGGTGATCTGGCGTGGCGCTCTTTCAGCAACGGCGGCGTCGTGCGTCACCATCACGATCGTTTGGCCCAGCTCGCGGTTGAGCCGTTCGAACTCCGTGAGGATTTCCTGCCCCGTCTTGGAGTCGAGGTTGCCCGTCGGCTCGTCGGCGAACAGGATTTGCGGATCGTTGACGAGGGCCCGGGCAATGGCGGCGCGCTGCTGCTGGCCGCCCGACATCTGGTTCGGCATGTGAAACGCACGGTTGGAGAGACCGACCAGGTCGAGCATCCTCAGGGCCTTCGCGCGCCGCCGCGCCGGCGACAGGCCGGAGTAGACCAGCGGCATCTCGACATTCTCAATGGCGGTCATGCGCTTGAGCAAGTTGAAGCCCTGGAAGACGAAGCCGAGCTTGCGATTGCGCAAGAGGGCGAGGGCCGTCTTGTTCAAACGCTGGACATTGTCGCCGTCGAGGTAGTAATTCCCCTCGGTGGGCCGATCGAGGCAGCCGAGGATGTTCATGAGCGTAGACTTGCCCGACCCGCTCGACCCGCGAATAGTAACGAACTCGCCCGCATGGATCTTGAGCGAGACGCCGTTCAGGGCCCGGACTTCGTCGGCGGCGCCCCGGCCATAGATCTTGGCGACGTTCACTAACTCGATGACGATGCGCATAGGTGGTTTCGTGGCGGCTTGGCGTTAGAGTTTTACACTGGGTGATTGATCGAGGAACCCAGGTGCCCGCGCCGGCGGGGCCTTGATGATGACGCGCAACGTTTGCGTCGGCGTGCGGCCCGGCTCCCATTCGAGGATCTCATTGCCTTCGGCGTCCTTGAGCGCGAGTTCGCCGCTCCGGGCGCCTATGCGGGCAAAGACCGGTGTCGGCTGCTGGGCCGTCTGGTCCCAGACCCACAGAATGTGCCAATCCTTGGCGTCGGGCCGTTTCTTCCATTCGGCAATGCGTGTCCTGGCCGCCGCGGTATGGTAGGCGTTTTCGAGCGCGAAGTTGAGGGCCTCTACCGGCACGCTCCAGGCGTTCTGGTGCTCGTAGCGAACGATGTCAATCGACGCAGTCATGCCGGGCCGCAGCTGCCATTCGTCGGTCTTGGGGTCTTTCTTATTCTTGACTTCGATCACCGTGTCGTAGTAGACGGCGCCCTTGATGTTGCTGGCGAGCGGCCGGATCTTCTTGACGACGCCCTCGAACTCGCTGTCTTCGTCGTTGTAATTCTTGATCTTGAAAAACGCGGTTAGTTCCCGCTTGATCTTGTTGATATCCCCTTCGGCTACCTGCGCGCGTACCTCGACGATGTCTAGACTGCCGGCGAGGATGAAGAGCGGTCCGCCCTGGGGGCCGACCATCTGGCCTTCGTTTGCCTTGCGGTCGAGGATCAGGAACTCACGCTTGAGCAACCCTTGCGACGAGAAGGAGAGGCCGGGAACGCGGATGCGGGTCATATCGCGCACCAGTTCCGCTTCCTTGCGTGCGGTTTGCGAGGCTTGCTTCTTGGCGTGGGCGACATCGATGCCCGCGTCGGCCGCCTTGACGCCGGCCTTGGCCGATTCGAGCTGCGCAAGCGCCAGCTCCCGTTCGTGACGGAGTCCACCGGCAGCCTTGATCTCGTTTTGTATGTCGAGGTTGCGCTGGGCAGCCTTCTGGTTGGCGACCGCTTGCGCCTGCGCCGCCTGCGCCTGCAGAACGGCGGCGTCCGCCAGCTTGATGCCGTTGAGGGCTTCCTCGATCTTGAGCACAATTTGCCGATCGTCCAGTTGGGCAAGCTCCTTGCCTTCGACAACGACGTCGCCGATGCGCCCGGAGATGTGCACGATGGATCCAGCCGTCTCGCTGCTGACGACCACGGTCTCGCGAGGCTCCACCAGCCCGGTGGCGCTGACGATGTCGCGGATGGTCGTGCGGCGAACCTCGGCGAAGGCAAGAGTTTTCTCGGATAACAGCTGAGGGCCGATGCCGATCAGCCAGTAATAGAGCCCGCCGGCGAGTGCGGAGATGCCGACCAGGATCGACAGCCATTTTTTCACGATGTTGCAACCTTGCTTTGGTGCGTGGAAATTGCCTGCTTAATTCATCGCCCGTTCTGAGCGATTGGCTGAGAGAGGCGAGCAGGTTCCGCGCGCGCCCGCAGAAGCTACCACACGTAAGTTACACATAATCCTCACATTCGGCAGGTCTGACGCGGAAATTCGCGAAAAATGGGCAAGCTGTGTGGATCAGCCGGATCGCGACACCCGGCATTGCATCGTATCGGGGAAACCGCGTACAATGCCCCCGCTGCTCACCCGACCCACGCGGGAATGGGCAGTAAGACCCCAAGGAAGGAGCCTGCCTTGTCCGCTGTGCCGCCCTTCATCCACGCTGCGCCGGAAACGCATGCGCCGGCTGTTTCGAGCCCGGCCAAGGCGCTTGGCACTCCCCGACTGTCGGTGGTGATCGTCAACTATCGCCAGTGGGACAAGACCGAAGAACTCGTTCGGCATCTGCAAGATTCCGCCGCCATGCGCTGCGGCGACGCCGAGATCGTCATCGTCGATAATCATTCCCCGCCGCACCCGATCGTCAAACGGCTCCGCCGCCTGCCCAACGTGTCGCTCAGGTGCTGGCCGAGCAATCGCGGTTTCGCACAGGCGGTCAACGAAGGTTGCCGGCTCAGCGAGGGCGATTGGTTCTTATTGCTGAATCCGGATACGACGCCGTCAGAAGAATTCCTCGACGGCGTGATGACAATGCTCAATCGACTCGAAGCCAACGCGGGCATCGTCGGCTTCCACCTGCGCAACAGCGACGGCTCGCGCCAGCTCTCGGCGGGGCCATTTCCCACGCTTTTGTCCACGTTGGCCCGCATCGTGTTGCCGCGCAACCGGCGGAAGTACCATGCGCTTCGCACGCAAGAGCGCTGCCGGGTCGCCTGGGTGACGGGTTGCTGCCTGCTCGTGCGCCGGGAATGCCTGTGCGACCTCGGCGGGCTGGATGAGGATTTCTTTCTGTATTACGAGGACGTCGATCTGTGCCGGCGCGCCCAGGAACGCGGCTGGTCGGTATGGTATGATCCCAACCTGAACGTCGTGCATCACCACCCCTTGCATCAACGAGCGATCCCGGCAGTGCTGCGGATGGTGACTCGGCACTCGCTGATGACGTACGCCGCCAAGCATTGGCCAGGCTGGCAGTTCCGTGTGCTCACGCGGATCGTGCAAGTCGAGACGAGCCTGCGCCGCCTGCGCGCCTGGTGGGAGGGCGATGGTCAGGACGCCAAGCTGCTCGCCACGCTCGCCGACATTTGCCGGGACCTGCGCCGCAAGGACAACGTGATGGCCAGGCAACGTATTGAGGAGGCGATCCGCCACCGCGACGTCCGCATTGGCGTGTGAGCGCGTTCGTCTTGACAGGAAACGCGGTCTTCGACCACACTGTGTAGGGATTCATTGCCTATTGCGGTTCAAGAAAATATGGAGAGGATTCCCATGAAAAAGCTCGTCTTGCTTGCCACCGGTCTCGCGTTCGCGTTTTGTTTGCCGCGCGACGTCCTCTCGCAAAACAAGGTCACGCGCAGCGTCACCAACGACGCGATCGAGAAAATCCTGCAAAGCCTGGAGGTCAAGTTCCAGAAGGGCGAGCGCAAGGACAAAGACAACAACGTCATGTACTTCGACTTCACACGCGGCAATTCGCAGGTACGCCTCTTGAACTACGGCACCGACCTGTGGCTTGAATCCACCTTTGACAAGAAGCTGAAGCTCGAAGACGTCAACCGCTGGAACGCCGAGGCGAAGTTCAGCCGGCTGGTATTGGTCGAGGAGAAAGACAAGACGGTTCTGTCGCTCGAATCGCAGCTCGATTGCCTAGGCGGCGTGACCGACGCGATGATCAAGCAATACATCAACCGCTTCGACGAGGAAGCCAAGAAATTTGCGAAGTTCGCGAAATGACCCGCCAAGCCCCGGGATGAGCGCCGCGATTCCTGGGGGTAAACGATACCGAGGTAATCCATGCACGCACCATCCCGCATCGTTCTCTTCACACTGGCCGCTTTCATCCTCATCGCGCCCGGCACGCGCGCCCAGGAGGACAAGGTCTTCCGCGCCCTCACCCCGGAAGCGACGGAAAAGGTCTTGCAAGATCTCAAAATCGAGTTCAAGAAGACCTCGTCGAAGAAGGGGGACGAGCATTACTACGACTTCCTGCGTGGGACCTACCGTGTTCGCCTCACCCATTTCTCGGGCGAGGACATCATGCTCGACTGCGTCTTCCGCGGCATGCCTCTTGAAAAAGTCAATCAATGGAACACGCTGACGAAGATCAGCCGAGCGAGCTGGCAGAAGGACCAGACCGGCGAATTCACGATTCTGGAGTACGGCCTCGACCTCGCCGGCGGCGCGACGGCAGGCACCATCAAGCAATACCTCGCCCGCTTCGAAGATGAACTCAAGAAGTACGACAAGTTCATCACCGGCAGCGCCCCCGACGACACGATTCTCGCCGAAGTATCAAACGACAAGATCGAGAACATCCTCAAAACGCAGGGACTGACCTACAAGAAGAAAGCCAACGCCGCCGGCGTCATGATGTTCGACTTCGCCCTGGCCGATCACAACATGCGGCTCTACAACTTCGGCGGCAAGGATCTGATGATCGACGTCCATTTCAAAAAGGTTTCGCTGGAGGACGCCAACCGCTACAATTTCAATCGCAAGTTCATCCGCGTCGTCAACTACAAGGGCAAGGACGTCGAGTACACGGCTCTTGAGTGCAACCTCGACTGCGAGGCCGGCGTCGCCGAGGGTATGATCCACCACTGGATCCTGTCATTCGGCGAGGACGCCCGGCACTTCGCCGACTACGCGAAGAAGCAGCAGACGCCGGAGAAGAAATAAGTCGGTCCTCGTTTAGCGCCCGCCGAGCCCAGCGAGCGCCAAACGAATCAACGGAAACCGCCATGTCCCGCCGCAAACTCCTGATCCTCGTCGTCGGCCTGGCGCTGGTCGCCATCGGCCTGGGCTTTTTCATCCCGCACCCCGAACCCGGTGCAAAACAAATCCTCGCCTGCCTCGACCCGTGCGGCGAACAGCCAGCCGACGAGGCGATGCAATCGGATCAATCGGCGACGATTGAGCTTGAGTTTCGCATCGTCGCCATGCCTGTTTTCTCGGAATATGCCAAACAGGGTAAACCGGTTGCCGGGGTTGCAACCAACCTTTTTCAACTTCTCTCGGCCGTGCAAGGCCATCGAAGTGCCCACATCATGCAGAATCCGCGCGTTACGACGATAAGCCGGCAGCCAGCTCATAGTCAGTTCGGCACGTTGGTCTACGAAGCCGCCGAGGACGAAGTACCCGTTTTCCCTGGTTTCTATGGCATCACCACCAAGGCAACGCCAACCTTGCGGAAGGACGGTTGTATCCATGTGCAAGTTGACGCCGAGTTGTCTTTTCCGCGCGACAAGCATCTGCCCGCTCAAGTCGTGCGTGCGCGTGCATCCTTGGTGCTCAACGATCAGCAGACGGGCTTCATCGCCGGCTTGACGAGAAAGAGCATAGATCGCAGCGATTATCGGGTCCCGGTGATAGGCGACTTGCCCTGGATCGGCGACTGGTTCCGCTTGCCGCGCGAGCGAGAAGTTGATGAAGAATTGTTGTTCCTGGTGACGCCGCGATTGGGAACGGGGCCTTGAGGTCGCGATTGACGGTCTATCGATGAAGCTTCCCCGCGAACGCTAAACGAAAACACATTTCTCACCACCACCAGAAATCCTTGTTGCCCGTTTTCACCAGTAGATAGATCCCGATCACCAGCACCGAGCCGTGCACGATGCGGCCGAACCACACGTCGGACACGCGGCGGTTCAGCAGTACGCCGAGCAGGGTGCCGGCGAGCACGATCGGCATGAAGGGCCAATCGGCGAGCACGGTTTCCGCGCTCAGCATTCCTTCGTTCCAGAACACCGGCACCTTCAAGAGGTTGATCCAGAAGTAGAACGCCGTCGTGGTGGCGACGAAACGCCGGCTTTCCATCTTCTGCATCAGCAGGTACATGCTGGTCAGCAAGCCGCCGACGTGCGACAAGGTCGAGACGAAGCCGGTCGCCAGGCCGACGAGGAAGCCGTGCCAGAAGCGCGGCTCGATCGGGTCATCGCGTTTGAGCCCGGCGCGCGTGAAATGGAGCAGGCTGAAAAAGACGGCCAGGGCGCCGATCAACTTGGTGAGCATTTCGTCATTGATCTGGGAAAGCGCGAACGCGCCGAGGACGATGCCGAGGATGCCGCCGGGCAGAAGGTTGCGCAGGTTGCTCGCGTCCCATTGCCGCCAGTACGGGACGAGGGCGATGATGTCGCAAAGAAGCAACATCGGCAACAAGCGGCCGACCGCAGGCTTGGCGCCGAAGAAAATCGTCAAGAGCGGGCTGGTGAGGATGCCGATGCCGCCACCGAACCCGGCTTTCGAGACGCCGATCAAGAGCGTGGCGAAGCCGAAGGCGAGATGTTCGTTGGAAATCCACTCAGGCATACCGATTATCCATGGGGCGCGTTTAGCCGCGGAGTTTGCTCCGCGCGGACCGTGTGCATACGGTTCACGCGGAGCAAACTCCGCGGCTAAACGTTTTGCGCGGCCTGCGCGGATTACAAATCCTTCTTCTTGCCTTCCGGCAGCTTCGTGGGCGGTGTGACGATCTTCGTTGTAACCGGCGGCGCGTTGCGAACCCACGGGGCGCGGGTCGAACAGTGATCGCCGACGTCGCAATCGCAGATGCCGTGCGACGAGCCGCGGTGCTTGCAACCGGACAAAAAACTCAAGAAACTGACTGCAACGACCAAGAGCATCCAGCGACGCATGGCTAATCCTCTCATAATTGAACGTTGGAACCGGCAAATCAGGCAAGAGCGCGCAAACCGCTAGGATCATAGTTTGCATCGTCTGGTGAACTCTGCTCGCTTGAGGAATTATTCCACGAAAAGATAAACGCGCCAACTTTCGCATTCTCGCTGGAATTGATAAACTCGACCGGGGGGGCAAGACTTGAAGTTGAGGATGCAGACATGGATGCCGTGCTGTTGGCGGCCGGATTGGGTACACGACTTCGGCCACACACCGAGAAGACGCCGAAGCCGCTGCTGCCGGTGCAGGGTCGCCCAATCCTCGACTGGACGCTCGGCGCGCTGCCGAAGGCAGTTGATCGCGTCGTCGTGGTGACGCATTACCTGGCCGAGCAGGTTGACGAGTATCTGCGCCAGCAAACGCACTTCAAGGAATGGGTGACGGTGCCGCAGGGCGATCCGCAAGGGACCGGCGACGCGTTTCGCAAGTGCCGACCGCACATTCGCTCGGACAAGGTAATGGTCATCAACGGCGACGACCTGTTCGGCGCCGCCGACTTCGCGAAGCTGGCGGAATGCCCCGCCGGTGTGATCGTGACCGAGGTGCAAGAGCCCAAGAAGTTCGGGATCGCCTTCTTGAAGCCCGACGGCACCTTGGAAAAACTCCTCGAGAAACCCGACCTGGCGGCGCCGCAACTTGCGAATACAGGAGCCTACCTCTTTCCGTGCGAGGTATTCGACATCGAGATCACACGCTCACCGCGCGGGGAGTACGAGATCACCGATTACGTTTCCAAGCTGGCCGCCCAGCAGCCGTTTCATGTGATCCGTTCGACGTTCTGGTTCCCGATCGGCGATGAAGCCGCGTGGAACGCGGCACAGAAGGTGGACCTGGACGCGGTGTTGACCGCACGCAAATAGTCCATCCTCGTTTAGCGCCCGCCGAGCGCTGGAGCAATTACGATGGTTCACGCAATCGTCATCACGACAATTCTCACGCTTGGCGGCAACCCGGTCACAATGTCCACCCTCGCCGGCACCGGCCAGCGCGGTCACACCGGCGACGGCGGCCTCGCCACCAAGGCGACCTTGAGCGAACCGTTCCACTGCGAACTCGATCACAAGGCCCGCCACCTCTACATCGCCGAGGCAACCAACCACTGCATCCGCAAGGTTGACCTCAAGACCGGCGTCATCTCCACCGTAGCCGGCAACGGCAAGAAAGGCTACAGCGGCGATGGCGGCAAAGCGACCGACGCCACCTTCGACGAACCCTATGCCGTCGTCGTCGACAAGGATGACAACCTCTTCATCGTCGATCGGCTCAACGCCATCGTTCGCAAGGTGAACGGCAAGACGGGCATCGTCACCACGGTCGCCGGCAACGGCAAAAAGGACTACGCCGGTGACGGCGGACTCGCGACCAAGGCGAGCATGCGCGAACCCAACGATTGTTGTTTCGATGGCAAAGGCGGTCTGTTGATTGCGGACGTCGCCGACTGGCGCATCCGCCGACTCGATCTTGCCACGGGCGTTATCACGACCTTCGCCGGTACCGGCAAGGCGGCCATCAAGTGGAAGGTCAAGATCGATCGCGACAAGTGCGGCGACGGCGGCCAAGCCGACAAGGCGATCCTCGTCGGCGCTCGCGCCGTTTGCGTCGATGGCCAGGGCGACACCTTCATCTGCGAACGCGAAGGCAGCGCCGTTCGCAAGGTTGATGCCAAGGGTATCATCACGACGATCGCCGGCACCGGCGAATGGGGCTATGCCGGCGACAAGGGCGACGCAAAGAAAGCGATCTTTGCCGGGCCCAAGGGCATCCGTTGCGATTCGGCTGGCAATATCTTCGTCGTCGATTGCGAGAACCATTGCGTGCGCAAGATCGACGCAAAAACCAACGTCGTGATTCCTGTCGCCGGCGGGCAGAAGGGTAAGGGCGGCGACAACGGTCCTGCCACGCGAGCCGGCATGGACCGCCCGCACGGCTGCATCATCGGCCGCGACGGCACGATTTACATCGCCGACAGCAATAATCACCGCGTCCGCGTCGTCCATACTAGGTGAGTGGTTTCAAGCCCAGGGGCGAGTGAAGCGAACCCCTGGGATTCTTCCGCAAGGAGTATCCCGATGCGTTCGTTGATGGCCTTGTTAGTGTCTGTCAGAAAAATGTTTTTTTTTTGAATTGCTGCCTATTCACAACAAGCGACTTAAGGCCGGATGTCGCGTACCTTCAGTTACAGCGACTGTTTGCCAATTTTTGGGCGGCCATTTCCCCAAAGAAGCCTACGATTGACGATCCTTCCACGCCAAGCCTGTGG
>SHZY01000032.1 GCA_009692065.1 Gemmataceae bacterium
AAAAACAGTTACCCAACGGGCATCAAGGTCACCGACGACGAACTGGCGTCGGTGAATCTTCGCCCAGCAAAGTTCCACGGCGAGTGGAACTATACCATCAGGCCGTCCGGATGAAGTTGTAACACTAATCGCCGGACAGCCCCTTAGCGTGGCGCCGTTGCAGCTAGTCGGGATGTCGTTCGCAACGGATCGGCAGGTGGTGGCGGCGGTGCAGGCCTCGATGATGGCGATCAATAATCGCGGAAAGTAAAATAAGTGACGTCGCGATTTTGCCGCTTGCGGCGCAGCAAGCGGCAACTCGTTAACTCGGCGAGGCGAGGTTCTGCCAGTCGCGATAGGGCAGATATTTCTGGAACTCGATGCCGGCGCAGTACGAGCCGTTCTCCATTTTGACCTGCCACCGCACCGTGCCCATCCGCTTGAGCGGTTGTTTCATGCCGTAGCCGCCGATGATGATTTCCACCTCGGCCGGCACGTCCAGGGCATGCGAAACAATCAAGCGGACGCCGGTGTCCGAAAGATCGAGCAACTGCACGGCAAGGGCTGCGACCGGCGGTGGTTTGTTTGTCTGGTTGCGACGGATGTGTCCATGTTGTTCTCCAGTCGAGCATAGGCCACACTTACCGCGAAGGCATATCGACGGCGTCGGTTTGCTGCGACGCGGAGCAGATCGCGTCGGACAGGGTCGTAGGTCGTTATGCCAGCGTTCCGTTGCGCGTCGCGGCTAACCACGGTTGTGCCGGAAAAGTGGGCGTTTTGGTGTGGCAACACAAGTTATTAAAACCAAATGAATTCGGGATTTATTGCGTGACAACCGATGCCATAAAGGGTTATAGTGAGTGGTGAGAGCGACCCCATTCTTTCAGGATGCCAAACCATGCGCGCCGTCACCTTCTTCGGTCTGCTGATTTTGGGATTTGCCGCGATTGTCATTACTCCCGCCATAACCAGCGGGCAGCCGGGCGGCGGGTTCGGGGGCAAGGGGAACAAGGGGACCAAAGGCGGCGGCACCGGCGGCATGACCTTTGATGCCGGCGGGATGTTCGACCGGCTTGCCAACGGTCGGACTTCTATTCCGACTTCAGAAATCCGCACGCGAAACCCCGAGGCCCTTCAAGAATTCCTCAAGGAACGCGGCATCACGAACGGGCAGCTCACGCGTCAGCAGTATGTCGATTACACACAACAAGCGATTGCGCGCTTCACTGCCAACCCCGGCGGCGGGATGGGCGGCAAAGGAACTCCCACCACCGGCGGCGGAACCGCTGACGGCGGGGGGGGCGGAGGCAAAAAAGGCGGCTTCGGCGGCGGCGGCAACCCATTCAGTCCTCCCGGCAGCGGCGGCGGCGTCATCACCTTGAACCCGAGCGTCCAGTTCAATCCCGACGCCCTCAATCAGGCCGCCGACACTGAATTTCGGCGCCGCGATGGCAACGGCGACGGGAACTTGAACTCCGATGAGATGCCCCAGCAACTCCGCGGCAGCGTAACCAAGTGGGACAAGAACGGCGACACCTTCATCGACATCAATGAATTCCGCGAGTACTTCATGGCCCGCATCCTCGGCGGCGACGACTCGCAAGGCACCCGCGGCGTCGCCTCGATCATCATCGAAGAGGAAGAACTCGATCGCAAGCCCGTCGTCTATCGCGCCGGCGGCAAAATGCCTCCGGGCATGCCTGGCTGGTTCAAGGAAATGGATATCGACGAAGATGGCCAAATCGCTGTGTGGGAGTGGCGCAAAGCCGGCAAGTCGCTCGATGAGTTCACTTCCTGGGATATTAACGACGATGGCCTCGTCACCCCCGATGAGGCCGTTCGCCAGCAAACCTCGCTCAACAAGGCCAATGGTATATCATCGAGCGGTGAGAAGCCGGCCTTCGGCGGTTTTGGCGGCTTCGGCGGCAAGGGCGGCGGCAAGAAGGGGGGCGGCGGGTTTGGCACTCCTCCCGATGGCAGCACCGGCGAGAGACCGGCCTTCGGTGGCTTCGGCAAAGGTGGGGGCGGCAAGGGCGGAAGCAAAAAGGACAAAACCGGTGGACAGTAACCGTTGATGCTCTCAGTATCCAACCAGCCCGCGGCTTATTGCCGCGGGCTTTTTCATTGGGCGATGACGTACGCCGGCCGCAGCACTTTCCACATCGTTTCCGCCATCAACTCATGACCGGCCGGCGAGAGGTGAACGCCATCGCCGGTCGCTCCAGCGGACGACAACACGCCGATGAGCACCCGCCGTGGAATCAGAATGACGCCGTGCTGGTGCGCCAGCCGCCGCTGAATTTGACCGAATCGGTTGGCGAAAGGAGGCAACGGCAATTCGAGCAAGATCACGGTGCGGTTCGGCCGGCAGACATCGGTCAGCAGTTGATCCAGCCTTTCCTCGAACAGGTCGGAGGTCGTGCTGCCGAGCAGATCGTTGCCGCCGATCTCGAGCAACACCAGGCCCGGCGCGGCGCCGATGCGCTCAACCTGCTTTCGCGCGGAACCGACCGTCGCGCCCATTTGTGAGAAATCGCCGACGTCGATCTCGTATTTTTTCTCGAATTTTCGTGGCCAGGTGTTCTGTTCGACGCTCGTCATTCCCGCACTGATCGAATCGCCAATCACGTAAAGCGTCGGGTTGCCAAGCGGCGGAAGGGTGGGCGTAAAATGATACGGCAACTCCATCACCAGTGCGAGCAACCACGCCGCTAGCACCGCCGGCCGGGCCGCCAGGACAATTTTTTTGTGGGCCGGGTTCGCATACCATTCCAGCGGCAGCCAGATCAAAGTGAACGTTGCGACTAAACCATACAGCCACCAATCCAAGGGTATGGCAGAAATCGCCACGAAAATGCCGCCGATCAGCACGGCGAGATTGCGCGCAAGTTGCAATGCCCGGCCTTGAACGGACGCAGAACCGGCGACGCCCAGAATGACCGAGCCTAATCCGACAAAGAACGCCAAGCCGCTCCCCACGAAGTAGATCGCCAGGTCGAGGCAATAGTCCATCGGTGTCTCTAAGCTTAAGCTTTCGGTTTACCCATTCAGCGTTTCACCGGCAGCGACTTCTCGATCCAACCGACCGCATACCGTAATAGAATGTTTGCCGCGAGCGCTAAACGCCAAGCGGGTGTCATCTCATTTCCAGCACCACGCGGAAGCCGGTGGTGTAACTTTTCTCGTCCGGGGGCAAATGGTTGCGGCCCGCGCTTCGGCACGCTTTCGCAGAGGACGGCCAGGCCCCGCCGCGCAACACGCGCTCCGTCCCGTTGGCAGGTCCGGGCGGATCGTCCTTCGGGCTCTTCTTGTAATAATCGGCCGCATACCAGTCGGAACACCACTCCTGCGCGTTGCCGTGCATGTCGAACAGGTGAAACTTGTTCTCCTTGTACTCGCCGCACGGTACGGTGACGCGATAAAACGGGCCGGCTTCCTCCTTGCCGTAGGACGAATAGGCAAGGCCGTTGATGTTGCCGAGATTTCCGTTGAAGTCGTTGCCCATATGAAAGACCGTCTTGCTTCCCGCCCGGCAGGCATACTCCCATTCGGCCTCGGTGGGGAGGCGGTACGTTTTGCCTTCTTTGGCGCTGAGTTTCTTGCAGAACTCGACGGCATCGTTCCATGAGACGCGTTCAACGGGGTGACTCGATGTGTCCTTGCGGCCGACGCGCTGTTTGCCGCCGCCGTTCTTGGCGAAGAAGCTCGGATTGTTGCCCAAGATCTTCGCGTACTCGCCTTGAGTGACCTCGTAGGTGCCCAGGTGGAACGGCTTGGTGATCGCGACTTCGTGCTGAAGCTCATCGCTGCCGCGATGCACTTCGTTCTCGGGCGAGCCCATCACGAATTTGCCGGGGGCAATGGGGACGAGCATCATGCCGATGGAGTTAGTGATGACTTTGACGTCGTCCTTGGGCTGTTCGGCGCCAAGCTGGCAATACCACCCGACGCCGCCCGCTACACTGGCCAAGAGGAGAACAACGGCCCCGACAATCAGGATTCTGCGCATGTTTCAGCCTCTTCAGGCGTGAAAAAATCTTAGCACAGGCAAGATGCCCGTGCTAAGAGAAATGAGTCTAATCGACGCCGTTGCGATTGTCACGCGCCAAAATTCGCGTGCGGCCTCTCCCCGCGATGGCGCTTGGTCGGTAAATCAGGTGGGAGGTCCGTATGTCACATCAACCCGAGTTGCCGCGATTCCTGGAGCTGGCGAAGCAGCATCGCCTGGTGCCGGTCTATCGGCAACTCGTCGGCGATACGCTGACGCCCGTGATCGCATTCCACAAGATTCAGGATGGCGACTGGTCGTTTCTCTGCGAAAGTGTGATCGGCGGCGAGCGTGTCGGGCGCTACAGCTTCCTCGGCTCCGGCCCGTTCCTGCGCTTCCAGGCCTGGGATCGGCAGGTTCGCATCGAGGATGGCAAGACACGCGAACTTCACCACGACGATCCGCTTCGCCTGCTTGAAGAGACCATGGCCGAGTACCGTACGCCGCCGATGCCTGGTCTGCCGCGATTTTGCGGCGGCGCCGTCGGCTATGCGGGCTACGACACGGTCCGCTATGTCGAGCATTTGGATCATCCGCCGCTCGATGATCGCCAGCTGCCGGATCTGTGCTTCGCGTTTTACGATCGCATGGTGATCTTCGATCACATCAACAAGACCATCGCCGTCGTCGCACACGCTCACGTCGATGCCCAGAACCCGCGACAAAGTTATGACGAGGCATGCCGGCGCGTCGATGAGCTGGTCGAGCGCTTGAAGCAACGTAACGCGGAGCTGCCGCTGTCGGACATCGCGCCGGGCGGTTCGGTGGGGCGGAAGTATCAATCAAACTTTGCCACGGGCGATTTCGAGAAAGCAGTCGAGAAGGCGCAGGAGTACATCCGGGCGGGCGACGTTTTCCAGGTAGTGCTGAGCCAACGTTTCACCACGGAGACGACGGCGCAACCGTTTGACATCTACCGCACGCTGCGCGTTGTCAATCCGAGCCCCTTCATGTTTTACCTGTCGCTGGGGCCGGATTTGCGGCTCGTCGGCAGTTCGCCGGAGATCATGGTTCGCGTCGAGGAGGACAAGGTGACGATCCGTCCCCTGGCCGGCACGCGCAGGCGCGGCAAGACGGAGGAGGAAGACCAGCGCCTCGCTGACGAGCTGATCTCGGACCCGAAAGAGCGGGCGGAACACATCATGCTGGTCGACCTGGGCCGCAATGACGTCGGCCGTGTGGCTCGCTATGGCACGGTGCAGCTCAGCGACGTGATGCAGGTCGAGCGCTACAGCCACGTGATGCACATATGCAGCAACGTGATCGGCCGCTTGCAGCCTGGCATGAGCGCGTTCGATGCGCTGCGCTCGTGTTTGCCCGCGGGAACCTTGAGCGGGGCGCCGAAGGTGCGGGCGATGCAGATCATCGACGAACTGGAGCCGCACCGCCGCGGGCCGTACGGCGGCGCCGTCGGCTATGTAGATTTCTGCGGCAGCATGGACACGTGTATCGCCTTGCGCACCATGGTGATCAAGGGACAGACCGTCTATGTACAGGCCGGGGCAGGCATCGTCGCCGACAGTGTGCCTGCGTCCGAGCGCGAGGAGTGCGAGAACAAGGCGATGGGGCTGCTGCGGGCGCTGGAAATTGCGGAGACCCAGATGTAAGCCGCTCGGCGTTTAGCGCCCGCCCGACCGCGGGTTTTACCTCTGACGCTTTCGCGTGGGCGCTAAACGCGGAGCTGAGACCTTGCTGTTTCTCAGTCCATCGTTATAATTGCAGGGAGGCCAAGGACCCAAAAACCGAGCGAACCCATGAAAAAAGACATCCACCCAAAATACGAAGAAGCGACCGTGAGCTGCGGCTGCGGCAACAAGTTCACGACACGCAGCACCAAGAAGGCCATCTCCGTCGAAATCTGCTCGGCGTGCCATCCGTTCTTCACCGGTAAGATGAAGTTCGTTGACACCACGGGCCGCGTCGAGAAGTTCCAGAAGAAGTACAACTGGGCAAGCCGCAAAAAGGCCGAGGACGTACCAGCCGCTGCCGCCGAAGCCAAGTAGCTCCCGTCAATTACCGAGGCAAAAGGGCGTTCGTGCGTCCTTTTGCCTTTTTCATTTTCGCTGAATCCCGTTGCAAGTCCCAGGATGAGCGCAGCGATTCCTGGGGTTCACACTGTGAAAATACCATGTGGCCCGCATTCGAACAGGCCTTGACTCGCCATCATGAACTCGAGACGATGCTCGGCGATCCGACCGTCATCGGCGATCGTATGCGCTACACTAAGCTCGCCAAGGAGCACGGCGCCTTGCAGAAGACGATCAAGCCCTACGTCGAATTCCTTGCCGTCACCGACGAGATGCAGCAGGCGAAGTCGATGCTGGACGGCGCCGATGCCGAGATCCAGGCGATGGTCGCGGCGGAATTGAAAACGCTGGGTGCGCGCGAATCGGAGCTGCGCACCAGGCTCGAAGACATCTTGCTCATGGGCGGCGAGGACTACACCAGCATCATCATGGAAATCCGCGCCGGCACCGGCGGCGACGAGGCGGCGATCTTTGCCGGCGACTTGCTCCGCATGTACACCACGTATGCGCGCGACCATGGTTGGAAGGTCGAAGAGATCTCCTTCAGCCCCGGCGAGCAGGGAGGATACAAGGAAATCATCTTGAGCGTCAGTGGCGACGACGCCTTCCAGCACCTCAAGTACGAAAGCGGCGGCCATCGCGTCCAGCGCGTGCCCAAGACCGAGACGCAGGGGCGCATCCACACTTCGGCAGCGACCGTCGCCGTCATGCCGGAGCCGGATGAGGTTGAAGTCGATATCAAGGATTCAGACATCGAATGGGAACGCATGCGGGCCGGTGGGGCAGGGGGGCAGCACGTCAACAAGACTGAAAGCGCCGTCCGCATCTGGTACCGCAAGGGCACACCCGACGAGATGGAAGTGAAGTGCCAGGACGAACGCAGCCAAAGCAAGAATTACGATCGGGCGATGCGTGTGCTGCGCAGCCGGGTGTTCGAATATCAGCGAGAAAAGCTGCACAAGGCCCGCTCCGCCCAGCGCAAAAGCCTGATCGGTTCCGGCGACCGCGGCGAGCGCATCCGCACCTACAATTTTCCGCAGAATCGCGTCACGGATCATCGCATCAACGAATCGTGGTACCAACTCGACGCCATCGTCTTGGGCGGCCTCAGCGGCGTCATCGATGCCCTGCGCGCATTCGACCGGAAACAGCGGCTGGAAGGCGGCAACTTACCTTCCAGCGATGCGGGTTGATGTGCGATAATGCTCGATGATATCGCAATCATCTGCAACTCGATCTTCGTTTAGCGTTCGCGTGACGCAATGCGAACGCCAAACGAGGAATGGGAAATCACATGGCCACCGCCACGGAACAGGTCTGGACCCTCGGTGCCTTGCTGGATTGGACCGCCAAGCACCTCGCCGAGAAAAACATCGACACCGCTCGCCTCGATGCCGAAGTGCTGCTCGCCCACGCCGTCGGCTGTAATCGCATCGATCTTTACGGCAGCCGCTACTCGGAGGCGGCGTCTGCCGAAGTTAAGCAGAAATATCGCGAAATGATCCGCAAACGCCTCGAGGGTTGCCCGGTGGCGTATCTCGTTGGCCGCAAGGAGTTCTACGGGCTGGAGCTCAAAGTTTCGCCCGCCGTCCTCATCCCGCGACCCGACAGCGAGCATGTCGTCATGGAGTGCTTGACGCTCGCCAAGGCGATGAACAGGCCGCGCATCGTCGATATCGGCACCGGTTCCGGCAATCTCGCCATTGCCATCGCCAAGCATCATCCCGGGGCAGAAGTGACGGCTATCGACAAGAGCGTGGATGCACTCAAGGTCGCGCAAGAAAACGCAGCCAAGCTTGGCGTCGCCCAGCGAATCCGTTTTCTGGAAGGCGATCTCTTTGCGCCGCTCGGGGCCGACGAACAGTTTCATTTCATCGTCAGCAATCCCCCCTACATCGCCGAGGAAGACGTTCCGAAGCTGCCGGTCGGCGTACGTCAATTCGAGCCTCTGCAAGCTCTATCAGGCGGCCCAGGCGGCTTCGTCGTGTTCGATCGCTTGATCGCGGAGAGCCGAGCGCGACTTCTGCCGGGCGGCTATCTAATTGTCGAAATCGGCTCGCCGCAAGAGAAGCCCGCATGCGAAAAACTGACGGCAATCCCGGAGTTTTCGCTGGCGCCGACCGTTTTCGATTTTTCGGGACATCCACGCGTGCTGCGCGTCCACCGAAAATAGCCGCTTGCGGCGTAGCATCCTCGCGTGCCACGTCGCAAGCGGCGCGGTGGATTCCTGCTTGACAACCGGGCACTTTTTCGCCACGATAGCCTTGTAATCACCCGCCTTGCGACCGTACCGTTCCGCGTTTCCTGCCAGCTGATCTTTCGAGGATTCCGCGATGTTCCGTGCAGCGCTTGTATCGTTCCTCATCCTTCCCGGACTCCTTGCAGCACAGGAATCCAAGACGCCGGTGAAATTGACGCCGGTAGTCCACGCCGAGCCGCCCAAATCGGCATTGCAGAAGCTCTCGACCTACCCCGGCCAGATCGACTTCACCGGCCCGCGCGATGAGCAGCGCATTGGCATCGTCGGCGAGTTCGCGGACGGCCGAACCTGGGAGCTGACGCGAACCGCCAAGTACACGAGCGCCAATGCGAAAATTGCCGAAGTCGATGCGGCCGGCATCGTGCGCCCGGTCGGCGACGGGCAGACGACGATCACCGTTGAGGCGAACGGCAAGAGCCAAACGATCCCAGTCAAGGTGACGAAAGCGACTGCCGACATCCCGGTCAGTTTCAGCCGCGAGATTGTGCCGATCTTGACGCGGTCCGGCTGCAACAGCGGCGCCTGCCACGGCTCGCAGCATGGCCGCGGCGGGTTCAAGCTCAGCCTGTTCGGCTTCGATCCTCTCTTCGATCACCCGCAGATCGTGCAGAGTGCCGAGGGCCGGCGCGTGGTGCTGAGCGATCCGGAGCGCAGCATCTTCATGATGAAGCCGGCCCTCTTGATGGAGCACGGCGGCGGCGAACGCATCAAGGTAAACGCACGAGAATACACCTACTTCAAGCGATGGCTCGAGGACGGCGCGCCGGAGCCGAGTGCCAAAGATCCGGAGGCCACGTCGCTCGAAGTTTGGCCCGCTCGCCGCATCATGATCCCCGGCGAACAGCAGCAAATCCTCGTCAAGGCAACCTGGAAGGACGGCAAGGTCGAGGACGTGACGGCGACGGCGCAATTCGACACGCTCAATGACGGCGTGGCAGGCGTCAGTCCGAGCGGCCTCGTTACCGCCAAATCGCGCGGCGAGACGCATGTCATGGTGCGATTCATGGGCCAGGCGACCGTCTTTCAGGTGACGCTGCCCTATGGAAAATTCGACAAGCATCCCGATGTTCCGAAGCACAACTTCATCGACGAGAAACTGATCGCCAAGTGGAAAGACCTCGGCCTGACCCCGTCGCCCCTGTGTGCTGATGACGAGTTCTTCCGCCGCGTCCATCTCGACGCGATCGGCACCCTACCGACGCCCGAAGACATCCGCACGTTCCTCGCCGACAAATCACCCGACAAGCGAGCCAAGGCGATCGACAATGTCTTGAATCGCTCCGAGTTCGTCGATTTTTGGGCCCTCAAGTGGGGCGACCTGTTACGCATCAATCGCGATGCCCTCAATGAGCGAGGCATGTGGAGCTTCCACAATTGGGTGCGAGGCAATCTCCGCGACAACAAGCCGATCGACGAGATGGTGCGCGATATCGTTACCGCCGAAGGCAGCACCTACACCGAAGGCCCCGCGAATTTCTTCATCGTCGGCAACACTCCGGCGGATTGGGCCGAGACGACTTCGCAGCTTTTCCTCGGCGTTCGTATCGGTTGTGCAAAGTGCCATCACCATCCGTTCGAGAAGTGGAGCCAGGACGATTACTACAGCATGGCCGCCTTCTTTGTTCGCCTCGGCACGAAGGGGAGCCAGGAGTTCGGCATCTTTGGCCGCGAGCGGGTCGTCTACCTGAAATCGGTCGGCGAACAAACGCATCCGCGCAAAGGAGGCGTCGTCAAGTCGCGCCCGCTCGACGGCGTCGACATGAACGACCCGATCGATCGCCGCGTCAAACTCGGCGAGTGGATGACGGCGGCGGACAATCCGTTCTTCGCCAGGAACATAGTCAATCGTTTCTGGGGCTACATGATGGGCCGCGGCCTGGTCGAACCGATCGACGACATGCGTGCGACCAATCCGGCCAGCAACCCGGAACTGCTCGATGCGCTAGCGGCGGACTTCGTCAAGAACAAGTACAGCCTGCGGCATTTGCTGAAAACGATCATGAACTCCCGTGCCTATCAACTCAGCTCGATCAAGATACCGAGCAATGAACTCGACATCCAAAATGTCCACTATACGCGTTACACGGTTCGCCGACTCTCGGCCGAACAGATGGCCGACGCGCTCGACTTCGCCACCGGCACGCGGGAGAAGTACGCGGGCCTGCCGCTGGGCACGCGCGCGATTCAGTTGCCGGACACGTCCGTGAAGTCGTACCTGCTCGACGTTTTCGGGCGACCGGCTCGTCAGATCACCTGCGAATGCGAGCGGACGACGCAGCCGAACATTGCGCAGGCGATGCACTTCCTCCACGGCGATGCGCTCAACAAGAAGATCGGCGCCCCGACAGGCAGGCTCGAAACGCTGCTCAAGGCGAAGAAAACGAATGATCAGATTGTCGAGGAGATGTATTTGGTGACACTGTCACGGTTGCCAAATGCCGACGAGGTTGAGCGATCCCAGCGGTTCATCCGCGAATCGCCGACGCCGCGCGAGGGCTTGCAGGATGTGCTGTGGGTGCTGTTGAATTCGCGGGAGTTTTTGTTCAATCATTGATTCACCTGCTTTCTTCGTTTAGCGCCCGCGTGGCGCCACGCGGGCGCTAAACGAAGATGGAAGTTGCCATGCGCTGGTTGTCAATCCTATTGCTGTTGTTGGTCACGATGCCGGCGTCCGCGCAAACTGACCTCACCTACTGGCAGGACATCCGCCCGATTTTCCGCAAGCATTGCACCGCTTGCCACAGCACGAAGAACCTGAACAAGGTCGAGGCATCCGGCGGCCTGGCTCTCGACACGTTCGAGGCAGTCAAGAAAGGCTCTCGGCAATCTGTCGTCACGCCAGGCAAGAGCGATAAGAGCCTGCTCCACGAATTGCTGGTAACATCTGACGTCAAACGGCGCATGCCGCTCGAATCGGATGCGCTGTCGAAGGAAAAGACCGAGCTGGTGAAGCGCTGGATCGATGCCGGCGCCAAGGAAGGCACGCCGCCGCTGGAAGTCGCGGTTGGGCCGACGAAGAAGACGCTTACGCGCAAGCTCGACGTTGTCCTGCCGACCGGTGCGATCTTACCCGCGGGATTCGCGGGCCCCAAGGTGGCCGGCAAGCTCGACCTGGTAATGAAGATTGGGCCGCTCGCACCGGTCACCGCCGTCGCCTTCAGTCCGGACAACAAGTTGCTTGCGGCGGGGAGCTACGGCCAGATCGTAATCTGGGACCTTAACGAAGCCAAGCCGGTCAAATTGCTCACGAACGTCCTCGGCGCTGTCAACGATCTCCGCTTCTCGCCGAAGGGGGACATCCTCGCGGTCGGCGGCGGACAGCCCTCGGCCAAGGGGGATCTGCGCCTCTATCAGACGACAGATTGGAAGCTGCTCGCAACCTTGCGCGGCCATGATGATGTCGTCTTTTCTCTGGCATTCACCCAAGACGGCAAGCAACTGGCGTCGGCCAGTTTTGACCATTCGGTAAGACTATGGGACGTTGCAACCTCTGCCTTGCTCAAAGAATTCCATCACCATTCTGATTTTGTGTATGCCGTCGCGTTCAGCCCGGATGGGAAACGCCTGGTGTCCGCGAGCAAAGATCGTACGGTGGCGCTGATCGATATCGAGACTGGCAAGAGCGTCTTCACCTTCAGCGGCATGGAGCAGGACATCATGGCCGTTGCGTTTCACCCGGACGGCAAGTCGGTGATCTCCTCGGGCTTCGAAGCGAGTATCTACTGGTGGAACACGCAAACCGGCGAACGGATCAAGCTCCAGGGCGGCCACGGCATCGCGACGCACGAGTTGGCATTCTCGAAAGACGGAAAACGCATCATCTCCGCTGGCGCCGATCGCACCGTGCGCTCCTGGGACGGCACCGCGGGCACGCTCGTCAAGGCGTTCCCAGTTGGATCGAGCGCGTACTGCGTTGCGATCATCGCCAACAACAAGCTGGTTGCCTCGGGCAGTTTCGATGGTCTGGTCCGGGTGTGGGACGAAGCCAGCGGCCGGCATCTAGTAACTCTACTTGGGCTGGCCGGCGAAAGCGACTCGCTCGATTGGCTGGCGTTGACGCCGGAAGGGTATGCGACGGGCGCCGACAAGTTCATCGCGCAATCGCGCTGGCGCGTGAGTGGGCAGGAAGCGAAGGTCGATGCCGTATGGAGCGTGTTGCGCCAGCCGGCCCAGGTTGCTCGTGCGATTCGCGGCGAGGCGGTGCCCACACCTGTTTTTCTCAAGAAATAAGATCTCACGCCAAGGCGCAAAGTCGCGAAGAATTTCACAATTTGCGCCTTTGCGGCTTTGCGTGAGCTATGAGAGATGAAAGGATCAGATCGATGAGATTCATGTCATCCGCCATTCTAGTCGCGTTCCTGACGGCGAGTCCAGTGCTCGCCCAGACCTCGTTTCCGATGGTCACGCACGCTTATCCTGTGGCGCTCCAGCGTGGCACGACAACGGAGATTTCGGTCGATGGCCAAATGAATTTCGCCGGCGCCTACAAGGCGCTCTTCGAGGGCGACGGCATCACCGCCGAAGTCACCAGCCCGCCGCCGGTGCCGAATGCCGTGATCAAGAGCGTCAAGATGAAGGTAACGGTCGCCAAGGACGCGCGGCTGAGCGTGCGCGAATTCCGCATCGCGACCTCAATTGGTTTGTCCTCGGTCGGTCAACTCGTCATCGTCGATGACCCCGTCGTGATGGAATCGCTGAACAACAACACCCCGGCACAAGCGCAGGCCGTCAAGTTGCCCTGCGTCCTGGCCGGCAAACTCGAAGTCGTCGAGGATCTCGATTACTTCAAGTTCGAGGCGAAGGAGGGGGAGACTGTCACGTTTGAAATGTTCTGCGCTCGCCTGCAGGACAAGATCCACGACCTGCAAAAGCACGCCAAGCCGATGCTTACCTTGCTCGATAGCGACGGCCGCGAGCTGGCTGCAAACGACACGTTCTTCTTCGCCGATCCGATGCTGTCCTACAAGATTCCCAAGACCGGCACGTATGTCCTGCAAGTGCGTGAATCAACCTACGATGGCGACCCGCGCTGGGTTTACGCCATCGTGGCGACGAATCAGCCGTACATCTCGCACGTCTTCCCGATGGCGGGCAATCCCGGCCAGGTGATCGACGTCGAACCGATCGGCTCGGCGCGTGCCGCACAGGAAAAAGTTAAGCTGGCGATTCCCGGCACCTTCGGCGTCCAGCAAATCCAGCTCGACGTTGGCGGCAAGAAAACGAACCCGGCGACGTTCATCGTCAGCAAGTTGACGCAGTTCAGCGAACTCGAGCCGAACGACGAGCCAGAGAAGGCGAACCGCGTGACGCTGCCGATCGGAATCAACGGTAGGATCGGCAAGAAACGCGATATCGATCACTATGTCTTCGACGCGAAGAAGGGCAAACCAATCCGCTTCGAGTTGAAGGCGCGTCGGTTCGGCACATTGCTCAATTCCTCGCTACATGGCATCCTCGAAATCATGACGCCCAAGGGGCTCGTCATCGCCTCCAACGATACGACTCATGGGCTGGAGGCATCGCTCGTCTTCACGCCGGCGACCGACGGCGATCTTGTCCTGCGCGTGCGCGATCTGAACAGTAAAGGCTCCGAGTCGGCCGTCTACAACGTCGAGGCCGACTGGGCGCTGCCGGACTTCACCGTGCGCTGTGATCCCGACAAGGCGATGATCGGTCCGGGGTCGAGTACCGCGTGGTACGTGCATGTGGTTCGCCAGCATGGCTTCACCGGGCCGGTCGAGATCGCGAGCAAGGGATTGCCGAAGGAGATCACCGCCAGCGCGCTGACGATACCGGCGACGATGACGCAAGGCTTGATCGTGTTGACGGCCGCTCCGGACGCGACACTGACGGCGGCGAAGGTCGAGATCGTCGGCACCGCCAAGGCCAAAATGCCGGATGGCAAGGAGGAGACGTTGGTGCGCGGCGTGACGCCCAATCAGGAGATCTATCTTCCAGGCGGCGGCCGCGGACGGTTCGATGTCAACATGCAGGCGGTGGCGGTGACGTCGCCATCGGATATCCTCAAGGTCGAAGTCAGCACCACCAACATCACGCTGAAGCCTGGCGAGGAAATCAAGATCGAGGTGACCCTGGAGCGCCGCGGCGATTACGACAAGGGAGTTTTTCTCGACATCCTCTTGCAGCACCTCGGCTCCGTGATGGGCAACCCGCTGCCGCCGGGCGTCACGATCGTCGGGGGCAAGAGCAAGACGCTGCTGGGCAATGGCAGCAAGGGCTTCATCACCATCAAGGCCGCTCCAAATGCGGAGCCGATCGACAACGTGCCGATCAGCGTGCTCGCCAATGTGTCGGTCAACTTTGTCGTCAAGCTGCATTATTCGAGCGTGCCGATTTTGATATCGATCAAGAAGTGATGTCCGTAACGAGCCGCAACCGTCAGGGAGCGTTGGTGATGTCGATTCCCGTTCCCATACGATCGCGGTTGATCGGCAGGCTAATTGGATGGATTGTTCCGCCCGGGCGATTCTGCTCCAGGCGGAAATCGCTTGCATTGTTCACCAAATCTGTGATAATGGCCGATTGATTGGAAATCGCCCTGACCTCGATGACGCGGAGGCCGGCATGAACGCTCGACGATGGATTCTCGCAATTACTCTGCTGTTAGCCGCTGGTTCGGCCTCCCACGGGCAGCTCCAGCCGGATTACTACTTCTCCCACGGCATCAGACAGCTCATATCGGAGCTGGGGAATTCCTCCTTCGCGATGCGCCAATCGGCGTTCAAGAACATCGAGTTTTTTGGCCCGATGGCGCTTGACCATCTACGCCGCGCGCGTGTATCTGCTGATGTGGAGACGACACGCCGCATCGTCGAGCTGATTCGCCGGGCCGAGGAACAACAGCTAACCCGGCAGGTGCTTGCCCCCAAAGAAGTCCATCTCAAACTAAAAGACGTCAGTGTGCAACAAGCGATTACGGAGTTAGCGACCGTCAGCGGCTATCCCATCCAGTTTCAGGGCGATGCCACGAGATTGGCTGATAAGAGAATTAGCCTGGATACCGGGAGGACATCGTTCTGGCAGGCGTTCGACCAGATGTGCGAGCAAGCCGGTTTGATGGAGCGAGTCAATCAGGCGACGTCGATCGATCAACCGATGTATTACCAAGGCGGCAAAGGCGGCCGGATCATGCGTGGACTGCCGACGCCGATGCCGCAACCGATGCAGCCCACTGGTCCGATCATCGTCACCAATCGCGGCAAGGAGAAATCGCTCGTCAGCCACTCCGGCGCCGTCCGGACCGAATTACGCATCAGCCGCGATGCGGCGGCCAAAGAGTTGAACCTGCAATTCATCGTCAGCGTCGAACCGCGCTTGCAGAACAGCAGCGTCATCGGCCGACCGGTGCTCGCCAAGGTCGTCGATCAGCAAGGCAAGCGGCTGGCGGAATCGCTAGACCTGCCCAAGGCGAATCCGAGCGATGTGCGAATGGCCCACGACGACATGATCTTCACGGATCTGGGAGGAATGCCGCCGCAATCAACGCGTGTCACGCAACTTCGCGTCAAGGAAGGCGAACAGGCCGCCAAACAACTCAAGGAACTTGCCGGCAAACTCGGGCTACAGCTCGATCTGCAGAATGTCCTGCTTGCCAAGATCGACAATGTGATGGAGGCGTCGGGTAAATCCGTGGCCGGCGCCAATGGCGGAAGCATGAAGGTCGGCGCCGTCAACAAGCGGCAAAACGGGGAGATCGAAGTGCAAGTCAGCATGGAAAATCTTACGCCGAACCCCTTCGGTGGCAACATCATCATGAACGGCAACGGCGGCGTCATCATCCGCGGCAACGTCATCATCAACGGCGGCGGCATGGTCATCGGCCCCAACGGCGTGCGCGTCAACGGCGGCGGCAACGGCAGAGACCTCCCCGACCTCCTCGACGCCAAGGGCCAAAAGTTCCGCGTCGCCAATCCTACGAACGACAGCTTCAACTTTGTCAACGGCTCCTCGACGCGCAGCGCGACGATGGTATTCTCGCCGAACCCCGGCCAGACCGAGCCACGCGAGCTGGCGCTATTTGGCACACGTACCTACACCATCAGCGTGCCGTTTCGTTTCGAGAACCTGCCGCTGCCGTGAGAGTGTGCAATGCAGATAAACAAGCTCACGGGTTTCCCGTGGGCTTTTTTATTGGGAACAAGACGAGCGCGAGACTCGTCGAATGCCTGGCCCGGTCGGCAAACACGGGGATGCTTTCGTCGCTTACGCTTCCGGCTCGGAAAAATGAAACATTTCACCATCTCCTGGATCGCCCTCGTGATTCTTGGTTGGCTTGCGCCCGTTCAAGCGCAGGAATCGGCTGCGGACCTCGTGGCCAAACTCGGCAGCCGCAACTATGCGGAGCGCGTGCAGGCAGCCAGGAAGCTTGAACTACTGGGAAAAGCCGCGCTGCCTGCGCTCGAAAAGGCGCTTGCGGCCGCGGACCTCGAGACCCGGCGGCGGTCCTTGCAGCTCATGGAGCGAATCGAAGACTTGACGATGTTAGCTGCGCTGGTGACCCCGACATCCGTCCGGTTGCGTATCGACGACCTTCCCGTCAGCGATGCCGTGCGCGAAGTGGAAAAACAGACCGGTCTCAACCTGGGCAACACTTCAAGAAGCGAGCGCATCACGCTTGATACCGGCGTCATGCCTTATTGGCAAGCATGGGGAAAATTCCGTGTCGCGGCGAAGCTGGCGGAAAGCGACTACGCGCTCCCAACTGCCAAGGTGAAGCCGATTGGCGAAGAGGAATCGCAACAATTGCGCGGCAAACTCGAGCGAGCGGAAATCACCATTCCGGCCGTGCCCTGGGCCCCGCAGCTTAATTTCAACGCTACGCCTTCCCACGATGCTTACTCGGTGGATGACCGCAACAGTATCCGTGTCCGCGTGAGATGGCATTCGCTGGACGAGTTTGGCGATCCATCGGCCCCGCACGGGATTTTCGCTGTCGAAGTGCGTGCGGAGCCGCGTCTTGAGCTTGCAGCGATTGCAAAAGTGGAGATTACGAAGGTCGTTGATGACGAAGGTCGCGAGCGGTCGGTGACGTCGAATCGCCTGTATCCGACTCCGGGTTCCGTTCAGGTTGCCAACCTCCTGGCCGCTTATGTGGGCGAAATCCAGTACGGCGGTTTGGTGCAGCTCAAGGCGATCGCGTGGCAGGGGCCGCCGTGTTCGCTCAAGGAAGTGCATGGCCGGGTCCGCGTGGACGTCACGGTCCGGCGTCGCATGCTGGAGATGCCGCAGGTACTCAAGGCCGCCGGCAAGCAAATGCGCGGCCATCAAGGGATTACCGTGAAAGTCCTGGAAGCAGAAGTGGCGGATGACGGCGAGGTCCACCTGCGGCTGCGGCTGGATCATCTGGAGAGCCTGACGCCGCAGACGCTGGAGGAAAAGATCATCCGCATTCGGCCTGGGCTGACCGCCGTGCGTGGGCCGATGGACGTGGCACTGGAACGCCTGGAACTGGTCGGTCCCGCTGGCCAGAAGGCCAAGCTGGTGCAGTCACGCTATGAGCAAATCGAGGCCGGTAAAAGCTATGACGCGGTCTTGCGGTTTGCGATTCCTGGCGTGAATACCAATGATCTGACGCTGGTGATGACGAAGGCGGCGCGCACGGTGCCGCTGGAGATACCGTTTCTGGTGCGCGACGTGAGGGCATTGGAAAAGAAGTGAGAGCTTGCCGACGCTGGCAAGGCGCCACACGAGCGCGAAGCCACACTCGGAAAAAAAGAAACAACTCGCTTGACGTACTAGTCAAGCGAGTTGCCGGAATGGACTTCAAGCGTTGGAATTCTAGTAGCCGGTGGGCATCATGCCCGGACCGCCGCCGCCGGGGAAACCGCCGGGCATGGGGCCGCCGAAACCGCCGGGCATGGGGCCGCCGAAACCGCCGGGCATGGGGCCGCCGCCGTAGGTCGGGAAGCTTTGGAACGCGCCCGGAGGCGGGAAGCCAGGACCGCTGGGAGCGCCGGACAGCGTCTGGTTCGGGACCGCCCAGTTCATGGTCGGGCTGACGAAGACCGGCGCGAACTGAACTCGCTGTGAGCCGCCGCCTGGGCCGCCCATGCCGGTGTTGATCTGGTAGCCATGGTTCTTGTAGTACGCGACCCAGTCGATGCGGTCGAGCATGCCATAATAGCGGCGTAGGGCGTCGTAGTAATCGTGCCAGAATCGCTGCAGGCGTTCTTCTTCAACGCTCATGTAGGGATTGCGCTTGGCGAAGATGTTCCACCACGGTTGATAGCCGCCGTAGTGCGCGCTGCCCCAGTCCGCGTTTGCCGATTCAGCCGTCGCCATCGCCATGCCCATGCAGGCGACCAAAAGACATGCGAAACGTTTCATTGCGACTCCTTTAGAGGGTGACCCCGAAACCGTGCCGAACCCGTGACGCAAACGCCCGATCCTTGACGCAAAGACCCGCTTGCATCGGCTGGCCTGACGGCACTTCCATGCGTGTTTTGTCGCTAATCGGCGTTCTTGTCTTGGCGCGAGCGCCGTATTCAGCACAACTAGCATCGGCTGAATCCTCCGCAAACTCCCGAAAAAATTCCCTTTCTCTGTAATGCTTTTTTCGCTTTTTTCTTCGCCCACCCGCAAAGTTTCGCTGAATTGCCCTTGTTGCCAGAGTGGATTTATCCGAGCCTTAGCGCCAGCGAAGGGCCGCGTAATGCCCCTCGCTGGCGCTAAGGCGAGGAGGACGGGAACATAGAATGCGGCTCAGGAAAATCGATGTGTGTACCCGCGTGGCTCGATGCAGCGGCGCTGGCCGGCTTCTTCCAGCAGCAGCACGCGTTCGGTGATGAATTCGCCGGCGTGCGCCAGCGTGATTCCATCGATGGGCTGCGATTTTAGCAAGCGGGCCCCGTCGCCTGGATCGACCGCAAACGCCAGCTCGAAGTCTTCGCCGTCACTGAGGGCGTGATCCAACGGCGTCTTGCCGTCGCTCATTCTCAAGGCCGCCTCGCTGATCGGAATCCCGTCGGCAAACAGCACGGCGCCACAGCCGCTCTCCTCGCAAATGTGGAACGTGTCCGCGGCAAGCCCGTCGCTGATGTCGATCATGGCGTGAATGGGAGCATGCTGCTGAAGGAGCAGGGCCTCCTTGACGCGCGGCGTGAAATCGAGGTGTTTACCGAGGATGCTGCCGCCCAGGGGGCCGGTGACGACGAGCCAATCGCCTGGCCTGGCGCCCTGGCGACGGATCGTCCCTTGCGGCCCTGGATCGCCCAGGAGTGTCACATTGATCACGAGCCCGCCGGTCCAGGTGTTGGTGTCGCCGCCGGGTATTGAAGTGTCAAAACGATCCGCCATCTCGCGCAGGCCGGCGTAGAGTTCCTCGGCAAAGCCCAGGGACGGCCGTCCCTGGGCTTCCGATAAAGCGACGCTGACGAAAGCCGCGATCGGCTTGCCCCCCATCGCTGCGATGTCGCTCAGGTTGGCAGCCATCGCCTTGCGGCCAACGCGGCGTGGGCCAACTTCGGCAAGGATGAAGTCGACTCCCTCCATCAGCATGTCCGTCGTCACGAGCATCGGCCGTCCGGTCGTCGTGCCGACGACCGCGCAATCATCCCCCGGCCCGATGAGGATGCGCGGGCAAGATGGGGTTTGCTGGCGGATCCAGCGGATGTAGTCTAATTCTCCCATGGGATAGATTCTTTCCAATTTACGGGCCAGGTAGCTTGTGGCGTTTCTGCCAGCTTTGCGGTACAATACAATCACCTAAGCGAACTCCGGCCAAGATTTCCTCAAGTTTGTGCCCATTCCCACCGCGGGGGGGGCGAAAGTGTTGTAAAATTTACCTGCCAGCCCCGCGCGCAAGCGTGGGGGTTCATGCCCCGGACGAGCCGATCCCCACGCTTGCGCGTGGGGCTGGTTGGTTAAAATCATTCTATGCTCCGGTGACGCTCGCATGACCACCGCCACGATCGCGCAACAACCGTTCAAGAACAAGTTTACCTTCGGCGAGTCCAAGCTCCGTACCGATGGCGACGTGCTACTGGTAGCCTTCGGCAAGGACGGCTGGCTCTATTCCGTCGAGGAACTCGGCATTTTGCGGAAGTGGAATCCGGCTTCCGGTGAGCAGCTCGATTGCACGCCATTGAGCGACATGGAAACGCTGTGGGCATTCAGCGCCGACGGCCGCGTGCTCGCCTCCGCCAGCGACGAACTGGTCATCTGGGACGCGGTCGCCGGGCAATTGTTGACGTCGATCCCGCAGCATTGCTGGATAACGGCCCTGGCGTTTCATCCCGATTCGAGTTTCATCGCGACGGGCGACGACGATGGGGCCATTCACTACTTCGATGCGCCGGGCCATCATCCGGTCTTCGAAAAGGGCTTCGCCTACCACAAGAAAGCGATCAGCGCGTTGGCGATCAGCCCCGACGGCAAAAAGCTTGCCGCGGCCAGCGAAGACAAGCAGGTCACTGTCTGGGACCTTGTCACAGGCAAGTACATTGGCTGTCTGTCGGGCCATACCGATCGTATTCCGGCGCTCGCCTGGCATCCGAGCAGCAAGTTCCTTGTCTCCGCCGGTTGGGACACGACCGCCCGCGTGTGGGACGCCGACACGCTGCAGCCCGTTATCCTGCTGAATACGCACGGCACCCAGGTCAACGCGCTCGCCTTCAGCCGCGACGGGCGCTGGCTGGCCTGTGCCGATTCAACGCACACTATTCACGTGTGGGACTTTACCACGAAGAAGACGGTCCACAAGCTCAAGGTCCCCGAGGCCGAATTGCGTTCGCTCGCCTTCAGCCCGGACGGCAAATACCTTGCCTGTAACGGCGATCGCATCCTGCATCTGTGGAATCCAGAAACCGGCAAGTCTTACGCCGACCTTGGCCCACGCCCGGTCGCCAAGACTTCGGTGTCGGTCCATGCCGATGGCGCCAAGCTGCTCACCAACGGCGGCGGGAGCATGGTCCGCGTCTGGAATACCTCCTCGCGGCAGCCGATCACCACGCTAGATTCCGCCGATCCGATCAACGCCATCGCCTTCAGCCCAGACGGCAAGTGGATCACCAGTTCCATCGGCAAGCGCATTCGGCTCTACGATGCCACCGGGAAGTTCATCGCCGACTGGGAAGATCTGGCCGATGCCCCCATCACAACCATCGCGTTCAGTGGCGATTCTTCGCTCCTGGTTTCCGCCGCCCGCGAAGGCCTCTCTGCCATCGTCTGGCGCGTCGCCGACGGTGAGCCGATCTTGCTTATCCCGGATGCACTCGACGGTTGTTCCATCGAAGCAGTCGCTTTTCACCCGGACAACAAGCAAGTCGTGATCGGCGGCGTCGATGCGCTGGCGACGACGACGACCGGCAACGATGGCCAAATCAGCATCTGGAACATCGACCAGCGGGTCGAAATCACCACCTTCCTGGATGGCACGACGGCCCTAGCTGTTCATCCTTCCGGTGATATCCTCGCCACCACGACCCTCGATCGTTCCATCTTCACCTGGGATCTGCATCTCAAACAACTTCTGCAGGAACTTGTCGGTCACGATGGCCCCGTCAATTGCCTTGCTTTTAGCCCCGATGGCAACTGGCTCGCCTCTGGCAGTGAAGACCTGACCTTGCGCATCTGGGACGCCAAGGGGCGCGAACAGGTCGCCCTCGAAATGGAAAGCCAGGTCACCAGCGTCGCGTTTTCCGCCGACGGAAACTTCCTCTACACCGGGCACGCCAACACGACTTGCAGCCAGATTCAACTCCCCGATCTGCTGCAACGGAAATAGGATGAACCACGAGGACACGGGGAGTGAAAGCAACGAACCCTGGCTATGCCGCGATCGTACAGGTCGCAGAGAAAAACTGGGGCCTCGCCGGGGATCCGCGGAAATCACAATGAATGCCGCGGCTTCCAATCCTCTTTTCTTTCCCCGGGTCCCCCGTGGGGTGGTTCTTTTTCAGCGAAAGCCGCGATGGACAACGCGATCCAACCCACTGATCGATTGGCCGCACCTACCGCCAACCTCGCCGACGAGGTCGATTGGACCGGACAGGTGCTGGGGGAATTTCGCCTGATGTACCGCATCGGCCGCGGCGGCATGGGGCAGGTCTATCTCGCCGAACAAACCTCACTCAAACGCAAGGTTGCGCTGAAGCTGCTGCACCCCGAGCTCGCTTCCAACGAGCGTTCGCTCTTGCGTTTCAAGGCCGAGGCCGAGAATGTCGCCCGCGCCACGCACGCCAACATCGTGCAGATCTACACCATCGGCCAGGCCAACGGCATCAACTACATCGCACTCGAATATGTCGAAGGCAAGAACCTGCGCGAGTACCTCGAGAAAAAAGGGACGCCCGAGCTATCCCTTGGTTTGCACATCATGGCCCAGGTTGCGGCGGCCTTGCAGCGTGCGAGCGAGCTCGGCATCATTCATCGCGACGTCAAGCCGGAGAACATCCTGCTGACGAAAAAGGGCGAGGTGAAGGTTGCCGACTTCGGCCTGTCACGCTGCTTTGCCGAAGAATCGCAGCAATCGATCACGCAGAGTCAAGTGACGATGGGGACTCCGCTCTACATGAGCCCCGAGCAGGTCGAATGCAAGACCGTCGATACGCGTACCGACATCTACTCGTTCGGTGTCACCTGCTACCACATGTTCGCCGGCACGCCGCCGTTCAAGGGCAACTCGCCGATCGAGGTCGCCTATCAGCACGTCCACAAGGATCCAGAGCCCTTGAGTGAAATCCGCCCGGATCTGCCCGCCGACTTGTGTGCGATCATTCAGAAGATGATGGCGAAGAAACCGGAGGAACGCTATCAGAACGCTCGCGAAATCCGGCGCGACATCAATCGCCTGCGCGAAACGTTGAACCTCGGCGCCGTGGCGGCGATCTCGATTTCCTCGTCGTTCATCGGCTCGCCAGCCGAGGCTCTTCGCAACATCGCCACCCAACCTTTCGGCGCGGCGACTGCCGTAACAGATCGAAGAGAGCGCCCCTGGCGGGTACGAACCATCTTGACCGGGGCCGTGCTCTTGGCTCTGGCGATCGGGCTGACCGCTGGCTGGTATCAAAACCAGCCCCCAGCGCAAGCGATTGGACAGGTCAAGCCCGCGGACCCTGTCGCCAAGGAAAAGAAGCCCACCCTGAAGGAGCGCGAGAAGGAATTGCGGCAACGCGTCGAGGAGAACCTCAAACCGGAAAGTCAGCTCGACGTGGTCTCCGGCCTGAAAGCGTGCACCGATATGGGGCTTTTCTATCTCAAGTACCGCCAGCTCAAGGAAGCCGACGACCACTTCCAGGATATCCGCAAGCCGGAGCGCAACGTTCCCGCCTACCGCTTTCTGGGCAGGCTTGGCCACGCCATGGTGCTCGCTTTCAAGGACGAGACCGCGGCTTCGAACAAGGAGTTTGTCGATTTCTTCGCCGGCATCGAAAAATTCGAGGCCCGTGTCGGCGTGGGGCCGTTCCCCAAGATCGATCGGACCAAGGGCGAAAAGTTTATCGCCCTCAAGGACGAGATCGAGGTCTATCGATTCCTGTGGAAGGAGAATCACGCCTCGATCCGCGAGGTCGCCGCCAAGGCGCTCAACCACAACCACGCCAATGACCCGAAGGGCTTCCCGGAAAAGCTCGATGGCTACCGCTTCCCGCCGCGGCCAACGCTGAAGGGGCCCGCGGGGCCGATTCCCTAACTTGGACCGCGTTCCGGTGGTCCAGACTTGAATTGCGTGGATGGCCTTTCTTGGATCGTGATTAACTCCTCGATCCTCTGCAAACGCATTATTTCTCGGCGGATCTCATCCAGGTTTTCTTTGATCGTCCCAACCGCACTGAAGACCGCGCAGATCGCGGCTACGGGTAGCGCTCCCATGATCGAAAAGACGAGATTTACCCCACGATCCGGACCACCGTGCGGCCAAGCCATCTGGAACATCGCACAGAATACGAGAAATCCGACGATCGCGCCAATCGCAGCCCAGATGATCATTCGAGGCATGATGACACTCCTTGCGGCAGATTACGATGGACCTGCCAGCCGCCGCACCAACTCTAGTCCTTCTTCGCGTGTCTTGATCGTCCCATCCAACTGAGCCTCGCGCACTGCATCCAGCAATTCCTTGTAGCGCGGCCCTGGCTGGATGCCCGTCTGCATCAGGTCGTGCCCCGTCACCAGTGGCGGTGGGTTCAGATCTTGCGGCGACCACTGGTGCAGCAATTGTTCGCAGTATTCAACATGTTCAATGCTCTTGGGCGTCGCCAGCGCGTCGGCTCGGTGCAGCGCGAGCAGTTCGTGGATGCCCGGATCGCTCAGGATCACTTTGAGCTTGCTGGGCCGCATCTTCTTGGCGTCGGCCAGGTACTGGTGTTTCTCGACGAGCCAGACGATCCGCTCTCGCTCGGCGTTCGAGAGTTTTAGCCTTAGTGCGATCTCGTCGGCCATGCGCGCGCCGACGTGCTCGTGGTGATAGAAGGTGTAACGGTCCGCTGTGCGATTTGCCGTCGGCGGCTTGCCGATGTCGTGTAAGAGCGTGGCCATCGCCAATGGGAACGACGCGTCAGGGCCGATCAAATCCAGCACGCGCATTACGTGGTCCCACAGATCGCCGGTGGGCTTGTCCGGCAGTCCCTTCATCGGCACGATCTCCGGCAGCACCGGCTCGGCCAATCCCAGGTCCATCAGGAGATTCAGGCCACGGACCCGGCGAGAGTGCACCAGAAGTTGCCGCAGTTCCTCAGCAATACGCTCGGCGCTTACAACCGGCAGTTGGCTCGCCATCGCTTGGATGGCTGTTTGTGTCTGCGGCTCGATCGCCAATTCGAAGCGTGTGGCGATGCGCACGGCCCGCAAGAGGCGCAGCTTGTCTTCTTGAAAACGCACGGCCGGGTCGCCGATGGCACGGAGGATGCGTGCATGCAGGTCGTTCTGTCCGCCGACGAAGTCGTGAAGTTCGCCCTTGATAGGATCGAAGAACATGCCGTTGACGGTGAAATCGCGGCGCAGGGCATCCTCGCGGGCCGAGGCGAAGACCACCTGATCGGGCCGCCGGCCGTCGGAGTAGCCGCCGTCGGTGCGAAAGGTCGCGACTTGAACCTTGAGATTGTTGCCGTTCTCGCGCGGGCCAAGCACTTCGACGACGCCGAAGGTGGCGCCGATGGCAATCGTCCGGCGAAACAAGTTTTGCACCGCCTCCGGGACCGCGTTGGAGGCAACGTCGTAGTCCTTCGGCGTAAGTCCGAGCAATTCATCGCGCACGCACCCGCCGGCCCAGAGGGCCTGATGGCCGGCGTCTTGCAGCAGCTTGACAACAGAGATGGCGAACTCGCGTTCGGTCATGATAATGGAGAATCATCCACGAAGGGCACCAAGGGCACGAAGGGAATAGGGGAAGGAATCGGTTGGCCGCTGCAGGTTGAGGAATTGTTTCTCGATGCCATGTCGATAGAAGACTTAAATGGCCGCTTCTTCTTCCCCTTCGTGGCCCTTGGTGTCCTTCGTGGACAAGTTCTGAATTTCGCGCTGCCAGATCAGCAGCTCATTACGGCCATACTTGCGCCGTTCCCAATCGGGCAGAGCGTCATCGAGCGGGGAGCCGGTCTCGGTCTGCACCACGATCACCGAATCCTCGGCGACCTTGGCTTGCAGCTGTTGAAGGGCCTCGAACAATACGTCCGTGCGTTCCGTGAGATCGACAAACGGCGGGCTCAAGAAAACGTTCACCGGCTCCTTCGGCGCGACCCAGGCGGCGATCCAGCGGTAGGAATCGGTGCGATAAAGCTTTGATTGCCGCATGAGTTCGAACGTGCGCAGGTGCGACTCGATGTCCTTGGCAAACTGGGCGTCGCGCTCGATGAATAGCGTTTGCGTCGCTCCCCGGCTCATCGCTTCCATGCCGACGACGCCAGTGCCGGCGAAGATATCGACGAAAACGCGATTCGGAATCGCGTTGCCCAGGATGCTGAAAAAGGCCTCACGCACCATCTGCGGCGTCGGCCGCAACGATTCGGTAACGGTGCAGCCGACCTTGCGGCCGCGCAAGGTTCCGGAGATGATACGGATGAAGGTACGCATTGAATTTCCAATCGGCCGCTTGCGGCTTTGCGTTCGCACGGCGTCCGGTGGACGCTAAACGGCGAGCGGCTCAGGTATCCCGCATCCTATCAGATCACGAAACGCTTGACAAACCGACGCCTGAAAATCGTGAAAGGTTCGTGAAACGTGGCAAAAGCGTATTGTTCTTGGCTGACTACAACGGTAAACTATTCGTACATGTCTTGATTGTCGCCTTCAAAAACCGATTTCCATGGGTCGGCGATCAGGTCGGACGAGGAATCAATCGAAGATTAAAAGGAGGTCGTTCGATGAAGTTACGTTACAGCATGGCGCTGGTGTTGGTGGCGGCGGGATGTTTGGCCTGGCAAGCGTCGTCGGGGGCCGACGAAAAAAAGACAACTGACAAGAAACCCGAGCCGGCCAAGGATGTCATTGTCAATGGTGAATTGACGAACGCCGACCTCAAGGACAAGGTGCTCACGGAAAGTTTTTGCAAGACCTACACCTTCAAGATGATCGAAGGGCGAACCTATCAGATTGATCTGAAAAGCCGCGCTTTCGATGCCTTCCTGCGTCTCGAAAATCCCAAGGGCGATCAGGTCGTCGCCGATGACGATTCCGGCGGCATGCTTGATTCTCGCATCAATTACCGCGCTCCAACAACCGGCGATTACACCATCTGTGCCATGTCGCTTGGCGGCGGCAGCACCGGGAAGTTTATGTTGATCGTCAAGGATCTCAACATTGAAGTCAAGCCGATCGTCTTGAAAGCTGAGAAGGGCCAAGCCGCCTACACCGGCAATATCGCCAACACCGATCAACGCCACAACAACAAACTGCACAAACAGTTCAAAATCACGCTCGAAGAAGGCAATACCTATCAGATCGACCAAGTGAGCGGAGCCTTTGACGCCTACCTCTATCTCATCGGTCCCGACGGCAATGTCCTGGCGGAGGACGACGACGGCGGCGAAGGGCTCAACTCGCGCATCGTCCACAAGGCGGGGAAGGCCGGCGCCTACCAGATTATCGCCACTAGCCTGAGCGGCCAAAATACCGGCCAGTTCACCTTGACCGTCAAGCAAACGAATCCCAAGTAACGGCAGCCCGCTACCTCGTTCCCAGGCTCCAGCTTGGGAGCGACGGTGCGTACTCACATAACCCAAACCGCGAGGACTACCCATGAAACTGCACTGCAAGTTGGCTTTGGTCCTGCTGGCGGCAGCGGCGTGCTTGCTGCAGGCGGATCTTTCAGCCGGCGACAAGAAGAAAGAGGACAAGAAGGACGACAATCCCAAGGAAGTCATCGTCAACGGCGAACTCACCAACGCCGACCTGAAGGACAAGGCACGCCCAACATGCTACTGCAAGACCTATACCTACAAGATGATCGAGGGGCGCAACTATCAGATCGATATGACCAGCGCCGACTTCGATTCCTATCTGTGCCTGGAAAACGCAGCAGGTGAACAGGTCGCCGCCGACGACGATAGCGGCGGTTTCCCCAGCGCACGCATTATCTATCGTGCCCCCAAGACCGGCGACTACACGATCATCTGCACCACTTTCAGCGGCGGCTCCACCGGCAAGTACAGGCTGGTGGTCAAGGATCTTGACGCCAAGTAGCGTACGCTTTCTTTTGTGGCTTAGCGCTCGCATGGTGCCTTGTGAGCGCTAAACCGTAAGCGGCGAAAGAAATCGCGGCGCTGCGGCTGGATCGGATCGAAGGCGTGCGTTACGAGGCGGCTGTTGCCAACGCCAAGTGCCGCAACGTTACGCCACCCATGCTGGAATCGCTCAACTTGACGGCACTTGGCAGCGACAGGGACGGCAATCCCGTTGGGAACTCGGATGGGGTGCTGAGGTCCGCAGTGTACTGAATCGGGACGTGGGCGTGCCGACTGCCGATTCGCAGCCAATGGCTGCGTGGTTCATGCCGGACCCGAACTGGGTCCAACCGATGAGCTACTTCACGCCGGTGTCTTTGCCCCTGTAGGTGCAAGAAATACTACCGGTGTTGAAGCAAGACCGCGATTTAGCGCAAGCAATATGTGCCAGCAAGCCCAGCTCGGTTGCCCTCGTTTATTCGCGCCCCTTCGGGCGGTTCTTGGCTGGCCTGCTGCATTCACGCGATTCCTCCACTCCGGTTGGCAACGCTGGCAAGGCGGTGGACCTGCGTCTGCGTGGCTTGGCGCCGCGTGGCTCGGACGTGAATCTGGCGATTCCAACGGCGCATCCAACCCACGCCGCATGTCCGATGTACAATTATCCGCAGTAACGATGAGGCTGCGCTAATCCCACTTGTTCCATAATGGTTGACCGATGCCGCCTACGCCGAAAGCCGTCGTTCTCTTGAGCGGCGGACTCGATTCCACGACCACGCTTGCCATCGCCAAGCAGCAAGGGTTCGCCTGCCATGCGCTGACGATTGCGTACGGCCAGCGCCACGCCATTGAGATCGAGGCGGCGCGCAAGATCGGGCGGCAGTTCGGCGTGGTCGCCCATGTCGTGATGCCGATCGAGTTGCGCCAGTTCGGCGGCTCCGCCCTCACAAGTGATGTGCCGGTTCCGAATGACCGTCCGCTCGAAGAGATGGCCCATGGCATTCCGGTCACCTATGTGCCGGCGCGGAACACGATCTTCCTGTCGTTCGCGCTGGCATGGGCGGAGACGCTTGGCGCGTCGGACCTCTTTCTCGGCGTCAATGCCCTCGACTATTCGGGCTACCCCGATTGCCGGCCCGAGTATATCGCGGCGTTCGAGAAACTCGCGGGGTTGGCGACCAAGGCGGGTGTTGAAGGCGGGGTGTTCAAGATTCACACGCCGCTGATTGACCTGACAAAAGCCGCGATCATTCGACGCGGCCTGGAACTGGGCGTGGATTTCACGCTAACGACATCATGCTACGACCCGACGCCGACCGGGTTGGGCTGCGGCCGTTGCGATGCGTGTTTGTTGCGGCTAAAGGGATTTGCGGAGGCGGGTATCGCCGATCCGCGGCAGTATGTGAAGTAGAGTTTTACGTTTAGCGCCCGCGTGGCACCACGCGGGCGCTAAACGAAGATCGCGAGATTCAATTCGGCAACATCGGCAGCTTACCTTGCCGAATCTGCCCGGATCGCACAACAAAAAACGGCACCGGATTGAATGTCGCCAGGTCGGGGTGGCCGATCACGTAGCTAACGTTGTCGAGGTTGACGGTCTCCCAGGTGTGCAGCCCGACGAGAATGTCTCCCTTTTTGATACCTGCCCTGGCAGCGATACCGCCCGGATTGAGCGCGGTAACTTCCAGCCCGCCATGAAGTTGGCTGTTAACACGGGTGACCGATTCGCCGGCCACGGGTGCAAGCTGGATGCCGAGTTTCTGCCAGACGATATCCGACGCCACCGCTGGCCGCACCTGGCGATCGCTGCCCAGCAGTGCGACTTTCACGCTCTTCTCTTGATCGCCGCGCCGCACGACGACGGCAATGCTGTCGCCTTGCTTGCGATCCATCAGGCCTCGCTCGACATCGATGCCGGAGGTGATGCTCACGTCACCGACCTTCAGAATCACATCGCCCGCGTTCAGGCCGGCCGTCTCTGCAGGGCTCGAGGCCTCGACGCGATCGACGATCACTTTGCGTACCAGGCCGTCGCTCGACTGCTGGAGAATATCGCGGCACACCAGGCCATCGTAGGTGACGGAGCGCCGCCGCGCCTTCAGCATGTCGCTGACCGATTTGACCATGTGATCGACCGGAATCGCAAAGCCGATGCCCTGAGCGCCGGCGCGGATTGCGACGTTGACGCCGACCAGTTCACCGTTGATGTTGACGAGCGGCCCGCCGGAATTGCCGGGATTGATGCTCGCATCGGTCTGAATCAGCTGCTTGTACGACATGCTCTCATTGAGGCTGACATCGCGCTTGATGGCGCTGACAACGCCGACCGAGACGGTGTGCTCGTAGCCGTAAGCGTTGCCGAGCGCGATGACGGTCTCGCCCACCATTAAGTCGCTGGCCGTGCCGATCGGCATGACCGGCAGCGGCGTCGAGACGTCAATCTTCAGGATCGCAAGATCGAGTTCGGGATGCCTGGCGACCACGACGGCGTTTTGCGTGCTGCCATCGCATAGACGGATGCGCAGGGCCGTGACGTCATCGACCACATGCTGGTTGGTGACGATGTAGCCACGAGGATCGATGATAATGCCGGTCCCCATGCCGTTCATGGGCTTGCGGGGAGCGGCGGGCAAGGGATAGAGGTCTCCTGCTCCGCCCGGCGCGAGCCGCTCGCTGTGAATATTGACGACCGCCCCTTTGACGCGCTCAATGGCGGCAACGACGGCGGTCTTGCGCGCGCCGGTCCGCGTCAGTTGCGCGGCGACTTTCGGGCGGGCTTCGGTCGTGAAGAGATGCGGTCCCTGAATTGCTTCCTGGGCCTGGATTGTGCAAAGAACTGCCCAACAACACAAAGACCCCAAGGCGATTAACCATCGGTGGTGCAAACTCATGATGTCCTCAGGTCCTGGCTTTTTTCGACTCGGCTGGATTGGCTGGGACGCATGTGCTTCCCCGTGTGTTTCGCGCACATGCACTACTATGCTTTCGGCATCGCCTGGACCTTGCCTAAGTTTCCTGGGTGCAGTTTCGAATCTTGCTCCCTGCCGACGATGGATAGAGCCAAAGACGACGAGCCTTCCCGTCCAGCGAAGATGGCAAGGGGGCGAAAGCTCCACGATTGTGCGGGTTTTCTTGTGTGCCTGGTAACCGTAGAATTGCTCCAGCCGGTAAAGCTTGCCTGACTTATGAAAGAAGCCCCTCATGACTGCTAAGAGCAAACGCGACCAAATCGAGGCCATGCTCGTTGATGAGCCGAACGATCCGGAGTTGCGCTACATGCTGGCGATGGATCATGTCAGCGCGGGTGACGACGCCGGGGCGGTCCACTGCTTTGAGCAGTTGATCCAGGTGGCGCCCAACTATCCGCCGGGCTACCACATGGCAGGCCGGGCGCTGCAAAGGCTCAATCGCATCTCCGAGGCCCGTGCCCTGCTGGAGCGGGGCATCCCGATCGCGCAGAAAACCGGCGACCATCATGCCGCGGGCGAGATGACGGAATTGTTGCAGACGATGGAGTGATTTCTCATGCCCTGGTCGTCAGAGCTCGAGCGCCCAGCGAGGGACAACGCCTGGACCCTCGGTGGGCGCTCGGGCTCGGAATCATGGAGCTTGGGCACGAGAAGAAATTCAACTTGTAGATGTCGCATATGCCTGCTAACCTGAACAGCAACAGGAATCAGTCGCCTCAAGGAGCGTCAGCATGGCCGAGCAGAAAATCATCCTAATCGTTGACGACGACTACGAACTGAGCGACGGTATCCGCGCCGTCCTGGAGACGCACGGACACAAGGTCCTCCAGGCTCGCGACGGACAGCAGGGGCAGAACCTCATCTATCAGCAGCGGCCCGACCTCGTCATCCTCGACATGATGATGCCGCGCAAGGGGGGCTACCCCGTCCTCGAACATTTCCGCGACAAGAAAGACGCCCCGCCGATCATCATGATCACCGCCAACGAAGGCAGTCGGCACAAAGCCTATGCCGAGTACCTCGGCGTCATCGATTACATTCGCAAGCCCTTCGCGATGGAACGTCTTTTGGAAGCGGTCGAACGTGGCCTGAATCCGGTGCAGCCCGCGGACGAAGCCGCGCCAAAATCTGAGAAAAAATCGTGAGCGTCATCACGCCCGCCGCCAGCGTTCTGTTGACGCGCGGCCCCGGGTCACGCGACCTCTTCGCCATCCTGCGCGGCCAGCACCTCAAGTTTTTTGGCGGTTTCTGGGCCTTCCCCGGCGGCAAGCTCAGCGCGGAGGATACGGAGGCGACGGACCATCTGGAGGCGCGCCGAACCGCGGCGTGCCGTGAGCTGTTCGAGGAGACCGGTGTCCTGGTCGCGCGGCGATCCGACGGCGAGTTTCCCCCCACCAGTCCCGATCTTGATGCCTGCCGACACGCGCTCTTGGCGGAGCAGATTCCGTTCGCAAGCATACTGGCAGAACGTGGTTTAACCGTCCGCGCAGAGGATTTTGCACTCATCGGCGAGATCACGACGCCCGACTTCGCGCCGCTAAGGTATGCGACCACCTTCTTCGTAGCACACTTGCCGCCGGGACAGCACCCAGTTGTATGGCCCGGCGAGTTGGAGCGTGGCGAATGGATTGACGGGCAGCACTTGCTTGCGAAATGGCGATCCAGCGAGATCCTGTTGACGCCGCCAACCGTGATGTCGCTAGAAACGCTCGGCGAGCAACCGATCGATTTGGCGCCGCAACGGTTGGGGCCGCTTTTCGGGCACTTATCTCGCGGCGCGATTCACCCGATCTTTTTCGCGCCGTTCGTGCGCATGCTGCCGCTGAAGACAGCCGGCCTGCCGCCGAGCACGCATACCAATGCTTACATCGTCGGCAATTCACCGCGTTACCTGATTGATCCAGGCGCGGAGGATACGTCTGTACAGAAATGCCTATTGGACTTCTTGAAGAGCGAAACGCCTCTGACTGCGATCGTGCTCACGCATCACCACCCGGATCATGTTGGAGCGGCGGCTGTTTGTGCGAATCGGTTTCGATTGCCGATCTGGGCCCATGCGCAGACGGCGAAGAGGCTGGAATGCCGCATCAAGGTCGAACGCATGCTGAACGATGGCGACCGGCTCGATCTCGGACCGTGCCCTGGGGAGCGTGATCGCTCCTGGTTTCTTGAAGTGTTGCACACGCCTGGGCACGCGTCGGGACATCTGACGTTTTACGAACCGTATTACCGCCTGCTGTTCGCTGGCGACATGATCTCAACGCTCTCGTCGATGGTGATCGCCCCGCCTGACGGTAATCTGGCCGAGTATTTGCAATCGCTTATACGGTTGCGCGAGCGACCGGCCCGACTGCTTTTGCCGTCGCATGGCAACGTCAGCGCGCGGCCCGTGGAGCTGATCGACGCGGCGCTCGCCCATCGTGCCAAGCGCGAGATGCAGCTTCTCGACTCGCTTACGGATGAGCCTGCCGCTGTCGAAGAACTGACCGAGCGCCTGTATCGCGGCACGCCGGAGCCGCTGATGCGATTTGCGCGGGCGCAAGTCCTAGCGGGACTTTTGAAGCTGCAAGCCGAGGGGCGTGCTTGCCCGCTTGACGCGGACCGCTGGCAGCGGAGTTGAGGTACGTCCCCATATTGCCCGCCGTTTACGGCGGGTTTGCAGCGTACCCGCCGTAAACGGCGGGCTATATGAAAAAAGGGAGATTCTCATGTCACCCGATCAACTGAAGGCTCGCGTAACTGCCGCCCTGGCAACCCATGTCGGCCCCGCCCTGGAGATGGACGGCACGCGACTGGAAGTGCTCGACGTCACTGACGGCGTCGCACGCATTCGCCTCAACGGCGTGTGCGGCAACTGCCCCAGCTCCATCATGCTGGTCGTCAACGGCATCGAGGAGGAACTGCGCAAACACGTGCCGGAGGTGCCGTACATCGAGGCGGTGCCGTGATGTTGCTCGGTTACAACACGAACGGCTTCGCCCACCATCGCCTGGAGGACGCCCTGCGCATTCTCGCGGACCTTGGTTATGCCTCCGTCGCAATCACGTTGGATCATCACTCGCTCAATCCATTCGACCCGAATATTGGCCGACAATGCGAAGGCATCCGAAAACTGCTCATCGAGCTTGATCTGCGCTGCGTGATCGAGACGGGCGCGAGGTTCCTGCTCGACCCCCGTCGCAAACATCAGCCGACCCTGGTGAGTCTGCGCAAAGAGGACCAGGAGCGGCGGCTCGATTTTCTGCGCCGTGCCGTGGATATTGCCGCCGAGTTGGGGGCCGGCGCGCTCAGCTTCTGGTCCGGAACTGCCGACGAGCCGGCGCCACCTGCCGAGTTGCTGGTTCGCTTGAGCAGCAATTGCGAATATCTGGGCGAATACGCGGAAGCGAAAGGAATCCGGCTGGCTTTCGAGCCGGAGCCGGGGATGTTCATCGATACGATGGATCGCTTTGACGAAGTGGAGCTGATCGTCAGCCGGTCCAACTTCGGCCTGACGCTCGACGTGGGGCATCTGCACTGCCAGGGCGAACTGCCGATCACGCCGCACATTCACCGCTGGAAAGACCAGTTATGGAACGTCCACCTCGAAGACATGCGCCGCGGCGTGCACGATCACCTGATGTTCGGCGACGGCGAGATGGACTTCCCGCCGATCTTCCAGGCGTTGCGCGAGATTGGCTATCAAGGCGGCGTACATGTTGAATTGAGCCGGCATAGCCACGACGCGGTGAACACGGCGACGCGGGCGCTGGAATTCTTGCGGACGATGGCTGCACCATCGTAGCACGGGGTTGTGGCACGGTCTCCTGACCGTGCCACTCCGCCGAACGAGGTCAATCCTTGAACAGGGTATGGCAGCGGTTGCAGGTATTGGTGACTTTGGCGGCGGCGGCGGCGGCGGCCTTGTCGTTCTTGGCCTTGGCAAGTCCATCGGCGGCGGTGCGCATTTCGTCGTTCAAGTCGTTCCACGCTTTCTTGGTCCGCTTGCCCTTGGGATCGGCCCAGCCCTTGGCGATCGACAGGTCCGCCATCGCTCGGACCAGGTTGGCCAGGTCTTCGGCATTCTTGGCGGTCGCCTTTTTCAGGCTGCTCTCGATGCCCAGGCCCCCCTTGTCGACGGGGCGGTACATGTGCATGAGGTCCGAGATCTCGTCGATCAACTTCACATTCTTCGCCGTCGCCGTCGTCAGTTTCTTGGCCGCGTCGGCATCGCCTTTCTTGAGTGCCGCAGCGATCTTTTTCACGACGGCCGGCAATTCATCGCCGCCCTGGGCGTAGGAATCGGCGGACGCTTGAAGGAGTGCGAATATCGCCGTCAGGGTGATGCCGGCGAGCCAGATGCGAGTTTTCGTAGTCATGATTGGTCCCCTCTTGAAGATTACTTGCACGTTCGACTGAAATCCCGCAGGCCACCAGCGTTTGCCTCCGCGCCTGCGGTAACGACAGGTTAGTATTTGAAAATGGAATGGCAACTGGTGCAGGCGGCCTGGATTCTGACGGCGGCGGCCTGGATCGCCTTGGCGTCCGCCAGAGCGCCTGCCGTGGCCAGGTCTCCGCTGGCGACGCGCAGCTGTTGCCCAGCAGCCTTCCAGACTTTGACGGCCTTTTTTCCCGGTCCGTCCTTGCCCCACCCCTTGGCCAGCGTTAGCTCCGCCATCGCCAGGAAAAATGGGGCGAGTTCCCGGGCCATCGGCGCGTCGGGCTTTCTTGCGAGCTTCGCCAGGTTCCCTTCGGAGCCGAATCCTCCCTTGCTCACGGGGCGGTGCATCTGCATCAGGTCACCGATTTCCTCGATCTGCGGAGCCGTCAGCCGTATGAGCTTGTGGGCCTCGATCGGCTCACCCTGCTTGAACAAGTCGGCGATATTGCTTGACATTGACGCGCAGATCCTTGCTCAGCGAAATCGGCTCTGGCTTCTTGGCAGGCTCGACTGGAGCCGGACTGATCTTCGCGGTGACACACTCAAGCGGAATGGGCTGAGTGCAATTCCCTCGAAAAAAAAGACCGCGGCCAAAGATCGGACGGCGCCCGTGGGCATCACAAACGCCAGTATCCAGCCAGCCGACGACTGCGCCGAGCGTGATAGCGGCGAGCAAAACGCGGGAGGTTCGTGTCATGGTGTCTTCCTGTCAGCATGCCATTTGCGGCGTGGTCCTGCTGCACAGCACCCTCACCCCCGGCCCCTCTCCCGGGGGGAGAGGGGAGTAAGGTGGGACTAATCCTTGAAAACGGAGTGACAGTTGTTGCACGTCGCGTTGACCTTGGCGGCGGCGGTCTTGATCTCTTGCGCGCCCTTGGTCGTGGCGGCCTTGGCGAAGGCGATGCCAGCAGCACGCATGTCGGTCATCCCGTCGGTCCAGGCCTTGATGGTTTTCTTGCCCATGTTCTTGGTGGGGGCCTTGGCATGGCCCAACTCGGCCATGGCGGCAATCCAGTAGCCGGAGGTTTCGAGCGCCTCGGATTGCTTGGCGATGGTGGCCGGCACATCGCGGGCGAGATCGCGCAGGTAGACTTCGAGGCCATCCTTGGTAGGGTTGGCCATCGGTTTCTCACCGATGCCCAGGCCGCCCTTGTTGCGCGGGCGGAACATGTGCATCAGGTCGGGCAGCTCTTCGATGTTTTTCGCGGCGGCGGTGGCCGTCTTCTTGACGCCGTCGTCGTCTTTTTTCTTGATCATCTCCGCGATCTTGCGCACGGTGGCGGGGATGTCCTTGCCTTCGCCTGCGAGGACCGGCGCCGATAGATAAGCCAGGCCGAGCATCGCCACGAGGGTGGTGCCGACGATCAAGTAACGGATCTTCGCGGTCATGGATCAATCTCCTCCAGAAAAAACAGTTGCGCTCGGCCGCTGTGCGAACAGAGGCTTTGCGAGTTACTCACCGAATCGGCGCGCCGCCGTAGATCGGCCGGTAGTCACGCGTTATCCATCTTATGATCATTTCACGTTCGATGTCCGTCAAGGGCAGGAACGTCTTGGCTCTCACTTTTTCATGTGTATCGCGGAATTCCTCTGCAAGGACCTCGGCGCCGAGTCCGTCGATGTTGCGAAACGCCGGCATCAGATTACGGTCGGCATAGCGCGACTTGTGGGCAGGATTCATGATCATGCCGCGAATGTAGGCCGCGGAGCCCCAGTCGGTCAGGTCGGGCGCCGTGACGTCACCCTGCTTCTCCCACACGAACTTCCCAGCGTCGTTTTTCACCCTGGCCTCGATCATGTGGCATGTGGAGCATTTGTTCTTGTCGCTAGTGAACGCTTCCTGGCCGGCGTCGATCAGCTTGTCGTTCCTGCGCTCCGCTTTCGGGGTCTTGGCCTGGTATTCTAGCCATTCGGCGATGGTGTCGAAGTCCTTGTCCTGGATCTTCGCGTCGATTTTTTTGGCATCGCGCCGCTTGTCCACGCCTTTGCGCCAGCCGCGCATGCCGGTCAGGCCGTGGACAATATTCGGCTTGCCCTTGTCGTCCTTCACCTCTTTGTCGTCCGCGTCGCGCTCCACGACCTTGATAAGGCCGAAGTATTTGTCGCTCATCGGGTTCTCAAGGAGTCCGCGAATCCATGAGGCGCGGCCGAAATCGCCGAGGTCGCTGGCTGTTTTGCCGCCGGTCCAGCTCTTGTCAAATAAGTCCTTGTCTTGCTTCGTGAAGTTATGGCAACTGCCGCACTTCTGCTGAAAGAGTTCGCGTCCTCGCGTGAAGGGATCGTTGCGCATCAGGTATTCGCCGCCCTCAACCGGTGTGCCGTCCATGGCGAGCTGGCAGGCGCGTTTCGCCTTCTCTTCAGCTTCTTTGACGCTTTCCTGAAACTTCTTGGCCGTCTTGACGGCTTCCTCATCGTTCTTCTTCATGATGCCCCAGAGGATTCCGTCCGGTTGATCGTCGTCCAGAGCCTGCAGAGTAAGAAGGCCGGTCAAGACCAGCAGCGTGATCAATACCAGGATGCTGGCAAAATGCCCGAACTTGCGCAGCGGGCCGAAGCCGAGGAGGGGCAAGAGGGCCAACAACAGCATGGCGCCGTTGGGGATGACGACGGTACCGATGATGGCGTACTCGCCCTTGAAGTATTTGAGGAGTTGGAAGAGCGCTAGAAAGTACCACTCAGGTCGGGCCGGATAGTTGGCCGTGTCGCGGTCGGCGGCAGCGTCGAGTTCCGCGCCTTTGCCTTGCGTTCCCATTCGCGCGAGTTGTTCATATAGGCCCGGCTCGGCGCCGTCTTCGCGCGGCGGAGTCTCGATTTTATGGGCAAAGCCGTACAGCACCAGGCCGAGCATCACGCCGAAGACCGCCATGCAGGCGAGCATGTCGTAGAACGCCTGGCGCGGCCAGAACGGCTCGGCGCCGGCGCTGTGCTCGTTATCGGGATTGGTAACCAGGCCTTCTTGATTCTCTTTGCAAGTCACGCCGTGCCGGCGAAAGATATAGATGTGAGCAATCATGAGCAGGATCATGCCCAGGGGCAAGATTGCGACGTGGAGCGCATAGAAGCGCGTGAGCGTATAGTTGCCGTAGTCCGGCCCGCCGACCGCCTGTTGCCGAACCTCGCCGCCGATTTCGGGCAGCGTGCCGGCAATATTAGTAGCGACACGAGTGGCCCAGTAGCCTTTCTGGTCCCACGGCAAAAGGTAGCCGGTCAGGCTCAGGCCGAGGGTCAGGCTCAACAGGCCGACGCCGAGCCACCAGTTGAGTTCGCGCGGCGGCAGATGGGCGCCGGCGATGACCACTTGAAGCATGTGTAGCGCGATCAGCACCATCATAGTCTGCGAGCCGAAATGGTGCAGGCCGCGGATCAGCCAGCCGAAGTCCATCTTGTACTGAATGGCGTGAACGCTGTTCCATGCCTGCGAGCTGGATGGGCTGTAGGCGGTCATCAGCATGATGCCGGTGATGAGCTGAAGGCTGAAGACAAAGACGAGACAGCTGCCCCAGACATAGCGCCAGCGGGCGCCGCCGGGCACGCCTTCGAGCAGCATGGCGCCGATCAGCTCGCGCACGGCCGAGCGATGGCGAAGCCAGTTCAGGAGCGGTGTTATCACGTCGAATCCTTCAAGTTGGCGTGCAGTTGTCGCAAGAAGCAGGCAGGCGGGAGGAAACTCAACTCATCGGCTCTTTTGCCACTTGGAGACTCTTGAAGTTCTGATACTTCACTTTGATCCGATTGGCATCGGGATCCTCGGGGTCAATCTCCCATTCGAGCGTATCCATGCCGCGCAGCGCGGGGTTGCTGGCCGCAGCACGCGCGCCGTTGAGCACGAACGTTGCCGCATGGCAGGGGCAGGCGAAGCCGGTGCCGGCGCCGTCGAGATTGACGGAACAACCGAGATGCGGACAGATCGTCGTGAAAACGATCACGTACGCTTCCTTGGCGGGCATGGCGCTGGCGTTGAATTCCTCCACCTTCGCTGGCGTGGTGAGATTGGGGCGTACGCCGAGCTGGACAACCCAGACTCGGCCAAGCACATCGTTTGGGTAGAGAGTCCACCCGTCAGTGCGTGTGTCGCGAATCACTCCTTGCATGGGAGGGGTGCCGACTACGAGGTCGGCGAGTGTGACGTCGCTAACCAGTTTCAGATCGCTCTTGGGGCCTTTGCGGTGGCGAGGATCGAGGAAATAGGCGCCCAGCGGTATGCCGAGAACGGCGGAGAAAATCGCGCCGATTCCGAAAGTTGCAAAGGAGAGAAACGAGCGGCGATCGGGTTCTGGGGCCATGGCGGGATGGACTCCGGCGGGTGGGACAGTTGTATTTATCCTACCCGTCGCAGAATCATTGTCAATTGGTGGGAGTGGCCGTGTTCCTTGTTTAGCGCCCGCGCGTGGTACCACTTGTAAAAAAGTGGATCGCGTGGGCGTTAAACGGGGACGGAGTTAGTTTTTTGGCAGCCGATTCAGCCGGGCGTCGAGCTCTTTCTTCAACCAGAAGTAGCTGCCGGTTGGGGTCCAATCGCGGGCGAGCAGATCGAGGCGAGGCTGGAAGATCGCCTGGGCATTTTGAGATGCCCGCAAGCGGTCGCTGAAGCTCTGCACATCGGCCTTGAGAATGCCTTTCTTTTCGAGGGCGTCGATCTCCGTCCGGCTTTGCTCCAGGTAGATGCGTGCGCTGTTCGGTCCCTCCAACGCCGCGCGACATTCCGCGAGTCGCAGCCTGGCCTGGAAGTACTTGTGTACATCGAGATGGACTTTTTCGAGCAAGCTCACTTGCGTGTGAAGTTCCTCGTTCACGGTGGCCGACTTTCTTCGCTCGCGCACGGATTTGTGGTGCTGGTCGATGAGGCCAAACAGCGAGATACGATCGAGGTAGAGGTTCCCCCATGACCCGGCGGCGATCTCCCAGGCCTCGCGGGCTCGTTCCTTGGCCGCGGCAGGCTGTTTCGCCGAGGCTGTCAAGATCGCCTGGGCGTGGGCTGCTTTTTCGTGATTGGCCATGGCCCGGACACGCGGTAATTCGCCGTCGAAGTAATCGCGCATGCCGACTGCGAGGATCTTCGTCATCACGCTGGTCCTGTCGGCGTGGTCCAGTTGCTTTTCATTTTCGACGTCGAGCAAAAAGCGAATGAAAACGTCCTGTGTCCAGATCGCGGCTACCTGCTGCGCCTGGGCCTGCATTTTCGGATCGGCCACCAGGTTGGCGAAGTCCGTGTTGAGCTTCTCCTGCCATTCCCCGCGTTCCTTGGCGAAGGTTTCATCACGTAAAAGGCCGAGGAGCGATTCGTGCCTGACAAAAACCTGAATCCGTTCGTGCCTGCGGCTCAGGGCGTCGTGGCGGCTGCGCAGAAGCATTTCACGCGTTTGCAATTCATACTTGTCGAAGACGAGCTTGGTGAGGTTTTGCAGGGACCGAAAGACCGGAGCGGGCAGCAGCAATTCGGTCATGTTGATCTGCGTATAGTTGGCCATCACGCTGGGAAACGGCAGGCGCGACTGGTAGAAGATCGCGGCGCGTTTCGTTTCGTCGCTGCCCCCCTCTTCTTTCGGCAGGAATGCCCGCAGCCAGCGTGCCGGCGAGTTGACGGCCTTGTGCTCCTCGGAACCTGGACTGGCAAACTCGATGTCGACCTTCCAAGCCTTGACCGGCATTCCGGCGGCTTTGGCGATTTCCTTGTGCAAGTCCCCGGCATTCAGATGCAGTGTAAGCGACACGAAGGGGCTGAAGCCGCGTTGCAATTCGAACAGGCGCGGCGCCAGCGCGTAGATGGGACAGACGATCCAGGGTTCCAGCTTCTTCACCTGCTCCGGCGTGATTTTTGATGGCTCCAAGAGGCTTGGATCGGCCAGCGCTTCGTGGAAGGTCGCGATTCCCTTATTCTTGTTCAGGACAGGTAAGCCGAGGCGGGTGTCGAAGAGCCGCAAGCTGGAGGCTTTTGCGTCGTGAACGCCCACGAGAAATTGCAGCGGAACCGAATCGGGGACAACGACGACGCAACCCTCGATCTGCGCCTGCCGCAAGAGTGCCAGGAACACCATCGCCCGCTCCATCGAGCTGCCGAAGCCGCGCCGCAGTGTGAAGCCCGGCGGCGTGTTGGAATCGCCCTGTTCGTGGGGCAAGATATTGCGCATCACCCACTGGAAATAGAGGTTGGCCTGATCCGCGGCGGGGAGATCTCGCACATCCAGAGATTGTGCAGCCTCCTTCAAGAGAAAACACTCGTCGAGGTAATGAGCGTCGGCGGTTCGGAACGAGGTCGCTTCAATCTCGGAGAGTTCAGCCGCGCTCAAGCCGAGCTCGCTTTCGAGGAACTTGCGCTGCCCCGCCGCCGACTTGCCGATGCGGTCGAGGATTTCCGCCTGGGCGAAGTGGTTGTCGAGTTGGCGAATGCCGTCGCGGAATCGCGTCCAATCATCGCTGCCACGCGGGTTGTCCGGATAGCGGAAACCGTCGAGCACACGCTGAAATACGTTGGTGGGCCGGTCGGGCTTCGCGCCGTTCTTGATCTCCGCAACTTTGGGCGGACGGCTGCAGCCGGCACTGCCGAGGATCACGACGGCGACCAGCATGAACAGGGATTGCAACAGGTACTTCATGGTGTGGATCGGACGAATGTTGTGGCACGGTCTCCTGACCGCGCCGCCCGTCTCGACCGAAGGTCTCACGGAGTTCCAGGAAACCTTCGGTCGGGTCCGTGGCACGGTCGGGAAACCGTGCCACAACGCGAGTGTATTTGCTACGCCGCAAGCGGCTCAATGGAGGGCGGTACGAAGGCGCTGGCAGCACGCGATCAATGCCGGCAGGTCGGCGAGAGCCACCATGTTCGGTCCGTCGCTGAGCGCCTCGTCGGGCCGTGGGTGGGTCTCGATGAAGACGCCGTCGCAACCGCAGGCCACCGCGGCCTTGGCGAGAAACGGCACCATGCGGCGGTCGCCGTCGCTTTTGTCCCCTTTTCCCGCTGGTTTCTGTACGCTGTGAGTGGCGTCAAAGATCACGGGACAGCCGAATTCTTGCATCCAGGGGATGGCCCGCATGTCGTTGACGAGTTGACCATAGCCGAAGGTGGACCCACGCTCAGTGAGCAAGAGCTGGTGGTTCCCCACCTCCGCCATCTTGCTGACGACGTTCTTCATGTCCCAGGGGGCCATGAACTGGCCCTTCTTGACGTTGACGGCCTTGCCGGTCCGCGCCGCCGCCTGGATCAGGTCGGTCTGCCGGGCGAGGAACGCCGGGATTTGCAAAAGGTCGCACGCCTGTCCGGCCGGCTCGGCGTGGCAGCACTCGTGGATATCGGTCGTCACGGGCAGGCCGGTCCGCTGGCGCACCATTTCGAGCGTCTTGAGGCCCTCCTGCAAGCCGGGCCCGCGGAAGGACTTTCCAGAAGTCCGGTTCGCCTTGTCGAACGATGCCTTGAAGATCAGCGGGATCTTTAGCTGATTCGCCAAGGCGGCAAGTTGATCGCCCATCCAGAGCGTGAAGTCATGCGATTCGATGACGCAGGGCCCGGCAATCCAGACGAGCGGTTGCCCCTGCCCGCAGGCCACCTTAGACAAGTGGCCGATGTGAACGATGTTTCCAGCCATGTTGGGTCCCTCCGTGGCGCGAAATTGTCTCCATCAGGATAATCGAGAGTGGCATTGCACGGAAAGGGCAATTCCGGGCCTTCGCCTCCTCGTTTAGCGACCGCCTGGCGTCTCGCGAGCGCTGCTCTGAAAATGTGGGACAGGATTCCAATCCTGTCCTGGTCCGCTAAGGGACAGGATTGGAATCCTGTCCCAAGGCCACCGGTTTTCATGCCCTTTTCAGAATCCTTTCCCCTTGCTCAAGGTCTTCACCCGGCAAATATCGTGATTGGCCGCGATGTAGAGGATTGAGCCGTCGGCGCCGCCGAATGCGACGTTAGCCGTGTTTGTGCCCGTGTCGATGTTGCCGAGCACAGTGCCTTCGGGGTTGAAGATCCAGACCCCGCCTGGGCCGGTCGCCCAAAGGTTGCCGTAGATGTCTACTTTCATGCCGTCGGGCAGCCCGAGGCGTTTTTGCTGGACCCATTTCTTGCCATCGACAAAGACCTTACTCTTGCCTAGCGTGCCGTCGGCCTTGACCTGGAACGACATCCAGACCGGCTGGTCGGGATCGGAGTTGGCGACGTAGAGCGTTTTCTCGTCCGGCGACAGGGCGATGCCGTTGGGCCGAGACATTTCCTTGGTCAAAAGTATCAGCTTGCCATCTTTCTTGCGGAGGTACACGCCGCAATAGTCGAGTTCGCGTGCCGGATCGTCGGCCCACTTGGGCAGGCCGTAAGGCGGATCGGTGAAGTAGAGGTCGCCGTTCGAGTGATAGACGAGGTCGTTCGGGCTATTGAGTTTCTTGTCCATGTACTTGTCGGCGAGAACGGTTTTCGTGCCATCCTTCTCGATGCGCGTGACGCGGCGGTCGCCATGCTCGCAGAGCGTCAGTCGGCCTTCCGCATCGAAGAGGAGGCCATTGGAGCCCGGCTCGTCGCCCGGCTTGCCGCCGCGCGGCGCCTTACCGGTGTAGCCGGAGGGCTTGACGAATTCAGAGAACTTGCCGTCCTTCCACTTGTGGACGACATTGTGTGGGATATCGGAGAATACGAGGAACCCGCCTTCCTTGTTCCAGGCCGTACCTTCCGTCCAGATGAAGCCGCGGGCGATGGTTTCGACGACCGCCTTCTTCGGCATCAGCTTGTAAAAGTCCTTGGCGACGAGAGCCACGATTTTGCGCGGCGGGATCGGCTCTTCCTTTTTCTTGTCCTGGCTATCCACGACCGGCAGGGCGACCAAGCCGGCGACGGGAATGAACAGCAGCAAGTAGCGCAATCGCTTCATGAGAATTCCTCGCAAAAGGGTTTGATGTCGTCTTGTTACTTTACCGCAATCCCATCCTTCGGTATCGGCAAATTCAGCGTCCACAGCACGCCCTGGGTCACCAGGCGGCGGTATTCGGGCAGTTGCCAGTTTTCGTGGAAGTGCAAGCCGCTGAAGCCGATGGAGCGGCCGCCGCCGTCGCGTTCCAGCGCCCAGGCGACCGCGTGGGCGTCGCCGTCAATGGTCACATTCAAGAGGGGCGTCATCTTCTTGGCGAACTTGAGCGTGTAATAGAATTCATCGCGAACCTTGAAGTCGGCCAGGCCGTTCAGGATCGGCTGCTTGTTGCCGGCGACTTTCGCCTCGGTGGAGACGACCTGATACTTCCGATCCGGCCCGCCGTGGCAGCCGCCGAAGAGATCGACGAACGGCTGAATGTTCTTGGCGTCCTTGGTCCCCATGCCCCAGTGCAACACGACCAGCCCCGCTCCCCGTTTAGCGCACGCTTGAAAGGCGCCGAGGCGTTCCGAATTGTCATTCACCCACTTGGCTCCTTCCGACACGTACAACACCACGCCGTCCGCCTTCGCCAGCAATTGCGGACCGTCCTTCCATGGGTCGTCGGCATTGATGAGGACGGCATCGATGGCAGCGAACTTGTCGAGTTCGTGCTTGAGGATTTTCTGCCCGAGCTGATATTCATGAGTGTCTTTGGGATGGCCATCAGGGCTTTGCCAAAGGAGCAACACACGCTTTTTTGGGGCGCCACTTTCGGTTGGGGCCTTCTTCTCTTCCACGACATACGCCGACAGCGGGCGGGCCAGAATCTCGCTCGAGATTTCGTCGAGCACGAAGACGGCGCCGGAGCCCGGCACGGTGGCGTAGAGCCGCTTCGATTTGTCCTCGAACGCCCCCAGCCATAGCTCACGCTTGTCCTTCGCAACCTCGATGGTAATCTTCCATGCCGGCTCGGCGAGGCCGTAAAGTTTCAGATCGGCCTTGGCGTCGGCAATGTAGCGGACAGCTTTCAGTGTATCGAGGATGGCGATCGTGCCTTCCACGGGGCGATCGTTCACCTTGGCTTTCTCGTCGCCGCCGACGTGCCAGTCCGGGCCCTTGCGATTGAGCTCGAAGGTCTTGCCCGCTTGCGTGACGAACAGTTTGCTAACCGCCACGGATACGAACGGACTCCAGGGTGATCGGTTGCGGTATTCGGCCAGCAGCTTTGTCGCCAGTTTGCCGCTGATAAGGAAGATGGTGTTCTTGTCGCCGAGCTTGGCGAAACGGCGTGCGCCGGGCTGATCGTTCTCCGCAGCGCCGACGATCAGGTGAAGCTTTTCATCTGGACCGGACTTGAAACGCCACTGGGCGGCTGGTTGGTCGAGGCCGTATTTTTTCAGGTCGGCTGTCTTCTCGGCGACGATTTCGTCAGCGCGTAACCGCAGCATGGAGCGAACCAGGTCTTCGAGTGCACCGTCAGCCGCCGCGGCTTTGGTCGGTTGCGACATTTCCCAGCCGGTGTTCGTTCGACCGAAGACGGCCTTGCGCGATCCGCTGGTAAGTTCGGCCTGATCGGCGCTCGCAAAACTGGCGAGATTGCGGTCCGCGAAATAGAGCGCCGGCGCAACCAGATGGCGCGACAGCTCCGCCGACAGGACGACCACCATCGCCTTGTCGTCGATCAGCGCGTAACGCTCGCCGGTATCTTTCTTGGCCACGTCCTTGACCGGATCGCCGAGCTTGATGACATGTTTCTTGCCGACGCCGTCGATCTCAAACTGCATTGTCACCACGGCGGTCGGCTTGTCGAGGCCGTACTTGGCCAGGTCTTTCGCAGGGAACTCGGCGATGCGATTGACGCGCAGGGCGGAGGTTTGGCGTAGCAGGTCGAAGACGGTCAGGTTGTCGGCCTCGCGAAGCGCCGGCTTGGTAAGGTGCCAGTTGTCCTCACGCCGCGCCAGCTCCAGGTAGGCGTCCTTCATCTTACGCTCGATCGAGGTCACCGCGTCGCCGTCCATGCGCAGGACGCCAAGGTCGAGGAAATCCAGATGCGAGCGCACCACCCGGCTGGTCGTCAACGCGTCGAGCAGGACGACCGCGTCCTTCTTGTTGATGCGGGCAAAACGTCCGCCGGCTTTGTCCTCGTTGCCCAGCTCGATCACGTGCTCGACTGCCTTCTCGGCGGTCTTCTTGTCTTTGTCTTTGTCTTTGTCTTTGTCCTTATCTTTGCCTTTATCGTTGTCCTTGTCCTTGTCCTTTTCGCCTGCCCTCAAGGTGATCTTGACAACCAGAAAGGGCGTGTCGAGGCCGTACGATTTCCAATCGATCTTGGGACCAACGGCAACAAAGCGATCCGCCTGAAGCTTGCCCCACGGTGCCAGTGCGATCTTCAGCATCTCGTCGTCGGCCGT
>SHZY01000033.1 GCA_009692065.1 Gemmataceae bacterium
TCGGTTCCCACCGTTGCCCTATCCTCCGCTCAGGTCCGAGTCGTTGTACGCTCGGAGTTGACAAGCGGCGAGTGCTCAAGCCGCCATTGCTGCTCGAACTCCAACGGCGTCAGGTAGCCCAGCGCTGAGTGGATGCGTTTGATGTTGTAAACATCATCGAGGAAACGCGTGATCTGCCGATGGGCGTCGGCGAAGTCGTGGTACTCGGAGAGATCGACCTCCTCTTCTTTGATGGTGCGCATGAGACGCTCGGCATAACCGTTTTCGCGCGGTTCGGACGTCTCACACTAGATGACCATTTCATAAGTGCTTGGGCAGTAGCCGCGATAAATTGGGAGGGCGAGGCTCCTGCCGAGCCTGGAATTCAGTGTCCCTCACGGCTCGGCAGGAGCCTCGCCCTCCCGATCACTGCGTAGGGACTTATGAAATGGCCATCTAGTTCCCCGTTCCGCCGATCCAGAGCGGGGGATAGGTGATCCGATAAACATAGGTGCGCAACGAGATTGGGTAGCCCTCGATTATCTGGAGCTTGCCATAGCGTTTCCTCTTCGGCAACATGCCGTTAAGGCTGGCGTGGTAGGGGACGCCGGCACGGATGTCAGCAAAACTGAGGAGTCGGCCCGTCTGCCCGATCAGTGAAATATTGTAGGTCGGGTCCATTGCCACCCACCGGCCGCCGAGCGCCACCTCGACGGTCGCGTGGTTATTGATATTGTCTGCCGCCCACAGCGAGACGTAGCGTGCCCGCAGGCCAAAGGCGTTCAAGAGGTCCGTGTACAGAAACTGCAGGCCCTGGCAGAGGATCGGTTCGTGGTGCGTCAACACCGACAGATAACGGGAATAAGCGTCGGCGGCTGTCCAGGCATCACTACTCGAGCCGAGCATTGCGATCTGATAGACGTGGTTGCGCAGCAGGATCGCGAGCTCCGTGGTACTCCTGGCTCTGCCGAGCGCCGGGTCAATTCGCAGGGCAATTCGTTTCATCCAGTACAGGGCCTGGGCGCGGGCAAGCGTGTAATTGAAAGCCAGGTCCGAGGCGATGGTAAACCTGGAATACGAAAGTTGGTAGGTTCGTGAAACCAGGATCGTAATGAGATTAGAGCCGCCCTGTCTGCCATTCAGGTTGACAATTTTGAAGCCCGTTACCGTCGACTGGTACGTGCCGAGGGCGCTGTAGAGGACGGCGTAGTTGCTCGAGCTCTTGAAAAAGTCGGCGCCGGGGCTGTCGTAGAGCCAGGCAACGTCTCGGCCACCCGCCGTGCTGCGAGCGGCTATTGTCTTAACGCCCAGCACGGTGTTCGTCATCGATGCACTTTGGGGCGCGAGCATCGCGGTGTCGACGCCCTTGCCGTCATAGAGGCTGGCGTCGTCCTCAAAGCCGCCGTGGACCGTGATGGCGCCGAACTCAGTCAGACTGACCTTGTAATGAACGCTGTTGATGGTTCCCGCAAAGGGCTTGAGCACGATATGGTCGACGTCGTCCGAACCGAAAACGGTGATCGCGTCCGTGCCGCCGCCTGCCAGCGTCAGCTGAAGCATGCCGCTGAGATCGGCACGCAGATCCAGCAAGATCGCTTCAGGAGCAGCCGTCCCCGCGACGCCGAGGCTGGCCAAGGCGCTGGCTGGAGCACGGAACAGGTCGATGCCTCCCTGCTGCCGCAGGACCACATCGCCGCCGTCATTGATTATCTCGCAAGCGCCGCCGCCGGTCGGCAATTGCGCCTGGACCGGCGCGCCGCCCACTGCATTGCCATCGAGAAGGCTAATGTGATAATCCTCAACCTCACCGTCCGCGGCCTCGTCCAGAGGGCTCAACGAGCCTGCACTGCTCAAGCGCAATCTCAGGTAGGTTGCGCCCGCAGTCGCGCCGGCGGGAACCTGAAAGGATAAAAGGTTCTCACCCATACCAAGCGCCAGGTTGCTGGCGATGGTCTCGGCCGATCCGGGCGAATCATCCCAGATGCCATCCTGATTGAAGTCGATCCAGGCGTCGAGCAGTCCGGCCGACCCAGAGACCGAGACCGCCAGGCTTGCGGTCGTGGCCGACTCGTTCGTGCGAACCAAGGAGGTCAGGAACGCGACGCCATCGTCATCGTCGGGTTGGCTGTCCGTTTCAGCACTGACCGTCGCCCCGAGGGTCGGGCCGTCCGCAACGATCAGATGACGGGCACCATCCTCGGCAAGCGTGGCTGGGTAGGGCGTTGGGGCATCGCCGAAATCCACAAGCATGGCGCTGAGGAGTGTGCGGTCTTCGAGTGTTTCGATACTGAGAGAGCTTTGAGAGGCTGTTCCTGATTGTGCCGATGGGCGTCTGCTGCCGGCGACTTTTGCAACGAAGGCACATAACCAGGTGAACATCGGAGGTCCCTTACTCGCATTCCTTCACGAGAGGTGGTGAACTTGAAGCGAACGTCCGGAATTCATCGGCGACCAGATATATCTATCTTTACTATTACTCCCAGTTTAACAAGAAGATTCCTGGACAATCCGTCCGTGTCGGCGTCATACATGCGTGGTGCAGGGATTTGGGGCCGATTGAGACTTAGCCCGGGTTATTCATGACCCCAGCAACGCCCGGCGTTTTCTTGGGACTGCGAAAGAATAGTGCATTTTGCCTAATTTTCGTAAATCATCTGCACACAAGCATCTACGTCGAGCGCTCGGCGGGTCATGAATAAGCCGGGCTAGCCCGCCATTCATGGCGGGTTTTCATCGCGGACCCGCCACAAGTGGCGGGCTATAATAGGATTACTGGATGAAAAAAATCCTGCTCGTTATCGGCGACGCCGTCGAATTGCTCGACACCATGTACCCCTATTTCCGCATCCAGGAGGCGGGCCATCAGGTGGTCGTCGCCGCCCCCGAAAAACGTCGCTACCACATGGTCCAGCACGAAAAGCCCGACGATTGGGACATCACCCAAGAAACCGCCGGCTACCACCTCGCGTCCGACATCGCCTTCCGCGACATCAAGCCGCAGGAGTACGTCGGCATCGTGCTGTCAGGCGGCCGAGCGCCGGAGTACATCCGCTATGACGAAGACCTGCTGCGAACGGTGCGCTACCTGTGCGAAAATGGCTTTCCGGTTGCTTCAGTTTGCCACGGCATCGAAATCCTGGCCACCGCCGGCGTCATCCGCGGCAAGAAAATAACGACAGTGAAGAAGTGCAAATTCGATGCGGAAGTCGTCGGCGCGACCTATCTCGATGAGCCAGTGGTGGTAGATGGCAACATCATCTGTGCGCGGACCTGGCATGACAATCATCTGTGGATGCGCGAGTTTATGCGGCAGCTTGATGTGTAGCCGACCTTCGCTTAGCGTTCGCTTGGCGTCATGCGGGCGCTAAACGAAGAGTCGATTCATTCCCCAATCACTTTCACCAGCACCCGCTTCGGCCGATCGCCGTCGAACTCACCGTAGAAGATCTGCTCCCACGGGCCGAAGTCGAGCTTGCCCTTGGTGATCGCCACCACGACCTCGCGGCCCATGACCTGGCGTTTGAGGTGGGCGTCGGCGTTGTCTTCGCCGGTGCGGTTGTGGTGGTAGTGGTTGGGGTCGGGATTGAACGGGGCGAGTTGTTCGAGCCAGACGCCGAAGTCGTGGTGCAAGCCGTGCTCGTTGTCGTTGATGAAGACGCTGGACGTGATGTGCATGGTATTTACTAGACACGTGGCATAACGGTCTTCCATTCGAGCTAATCGGCACCGTCGGGCCGGAGCCACAGGCTACCCAACGAGTGAAGAAGGAAAAATAAGAGTCGGAGCAAGCAGACAGGCGGGGTGTTCCCGCCCGTCCTTGCTCCTTTTTTGTTGTCTTCCCGCCAGCGCGCTTTTCCAGGGAGCGCTGGCGGGTAAAGGGAGGCAGGTTATGCGTAAAGGTAGTATAGCCGATTCGTCGGCAGGTCGAAATTGCAGCGGGATTCTGCAAGTGTTTGACGCGCTTGAGCGTTACCCCAAAAAGGATCTGCTCTTATTCCACCGCAACTCATCGTATGGCCAAGCCGGCAAGGGCAAGGTGAAGCTCAACGCAAAAGCCACCGCCTTTTATAATGAGCTACGCGCTAACGTCCCCTGGGACGTGCGACGAATTCGGCGGACCGTGCAAGCCGTTGAAGAAGGGAAGCTGTCAAAGGGACGCCCGATATTCCTTGGGGCAACCGACTACGCGAAGAAGCACGATCTGATCGTCGTTGCCTATGACCTGTCTCGCTTCATCCGCTCCGAATCCTACTGCCGCCAAACGAACCCCGAAGCCTGGCCTACTCCCGAAGAGCTTGGCCTGCTGCACGAAAAAACGGGCGGTGTGATCCTCGCCACTTTTTTGGACCCCGCTCTGACAGAAGCCGAGCGACACCCTTTCCTCACGAACCTAACAAGAAAGAGCGGCAGGCCCCGCAAGATCGACGATGACGAGATGGCACAGATTTCTGACGCTCTGGGCTACTTCTACGAGGACCGCTCTGGCCGCTCGCGGTGGCAGTATAGCCTTAGCGAGATCGCCAGCTACTTTAACCGGACGGTCTCTGCGATTCAGCGGGCGCTGGACCGGGTATCGCCCACCGGAGAGACATGGCGTTACGAGGGTTATCGCAAGGCCGCCAAGCTGGGGCTAGTCGAAATCCGGGAAAATGGAGACATTTATTTTCCTGCCGTGAGCACGCCGCACTACGGATCGAAATATCGTCGCTGAGGTTGAGGGACGGTAATCGTACCTACTAGGGTTTCGAAACGTGCCGGGCATTTTCGGAGGGGGTATCGTGAGGCAAGAATCGCGCTGGTAGGCCGAGCCGGGCACGTTTCGAAACGTACTTAGTATCTAGTCGGCGGCCCTTTGTTTCTTTGCCCTGCGGAGCCTGCCTTGCTGCTTGTGAAAGGTGCCGGCGATGGCTACAAAAGCAGGGCGAGTTGCGACCACCAGAAACCATGGCGAGCGGAATAATGAAGGCCATTACCGAATACCTGACCCTTAACATCCCCTCGAAGATGGGTTTTGTGAATATCACGCCCCAGGTTGAGGAGGTCGTTCGCAGGAGCGGCGTGGCCGAGGGCTTGGTGCTTTGCAACAGCATGCACATTACCGCCAGCGTCTTTGTGAACGACAACGAGTCCGGCTTGCACCACGACTTCGGCGTGTGGCTGGAGCGGCTGGCACCTTTTAACCCCGACCCGAACCACTACCACCACAACCGCACCGGCGAAGACAACGCCGACGCCCACTTGAAACGGCAGATCATGGGCCGGGAGGTCGTCGTGGCAATTACAAGGGGCAAACTCGACTTCGGCCCCTGGGAGCAGATTTTCTATGGCGAATTCGACGGCCACCGCCCGAAGCGGGTGCTGGTCAAGGTCATCGGGGAATAGCCCCGGTTAACATCGCCGAACCTGGAGGTAGGGCGTGCCTACTAGGGATTCGATACGACCTGCCGCTGTGGCTCGCGCCGGCTTGCTACTTGTCGCTCTTTTCTATCAGGGCGACTCGCCCCTGACGCAATGAAATCGAGAGCTTTGGAGAGTACCGACGCAAGCAACACCACTTGGTTAAAACTGCTTGCGATGTCAGTTGCAGGTCTAAAGGCGTCCGAAAAACTGGAAGTGGAATTCGTGTTACCCGCCGACGAAATGTGCAGATTGAATAGGTAGCGACTCATCATTGTCAGCAATAATTTTACTTTTGGTTTCTCGTAATCCCCGTGCTGTCAATGTATACCACTTCGTAAACGTGATTTGGAGCTACACTTGCTAACACAAACTGGACGCTGGTCTTGTCAAATACCTTGCCGGTAAGAGGATTGACAACCCTCTTGTTGTAATAATAAATATCGCCGCGATTGTCGCCACCAACATCTACAGAATCCGGCTCGCCTACCAATTGCAGCAGGTCCTTGCGGACATCAGTTCGCCAGCCGCCGGTTACCTGATCGAATGCTTCTTTGGTCACGGTCTTTTTCGCGGAGGGTGCATCCTTCGTCCCTTCTCCCGGTTTTCCAGGAAACATTCTCGCCGTGCCCCACCCTATACAGCACGACAACGGACCCGTAATCGCCGCCGTTACCACTAGCACAAGGATCAGTTTAAGTCGTTCGTTCATGGTATTTCTCGGCATGGGTGATGGTTCGCACCGGCGAGCTACTCGCCTGCGTAGCGCCATCTCGTCTGACGGCCCTGACGTTACTCGTTCCATGGTTCCTTCTTCATTTTGGGAATTGCATTCCAAACGTCGATTGTCATATCGAGATCGCCGCGATAGGGTACGCCCGAAATTTTAACCAGGGCATCGATTCGCATGATCTGCATCTCGTTATGCTTGTTCCGATTGCCGTGTGGTTCGCCGACGGGAAATACCCTAGCCCACGAAAGGGTATGCCAACCGTTAGGGTCGAGGCGTTTTTCAAGCTGTTTTGGCATGGTGCCCTCTAAATTCAATTCTCGGCCATGGGCGACAAGACGCTTCAAGGTAGCTGTGTTTACCTTTTTTATGCTCCTATCCTCGGTCGGATTTTTTGCTGCCTCGACCATCTCTTGTGCAATCCCAAGGGCGTTATTGACGAGGTCGTACACTGTATCGGAGTTCAAACAAGAAATGCGATAGAGCTTGTGGGCTGTTGCAATCCATAGGAAGCCCGAATCCTCATCTATCCAGCAATACTCCATCGCGACTCTTTCCAGGGTTCTGGTTCTGCTTCTCACCTCGCGTTCAGTGGCCTCGGCGTTCGAGTGATCCAGTGCCAAACCGAAGTCTCGCGGCCTCCCCGCCTTTTCCTTCGCTGGTGTCGCTTTCTTTTTCTTCCCCATGGTTGCACCTGCCTTTCTCAGAATGAATCCTAACCAGTCAGCCAGTCGGACAATGCCTGCCAGTTCGCCGGCCTTGACACCTTGCCGTTATTAGGCCGCCACCGTAGCCCGCCGACGCTGACAATGAGAGTTCCGAGTTTCCGATTCTTCTTCCGCCATTTCTCCCACACCTCGAATTGGATACCAGCCCTGCCGAGGTAAACCGGCTCACTCACGCTCGCCTTGACCCATTTTGTAGGTCGGCCCTTCTGTTTGCCTTTCATGGTGTTTCTCCAAGGTGCGTCTGACGCTGGGGTAATCGGTCCATTGCATTCAGTCAGTTACGCGCTGCGTAACGCCTACGTCCTGCTCCGCCTTGCCAAACGGCCGGAGTCGGGTTTTAGCCCTTTGTCTCACGGCCAGGATTGAATCAGCTTGTAAGAGCGGGATTCAGGATCGACGAGGAGTTGAATCGTGGGGCATTTCAGGAAGCTCTGGTCCCAATTGGTCGGATCTTTAACGAGGTCCGCGTAATACTTCACGTCGGTTACCCGCCGGAAGTGGTTGAACCAGACCCCCAGCATGTTCACTTCCCCGGAGGAAGGGGGCTCCCGCAGGTAGCAGTAGTCGCTGTCGATTGTCACCAAGGCGAACGGGTACTGATGCACGAGCACGAGCACTCTGTCGCCCACGGCCATCCCGGTGGCGAACTCCAGTTCGTTCTTAGGGACTCCGTCTGGACTGCGCGTCAGGTCGCCAGGGTCTTTTCCGTAGGCAAAGCCCACGAGACCCCTGGCGAGCGACTCTGCCGCCCACTTGGTCGCCCGGTCTGGGTCCGCGGGGTGGAGTTGCATTCGCCAATACTGCATACCATTTTCCCTTCTTTGTAGAACCGGCCGGGCTTTGGGAACTCGACTGGGGCGAGGCGCGATGCTACTGCTCTGGCGTTGCCACGGCCGGCGCATCGCTTTCTTCCGCCCCGTCGGCGCTCTTCTCCACCATCTTGCGGCCCTTGGCGGTGACGTAGCAGACCCATCGACGCCCGCTTTCCTGGGTGTGGCAGAAGGTGATGTACCCCGCTTCCGCGATGGGATCGTACCCGCTGTGGATCAGCCCATCCTTCTTGCGAAACTCTGAAAAGAGAACGCCCGAGGACATGCTGGTGGCGTCAATTTCCACCAGGGCCTTGCAAACCTTGACCCAGGTCGCAGGGACTTTCGTTCGACGCCTGCCTTTGCGGGCCTCATTTAATCCGACATGCAGTTTCTCATTGTCCTTCCCCACGTTCCAAACGTGGACAACCTTGTCATCTTCGGCTTGATGGTCCAGGATCAATTGCGCCTTTAGCAACAAGTGCTGAGCGAACTCGATTGCTTGGCTGGCCTTGAGGTAGCCGTTAAAGTTGTTGCCGGTCTTGTAGAGCGCGTTGCACTCGACTTGCGGGTTGCCTTGCTTGGCGTGTAGCTTGTCCAGGGCAGCGTACTTGTAAGGTTGCACGTTAAACCTCGCCGGCGCAAAAAACAGGAGCGACGTACCAGAGCCGCTCCAGCAGGCCCGGCCAAGGGCCACGACGAAACAGCACCTGGCCGCCGCCCCTTTCGGGGCGTGGCAGGTACTGCTTTCGTCATCACACCGCGAGCTATTCGCCCGCGTTTGGCCGGTTTGCTGAAAGCAGAACCCATGCTCACGCATGGTTCAAATTGTCAACGGGCCTGGTTCGGCCCATCATTGCTCTGGTCAGAATCTCCGTGGTCTAAAGAAGAAAAAGCAGCATCGGCACGGTGCCGGCGCTTATCATTGACGATGCTATCCGACTGGCGAGCGGGCGTCCAGAAAGAAATCTGCTCGCTGACGGGGGGAGGTAGATGGCGGCGTGGGGCGGCGTTCCGAATGACAAGTCTGAAGTAATAATCAAAAAACTCGATTGATCTCGGCGAGGCGCGGTGTGATGATTGTGGCACCATCCGTAAGCATTTCCTGTTGGAGTGCATGCCACGTAGCTTCAGGGTGTCAGCCACCGCCCCTTTAGCGACTTTTATGGGTGCTTTCGGCGGCGTGAAGGAGGACAACGAATGTTGAAAGTAATCGGGATGATCGTCGCCGTCTACGCGATGATACGGGTGATCCAAGTGCCTATCGAGATGACTGCGACGAAAGAAGAGTGGCTGGGGCTCCCGTTCAAGATACGGTTTTTCATCCTAGCCGGTATCTCAGGTTTGGGCCTACTTGTTCTTGGCATTCTGACACTGGTGCTTCTCGGTTCTAGCCAACTAGGCTAAAACTACTAGCCTTCCCCCCCCCCTGCCGGGCCGGGCATCGTCGGACGCATACTTCGCGCCGGACCCCGCAAGGCGTCGTCTAGGAGCGAAAGGGCAAGAACCCCTGCCGAACCCGTCCGAAGGCGTTAAACGACGCCCTAGGACGCCTAGGGGGCTATTCCGCCGCCTCTTTCGCCGTGCAAACGACGCCGAACCCCTGCCGAAAAAGGCCTCTGCCCGTTCGTAGACCTCCCCTTGCAATCGAATATACCGTTCGGTATACTATGCCGTAGGGTATAATTTACCTAGTGCAGATTACTGAGAGGAGCAAACGATGAAGGTTATCGGGTACACGCGAGTAAGCACTGATGAGCAAGCGGACAAGGGGTTGAGCCTTGGGGCGCAGCGGGCAAAGGTCGAAGCCTATTGCAAGCTGTACGACCTGGAGCTAGTCGAGTTGATCGAGGATGCCGGGCAGTCGGGCAAGACGCTAAAGCGTGACGGGTTGCAACGGGCGCTGACGATGCTTCGCAACGGCGAGGCTGGTGGGATCGTGATTGCAAAGCTCGACCGGCTGACGCGCTCGGTTGTGGACGGCGGCAAGCTGATCGCCGATTATTTCGGGGAGAAGGGGCATGAGCTATTTTCCGTAGGGGATCATATCAACACCCGCACGGCTGCGGGCCGGCTGGTGTTGAACGTGCTGCTGTCGGTAAGCCAGTGGGAGCGGGAAGCTATCGGGGAGCGGACCCGCGACGCCTTGCAGCACAAGATCGCTAACGGCGAGCGGTGCGGCAAGGTTCGTTTCGGTTTCGACCTGGGGGCGGATGGTAAAATGCTCGTAGCGAACGCGGCGGAGCAAGCGGCCCTCCGGCTAATACGCAAGCTCCGGGCGGCGGGCGAGAGCCTACGGGCCATCGCCGCCGAGTTGAACGTCAGAGGTATCGGGACGAAGGAAGGCAGACCGTGGCTATTCACGACCGTCAAGGGTATCCTGGCAAGGGCCGCATGAAGCGGCTTTACGACCGTCTAGCGTCGATCCTGCGGCAACTGTCGCCGGATCGACGCGAAGCCTTTGCCGAGTACCTCGATGCCGAATCAACTCCCACGACGCACGACGATGGCCAATCAACTGAAAAAAGCGATTTGGATTCTCCAGCAACGTCGGGAGAACGCCATGACCCTTAACGCGATAGCGGTTGCGTCAGGGGTTCCCCAGCCGGTCCTGCACCGGTTCGTGAAGGGGAAGCGGGACTTGACCTTGACGACGGCGCAGAAGCTGGCCGACTACTTCGGCTTTGAGTTAATGCCCAGGAGTTGACGACTCTGCGGGGCCGGCAACGAGTAAGAATCGACGCAATTCAATCCAGAAGGTGGCTCGGTGTGGCGACCCATGAGGGCCACTACCAGAGGGAACTTTCCGGCAAGGGGAAGGGGAAGCTCCCGGCATTCCGGCGATCAATAGCTGAGGGCAGCTTGACGTGGCATCACACCCAACTAGCAGACGGCGTAAGAAGCGGGCCAAGGCTAAGGTCAAGTATGCCAAGGCTCGCGAGGCCGCCCAGCTGATGGGAATCATCGAAACTACACCGGCGGGGGCCGTCCGCGACGAGCGGGTCGATCCTGCCACGCAGGACGAGCAGCGGTTCCCCGGCCTTGATCGTTTAGCGGTCCGCAACGACGGCAAGGGCGGCTGGTACGTGCCGGAGCACACCAAGCGGAAGGTCATCGAGTTCTTGGCCGAAGTGCTCTTCGAGCGGAAGACGTTCATCGACACGGACGGCATCGAACGGGAATTGCCGCCGGATCGGTTCGCTCAAGTACAAGCCTCGAAGACGCTGCTGATCGCCGACAAGAGGCAGTGGGAGCGTGACAACCCGACCGAGGCGGGCAAGGCACGTGGAGCGATCCAGGTGCCGCTCGCCATAGTCAACGTCTTCGACGCGATGGCCGCGATGCCGGCGGTCGAGGACGCGGTGGAGCAGATAATCGCCAAGGTGCTGGCGGTGGACGACGTGCCGGCGGCCCAGCCGGAGCCGAGCAACAACAGGCCCACGCCACGTGATCGGACGGCCGGCGAGCGGTAGTATTTACTACCGGACGAGCGCGTTTCAGAACATTTTGAGACGTTTCGGTAGAGGGCCGAAAGTGCGAAAACCGTTGTTTTTCCGGGGTTTCTCGCGTTTTTCGGGGATAGGAGAAAACCAGTAAAAGGCTTAGGAAACCGATGCTCTATCCCCTGAGCTACGGGGGCGCTCATCTATACGTGCCAGGAATCATGCACGAGGTTCACGCCGACATTCTATGTTTCGCGTCAACAAAAAAAGCCGTGAGACAGATCTCACGGCTTGCGTTTGCATTTCGGTTCCTAGGCGACGATCTGCTTGATCTTCACCGAGGTGTAGGGTTGCCGATGGCCCCGGAGGCGGCGCGCGTTCTTGCGGCGTTTGAAGTGCTGGATGTAGACTTTTGTCGTGGGGAAGCCTACGACCTCGCCGACGATGCGAGCGCCGGCAACCGTCGGCTGGCCAATCTTGACATCGGTGTCTTGCTGCAAAAAGAGCACCCGGCCGAACTCCAGGCTCGAACCGACCTGGACGTCGCGATAATCGACCTTGACCACGTCGCCTTCCTGAACCCGATATTGCCGAGAGCCGTCTTCGAATACTGCGTACATGGTGACCATTTCCTTCGTGATGCGGTGAAACCGACTTTTTTGACGAGTGGATAATATAGGAATCACTTCGCGCCGCGGCCAGTTGAGTCAGGAGTCAGGGGCAGGGGGCAGAACTTGCCGCCTGACTCCTGACTCCTGACTCCTGACTCCTGACTCCTGACTCCTGATTCCTGCCCCTGCCCACCGATTCCTGAGCTATAGTGGAATAACAGGGAAAGTATCGCCCCACCCTCGTGAGGTCTTCTCCCCGACCATGCCGGCCGCGACCATTGACAGCTTTGTGGTTGGATTGCTTCAAAGCCAACTCCTGAGTGCCGAGCAGTGTACGGAAATCGAACGGCTCCAGGAGACGATGGACAATGCGTGCGCCTTGGCTCTGGAAATCCTGCGCCGTTCCTGGCTTACCGCCTACCAGATCAATCAAATTCTGCAAGGCAAAGGCAGCGGGCTGACCCTCGGCCCGTTCGTCCTCCTTGAACGCGTCGGCGAGGGCGGCATGGGCCAGGTCTTCAAGGCCCGGCAGAAGATGCTCAATCGCGTGGTCGCCCTGAAGGTCGTTCGCAAGGAGTGCCTCGGCAACCCCAAGGTGATCCTGCGCTTCCAGCGTGAGATTCGCGCCGCCGGCCAGCTGAGCCATCCGCACATCGTCCGCGCCTACGACGCCGACCAGGTCAACGGCACCTACTACATCGCGATGGAATACATCGACGGCGTGGACCTGGCCAAGCTCGTCAAAGACAACGGCCCGCTACCCGTCGATCAAGCGTGCGAGTACATCCGCCAGGCGGCGCTCGGGCTGCAACACGCCTTCGAGCGCGGCCTCGTGCATCGCGACATCAAGCCCGCCAATCTGCTCGTGACCAAGGCGGTCTCCAGCGATCGACGCCGATCGAGCGGATTGATTCCGCGCAACATCGACCTGCACGTCAGGCGCTCGAGCGGGATGATTTCGCGATGTGAACCGACGCTGCACTATCCGTGGGGTGTCGTGAAGATTCTGGACATGGGCTTGGCCCGCTGCACCGATCCGCTCACGGGACGCGCTTCGACGCACTTGACGCAACTTGGCTCATTGATGGGGACGCCGGAGTTCATCGCGCCGGAGCAGGCGCGCGACTCGCACACCAGCGATGTCCGCGCCGATCTTTACAGCCTGGGCTGCACGCTTTATTTTCTCCTGGCCGGACAGCCTCCGTTCCCGTGCGGCACCGTCACAGAGAAGCTGCTGCACCACCAGTTCGACGAGCCGGAGCCCGTGGCCAGGGCTCGCCACGCCCAGTTGGTCGCGTGGAATAGACAGAGCGGACGGTCGGATGTAGACCCCAAACTATTGCACGTGCCCGCGCCGGTGGCAGCCGTGATACGCAAGCTGATGGCCAAGAGTCCCGACGAACGGTACCAGACGCCCGTGGAACTGGCCGACACGCTGCAAACGATCGTCAAGCAGTTAGCCGACGGCACGTTGCCTCAAGACTCGCCAGCGTCCACGACCTCGTCCAAGGTTGCGCCACGCGCCGCTGCCGCTCCGGCGAACGCGCATGCGGGGCAGTTGTGCAGTACCGTGGACGAGTCGGTCGTGTTGTTGACTCCAAAAACGTCCAGCACGCGGAAATACGTCGGCATCGCGTCCCTGTTTCTGGCCGGGTTCGGCAGCCTGGCACTCGTGGTGGTTGCAACGGTGATCGCGGGCGTGATCAGCCGGCATCATCCGGGCGTTGCCGCCGCGATCACGGCGATCAAGCCGCGAGAGGCCGATGAGCCGTACTGGAAGGTCGCCCTCAAACGGGCGGTACAAAAGAAGATATCGTGGGAGGAAGCCCGCCAGGAGTTGCTGCGCCATCGTGTGACAGATGCGGGGACGGCCCAGGCGAAAAAGATTGACGACCTCTTGGCAAAACTGCCGACGCCGCTGGACGGGCTCGAACGCTCCCAGTTCGCCGCCGTCATGCCGTCGGGGCTGCCGGCGGAAGTCATCGGCCTTTACGGCCTGGGCAAGCCGCCGGTGGTCAAGCCGGTGACGTCGCTGGCCATCAGTCAGAATGGCCGCTGGCTGGCCGCGAGCGAGGACAATGGCGTGCGTCTCTTCGATTTCTTGGGATCGGTCATCCCGTTCAAGATTCCCGCTCACAACGTACGGGTGAACCGCATCGCGCTTTCTCCGGACGGCTGGCTCCTGGCGAGCGCGAGCGACGACGGTACGGTCCGCGTCTGGGACGTGGCCTCGCGCAATCGCTTGCAATCGTTCGACAAGCATCAGAAGCCGGTCACGCAGATCGCGTTCAGCCCCGATGGCACGCTGGTCGCCTCCGCCGACAGAGACTCAGCCATTCGCTTGTGGAACCCGCGGACGGGCGCGGAAGTGCGCAAGATCGACAGCCAACTCGCCGACATCTCCGTGCTGGCTTTTGCGCCGGACGGCAATGATCTTTTCTGGGGCGGCGCGGGCAGGGAAATTCGTTGGACGAGCGTGAAGAGCGGTGCCGGCGCTGTCGGCAGATTCGAGACGCAATCGGCATTTCAGCGTGTGCTGGCGTTTCACCCGCTCGGCAACCTCGTGATCCTCGGCGGCGGGCAAGGGCTGCTGCACGTGTGTATTTGGGATGGCAAGACACTCACCGAGAAGACCACGTTTAAGCGTCACAGCCAAGTCAACCAGGTCGCCTTCGCGCCTGACGGCAGAACCTTCGTCTCCGTCGGCATTGAGCCGACCGCCGTACTGTGGGATGCCGAAAAGCTCCAGCCTACGAAATCGATGAACAATTTGCGCTCGGCGGGTTATGGCGCCGCGTTTGCGCCGGACGGTCGGCATTTCGTCATCGGCGGGGCCAGCAATCAGGTTTTCGTGATGCGATTAGCACGTCATGACATGGATGCCCTGCGGGCGGCGCTCGATTAACAATGCGTTGTGGCACGGTCGGGAGACCGTGCCACAACGCGGCACGCACTTCACGCCGCGCGCCGCTCTTCGGCAATCGGTACCGCCACATTCAATGTCGATCGCACCGCATAGACGCGCTTCCCTTGACTCTCGAAGTACGTCCGCATTACCAGCTCGCCGAGCAGGCCCATCGAGATGACTTGCACGCCGATCAGTTCCAGCATCACGCTCAGGTGCAAGAGCGGATTGCGGATCATCGAGGTGCCGTCCACCAGTTTGATGACGACCGTCGCAATCAAGCAGAGCACGCCGAGCAACATCGCCAGCATGCCGGCCAGGCCCATCACGTGCATGGGGCGCGTCATGTAGCTCTGCATGAACTTGACCGTGATCAGATCGACCAGGACGCGAAAGGTGCGCGTTATGTTGTACTTGGTCTTGCCGGCCGTGCGCGGATGATGCTGGACCGGGACCTGCACAAAAGTCGCACCAGCGTGCTGCACCAGTACGGGGATAAAGCGGTGCATCTCGCCGTAGAGCGACAGCGATTTGGCCAAGTCCTTCTTGATCGCCCGCAGCGTGCAGCCCATGTCCTTGATCTCGACGCCGGTGACCTTGCGGATCAGCCAATTGCCCAGCCGGCTCGGCAGCGTGCGGTTGATGAAGGTGTCCTGGCGATTGGCGCGCAGCCCGAAGACGGCATCGTAGTCGCCGGCCCGGAGTGTTTCGAGCAGCATGGGGATGTCGGCGGGATCGTTTTGCAAATCGCCGTCCATGGTGACAATGACGTCGCCGGTCGCAAAATCGATGCCGGCCTGCATCGCCGCGGACTGCCCGAAGTTGCGGCGCAAGCGCACTATTTTCAGACGCGCATCCTGGGCGGCCAGGCTTTCCATCTCGAGGTGGGAACCGTCGGTGCTGCCGTCATCGACGAGCACGATCTCGTAGGACGGCAAGGCTCGTAGGGCATCGGTCAGGCGCTCATGCAGCCTGCCGAGATTCTCCCTCTCGTCCTTGATCGGTATCACGATCGACAGATCCATGATCGTTCGTCCCTTCATTCGCAGCCGGCGCAGTTTCCGCCTTCGGATAGGCGCCGAAGAGATAGACCAACCCACCCAGGAGGCTCACGGTTACGCTGACGAAAAACCACAAGAACGCGAGCGTCGTGGCCGAGGCCGGATCGACCGCCAACGGAGCGAGGAACACGATCGTCCCCTGCTCTCGCACTCCCATGCCGTTGACGCTGATGGGCAACAGCGTCAACAGCGAGACCATCGGCCCGAGGATGCAATAGTAGGCGGGAGGGATGTCGAGTCCGAGACTGAGGCCGACGCACCACAAGCCCAAGACGCCCAGCCCTTGCACGAAGATCGACATCAGCGTGGCCCAGGCGATTACCTTGGGGACGCGGAGGAGATGCAGCACCGTCAGCAACTGTTGCCGACGGTGCAGCGGACCTACTTTCAAGCGAGTCAGGAGGGGCAGCGCCGCCATGGCGAGGACCGCGCCGCCGGCGACACTCCAGACGCTGGCGTAGATCCATGTCGGCAGTTCGTTGGGCGCTACCAGGGTCGGCGCGATCAGGATGCCGACGCACGCCACCGCGATCAACACCAACAGTCCGTTGAGCCTGTCGAGAAACACGCTGGCGAGTGCCGCGAGCTTGCGCCCCGATTTGCCGTCGAGATACCAGACTCGCACCACATCGCCGCCGACCGAAGTGGGCAGCGACAGGTTGAACCACATGCCGATGAAGTAGTAAGCGCTATACTGCGGTAAGCTACGCTTGAATCGCAACTCTTGCGCGAAGAGCTGCCAGCGCTTGGCGCTGGCGAACTGGCCAAGGATCAGGATGCCGACCGCCGCCAGCCACCACCCCACGTTGAGGTTCGCGAACTTGGCGCCGACGATGCTCCAGTCGGTCCGCCAGGCAATCCAGGTCAGAAGCACGGCGCTGACGGCAATGCGAATAAATTTACTCACGGATGTCGAACTCCTCTTGCCACGGTTCCGAGCCGGTCTGATGAAACCAGCAATGCCCTTCCTCGATCATGTCCACCAGCAAGCGATAGTGCCCCTTGAGCGCGATCGGCGGCACACGCAACACCACGTTGATGCTGTCGCCGGTGGGCACCAGCTTGTCGAGCATTCCCGCCCTGCCTTCGTAGATCATGTGCTGCTGCTCGTTGATGAGCTTGAAAGTGACGTGATGCCCGGCCGTCTTGAGCGCCCGGAACTGCCAAGCCGTGCTGCCGGTGTTGCGGACGACGACGTTGTACTCCAGCGCCTGGCCGACGCGTGGCTTATCGAAGAGCCGCTCGACCTTCTCGAACTTGGCATCGCACCAGCCGCCGTGATATTCGTGCATGGCCCAGTGGCGGAACTTGGCGGGGGAGTGCGTGTGCTGCTTCTCAGCGAGCCAATCGGCGTAGAGCTTCATGAAGCGGTCGAGCACGGTCGTCTTGCCGAGCGGAGCGTGCCCGTAGTGGAAGCTGAGCTGGCGATGGGCCGAGTCGAAGGTGTGTTCCTCCAGCAGCAGATGGGCAGCCATCGCGGCGATGCCGGTGCGATCGGCGCCGTGCCGACAGTGGACGAAGATCGGTTGCTCCGCCTTGTCGAGCACTTCGATCAGGAGCCGCAATTCATCGCGCGAGGGCAAATGCACGGCCGAGAAGCAGACATCTTCGAGATGGACGCCGCGGCGTTCGCAGACCTCCGCCTCGGCGACGTACCAGGCGTCGGGATAACAGCAGCCGCGCACGTTGAGAACGGTGCGAATCTTGTGCCGGTCGATGAGGGTTTCGAGGAACTGCGGCGAGGGTTGAGCGCCGCGATAGAGCTTGCCGGGGATGATCTCGTAGATGTTGCCCGCGAGATACATGTGGCCAAGCTGCCACAAGGGCCAGACGAGGAGCGCCGCCGCGCTGAGGAGAATCAGCCGGCGCCACCAATTGCGTCGTGGCCGGGAAGACGGCGTCGGGGTCGGAATGGCCGACGGTGCCGCGCTGGCGGTGGGTTGCATGGGCATCCTTGCTTGCTGGGTTCGCATCAATGCGGTCGGCATCTTGCCAAAAACGCGGGGAAGAGGCTAGGCCGGTTTGTTGAATTGCCGAGTTTGACTGGTTTGCCTACTCATGCTCCCTGGAGTGCGCAATCTCATCTGCGACGGTTTCGTTTATTCGTCCAACGACACCCCCCCTCCGCTGGAACCATTGGAACCATTGGAACCATTGGAACCATTGGACGAAATGAACGAAACCCGAGTAATGTCTCCGTTGGCTGCCAAGTATGTGGCACTTCCCTGCCGCAACCAACCTTGACTTCTCGACAGGGTGCCCGTTGCCGAATCCTCAACGAAAGCGGGCTTATGCTTCGACGGGGAGCGGCGAGGGATTATAATGCAGGCGTTGGCGGGTCAATCACACTTTTGGCTGGACCCGGAGAGTCAACGATGGCACGCGAAAAGACAGCTGGGGCACAGTGTTGGGGACCGGGGCTGCGTCCATTGATCAGGTGGTCATGGACATCCCGGTGGGCCGACAATTCACCGTGGACGAGGTCGAATTAGAGATTCGTCGGCGTGGCCTTAAGGAGCGGCGCGCCGTTAGAAGGCACTTGGAAACGCTACGAGACCGTGGGTACATAGAGAGGCGCGACGACGGCTGGCGACGCATTAGGTAGACCGTAGCCCATTTTGCATTTCCGCGTTTTTTAACACACGCGCAACAGATCTGGAGCACCGAAGGTGCGGCAACAAATCAGCCCAGGGCAACGCCCTGGGTTTTGGTCACGCCCGTGGTGTGCACGCCCTGAAAGGGCATGACATCGGTCCGCAATTCGCGTTGTTGCGCCCTTACAGGGCAATGGCGATTGATGCCGCGGATTCCCAGGGCGTTGCCCTGGGCTGATTTGTTCTGCCCCTTCGGGGCAAAATTAAGGCCAACTTCAATGGGTCTCTTTCCTTCGCGCCTCTGCGTGAGACCCTCTCTTGTCAATGCCGGCCGCGACGGGATCACCCGCTACCCCGCTTTGACAATATCCTTCTTCGTACTCTCCACAATCGCCACCAACTCGTCCTGTTCTTGGGCGGGGATCTTGAACTTCGCGAAGCAATCGCGCAGATCTTTCATGAACGCCTGCCATTCGAGTTCGGTGATGCCGAGGTGGTCATGCGATTCGTGCATCGTTTTGCCGGTGTACTTCTGGGGTCCGCCGCTGGCCCAGCAGACCATCTCGGTGACGAGGTACTTGAACCCGGCGGGCGGGACCTTGTGATGGGCTTCGTCCACCTTGGGGTTGGCGTTGAGGATCGGGTTGTGCATGACGCGATCGATAAAATCATCGACGACGGTGGCAATCGCGTAAACGCCGCCGAGGCGGTCATAGAGGGACGGACTTGTTGGCATGATGGCACGCGGATACTAAGAAACGTTCGGAAGAATAATAAGGTCCAAATCAAAGAACCACGGATGACACGGATAAGAAAATCAAGTGACGCTGTTCTTGGGCAAATCGCCACACGCTTGAAATTCCCTCTCTTCTCATCCGTGTTATCGGTGTGATCCGTGGTTCATTCTGTCTCTTGTCGCCCCTTCCCCGTCGCACGGGAGGGGATGACAAGTGAGGAATTACGCGACGTTCTGCTACTTCGGCGTCACCTTCAGCTTCATCTCCTTGCTGTCGCGCAGGATTTTCACGTCGAGCGCCACGTTGGCCTTCTGCGTTGCCAGGACCGACATGTAGCTCTTGACGTTCGGGATCTCCTTGCCGGCAATCTCGGTGATGATGTCGCCCTTCTTGAGGCCGGCCATGTCGGCGGGGCCCTTGGCGGTGACCTGCTCGATCAGGACGCCCTTGCCGCCAAAGGTGTAGTCCGGCAGGATGCCCATCTTCGGGAAGCTGCCGACGCCGGGCGTGAAGGTCGGCGCGGTGTAGACGAAATCGGGCCGTTTCGGATCGGTGCGCCAGTGGTCCACGATCTTCTCAGTGAAGTCGGCGACCTTCTTCATGCCGGCGACGTTGATCTTGTCCGCCGTGTCGGTCGGGCGATGATACTCAGGGTGCGTGCCGGTGAAGAAGAAGAGGACGGGGATCTTCTGCACATAGAACGAGTAATGATCGCTGGCGCCGAAGACGCTCTTGTCTTTCACCACGTCGAAGCCTGGATTGTGCTTGCTGACAAGTTGTTCAAAGCCCTTGCCCGAGTCCATGCCGAGGACGAGCAGCTTCGGCTTGGCTCCCTCCGGAAGATCCGTCTTGACGCGGCCGACCATGTCGAGATTGAACATCGCCGCGGTGCTCTTCAGCGGAAACAGCGGTTCAATCCGGCAATAGTGGCGTGAGCCGATCAGGCCGCGCTCCTCGGCGGTGAAGGTCATGAAGACCATGCGTCGGCCTTCGCGGTTCTTGATTGCGCCGAAGCGGCGGGCGAGTTCCATGACGGCGGTGGTGCCGGAGCCGTTGTCGTCGGCGCCGTAGTGGATCTTGCCCTTTTCCTTCGGCGCAAGGCTGCCGGCGCCGCCGTAGCCGAGGTGATCGTAATGGGCGCCGACGACGATGTTCTCATCGGCGAGCGGGCCCGCGCCATCGACGTAGCCTATGACGTTCTTCACCATAACTTCGGTGCGATTGACCTTGACATCGAGGTTGACCGACCAGCCCTGGAGTGCCGCGCTTTGCGGCTTGAGGTCCTTGTCGATCGCCTTTTCAATCGTGCCAAGCGATTTGCCCGTGCTCGATAGCAGGACCAATTCAAGAGCGGCGCGGCGCATTTGCACGAATGGAATGGACGTGGTTGTGATGCCGCGCGACATTTGCGCGAAGGGCATCAGGGCGTCGGTGGTGGTTTCGGTGGCGTCATTGACGAGGATGACGGCGGCTGCTTTATTGGCTTGGCCACGCGCCAGCTTAACATCGAGACCCGCCAGATCGTCCTTGTTCGGTCCGTCGAACGGTTTTTCCTTGTCGTTCCAGCGTGGCACGCGGCGCAGGGCGATGACGACTTTGCCTTTGACATCGATGCCGGCATAGTCGTCGTACTCGATGCCGCGGGCGGTCACGCCGTAGCCGACGAAGACGATGGGAGCGGTAATCTTGCCAGTCGACGAAGTGCCGAGAACCTGGAAATGAACGCCCTGCTGAAGCGTGAGGCTGCTCTTGGGGCCATCGAGGATCAGCGTGCTGTCGCCATTCAGTTCGGCGTTGGTGCAGAAGGGGAACGGCTGGAAGTAGGTGCCGTTGACGCCGCCGGGCTTCAGACCGGCCTTCTTGAACTCGGCGGCAATATGCTCGGCCGCCTTGTCGAGCCCCTTGGTGCCGACGCCGCGGCCTTCGCATTCGTCGGAGGCGAGAAAGTAGATGTCTTTTTTCATCCGTGCGACGATCGGATCGTCCTGAGCAAGTCCGGAGCGTGCGATCAGGCCGACCAGGCCCAGCGCGAAAGTCAGCAACCAAGCAAAACGATACTTCGGCAGCATGGATGTCTCCTCAAAGCGGGATTGAGCGGATGTCACTGTTGTATCCTGTGCCGCGGCCCGTTGCAACGAAATTTGATTTGCAAACAAGCGCTGATCGCGTATCGTACCCTTACCCGCCTGATAGAAATCCGCTCGATCCGCAACAAGGAGCATCCTCATGACACGCACGCTGACCTCCCTGCTTCTGGGCCTGTTCATCCTGGCCGCGCCCGCCGCGGCACAGGACGACTTCAAGCCGGAAAAAGGCTATCAAAGCCTCTTCAATGGCAAGGACTTCTCCGGCTGGTATCAAAAAGCCAAGGACAAGGCCGACCTCACCGGCACGACGGAAACGCCCAACAAGAAATTCAAGATCGAGGACGGCGCCATTGTCGTCAGCCCCGGCGGGGGCGGGGACCTCTACACGGTCGCAAGCTTCGAACGCGACTTTAACGTCAAGATGGAGTTTCGCGCCGGTCTGAAGGCCGACAGCGGCGTCTTCATCCGCGGACCGCAGTTGCAGATCCGCGATTTCAAGCGCCGCAACGAGCAAAAGCAACTCACCAAGTTCAAGGACGATGATTGGAACGAACTCGACATCACCGTCACCGGCAAGACCGCCCTGTGCAAATGCAACGGCGAGGTCATCGAGCCCAAGTTCAAGATCGGTGAAAAGGGCGGCATCGGTCTGCAATCCGAGTCCGGTAAGTTCGAATTCCGCCGCATCCGCATCAAGGTTGCCTCCGCCGACAAGCCGCTGGGATCAATTTCGCCAGCCAATCCGGCGCCGGCTGTCGTGGAGACCGCCCTACTCGCCGGGGAACCGAAGAAGCGGCTCCTGCTCATCACCGAATCGCGCGGCTTCGTGCACGGCGTCGTCAATCGCGGCAAGAACCCGCTGTGCCTGGTCGAGAAAACCTTTATTGCGCTCGCCGAGAAGGAAAAGTTCTTCGAGGTCGATTATTCGCAAGACTCCCGCTCGGTCATCACGGGCGATAACCTGAAGAAGTATGACGCCGTCTTCTTTTACACGACAGGCGAATTGCCGCTGTCCGAGGCGCAGAAGTCCGACCTGCTCGCGTTCGTCCGCAACGGCAAAGGCTTCGGCGGCAGCCATTGCGCGACCGACACCTTCTACAAGTGGAAAGAATACGGCGAGTTGATCGGCGGCTACTTTGACGGTCATCCCTGGAATGCAGGAACGAAAATCAGGGTCATCGTTGAGGACAAGAAGCACGCTGCGACCAAACATCTGGGCGATACCTTTGAGATCACCGACGAAATCTACCAATTCAAAGCGCCCTACGATCGCAAAAAATTGCACGTTCTCATGCGGCTCGACATGGATTCCGTAAAGAATCAAGGCAAACGCGCGGACAAAGACAATGCCCTGGCGTGGACGAACGAATACGGCAAAGGCCGTGTCTTCTATACGGCGCTGGGCCATCAAAATGAGGTCTGGAACGACCCGCGCTTCCAGCAGCACGTGATCGGCGGCTTGCGCTACATGTTCGGCATGGAAAAATAACGACGCCGAGATCGTTCGAGCGAGCGGCGGGGTTTATCCCCGCCGTTTTTGTTGATAGGCTTATGTTGAGCCGCTCGCCTCCGGAGGAGAGGGGAGGAGATCTGTATGCCGCGCATCGTCACGATGATCGCCAGCGCCACGGAGATCGTGTGCGTCCTCGGCTTCGAGCACGACCTCGTTGCGCGCTCGCATGAATGTGATTATCCGCCGAGCGTCAAGAATTTGCCGATCTGCACCGCGCCGCGCTTCGACGTGGACGGCAGCAGCCTCGAGATCGACCAGCGCGTCAAATCATTGCTCGAACAGGCGACCTCAATCTACCGCGTCGACGCCGCCATGCTGCGCGAGTTGCAACCGGACGTAATCGTCACGCAGTCGCAGTGCGACGTGTGCGCGGTCAGCGAGAAGGACGTGGAATTTGCGCTAGGTGATTGGCTTGGCAAAAAGCCCAAGATCGTCTCGCTGGCGCCGAATAATCTGGCGGAGGTTTGGCAAAGCATCCGAAACGTCGCCGACGCGCTGGGGGTATCATCCCGAGGGACGCAAGTGGTTCGCGAGCTGGAACGGCGCGTCGAGCAAATTGCATCCAACGCCGCGTCGATCACGGTTCGGCCCACCGTCGCATGTCTCGAATGGCTCGATCCCTTGATGGCCGCGGGCAACTGGGTGCCGGAACTCGTCGAACGCGCTGGCGGGCGCAACCTCTTTGGCAGTACCGGCAAGCATTCGCCCTGGATGACGTGGGACGAGCTGAGCCAGCGCGATCCTGACGTCATCGTCGCCTTGCCCTGCGGCTTCGATCGGGCCAGGACGCGCAGCGAAATGGCCGGCCTGACGAAGCATCCTGCATGGAGAAATCTGCAAGCGGTTCGCAATCATCGGGTATTTGTCACGGACGGCAACCAATTCTTCAACCGTCCGGGGCCACGGATCGTCGAATCCTTGGAGATCCTGGCGGAAATTTTTCATCCGGAGCGATTCTCTTTCCATCACGAGGGGATCGGGTGGCAGAGTTATGAAGGTGCGTGATTCAGTGTTATGGCACGGTCTCCGGACCGTGCCAGGGTCCTGACCGAAGGTCTGCTGAAACGCCGTGAGACCCACGGTCGAAGTGGGTGGCACGGTCAGGAGACCGCGCCACAACGGAAGCGCCGCCCCCTCACCCCCGCCCCCTCTCCCTCGGAGGGGAGAGGGGAGAACGGAGCCTTGCGGATGAGCGAACCAACGCCGAACGATCTGGAGCGTTCGGATCCAGTCGAGCAGCAACCGACGCTGCTGGAGTGGCCTGGTGCGGTGCAGCGAGCGGCCGCGGCGCTCGCGACCGGCATTCAGGCCGTTGCGGGATCGCCGCGCCTCGAGGTCGGCCCCGTTCCCCTTACTCGCGTTGCCGACTACGAACTTATCAAGGAGGTCGGCCGCGGTGGCATGGGGGTTGTCTTCAAGGCCCGGCACGTGCGGCTCAATCGCATCGTGGCGCTCAAGATGATCCGCGGCGGCGCCTTGGCCAACTCGGATGAGTTGCAGCGATTCGAGAAGGAAGCCGCCGCCGCCGCCCAGCTTCAGCATCCCAATATCGTAGCGCTCTACGAGGTCAGCGCGCACAATCAGCAGCCGTTCTTGAGCATGGAGTTCATCGGCGGCACCAGCCTCTCCGAGCGAGTGTCGCTGGGGCCGCTCTCGGGCCGGCGCGCGGCGGAGTATCTGGAACTGACCGCGCGGGCCGTCCATTACGCCCACTCGCGCGGCATCGTGCATCGCGATCTCAAGCCGGCCAATGTGCTGCTCGATGAGAACGACCAGCCGAAGGTAACCGACTTCGGCCTCGCCAAGCATATGGAGAATCAGTCGGACCAGACGCGCACCGGCGCCGTCCTCGGCACGCCCAGCTACATGTCGCCGGAACAGGCGGCAGGCAGCAAGGACATCAGCCCCGCCAGCGATGTCTATAGTCTCGGCGCCATTCTGTACGAGCTGATGACCGGCAAGCCCCCCTTCTGCGGCGAGACACCGTTGGCGACACTGAACCTGGTTGCCGAGGTCGAGCCGATCCCGCCCCGGCTCCTGAACCCCGGCGTCGATCGCGACCTGGAAACGATCTGTCTGAAATGCCTGGAGAAGACCCCGGAACGGCGTTACGAAACTGCGGACTCGCTGGCCGACGATCTGCGCCGCTATCTCAGCGGTGAACCAATCACGGCCCGCCGCGTCAGCGTGTTCGGTCGGGCGACCAAATGGTGCTGGCGCAACAAGGCCATCACGCTGATGACCGCGGCGTTTCTCCTGATGACCAGTGCCTCGTTTTCGATCGTGTCGTACATCGCCTACGATGAAAAAGAGCTGCGCGAGCAAGCCGAGAAAGCCAGGCAGCAGGTCGAGAAGGCCAACGAGCTGGCCGCCGTGCGTCTGGAGTCGATGCGGCACCTACTCTACCTGTCGGAAATGCGGCAGGCGCAGCAAACATTGCGGCGGGCCGATCTCGACAGCGCCTTGCGCATCCTCGACAAGCACTTTCAGCCGAAGGAGGGCCTCACCGATCTGCGCGACTGGGAGTGGTATTTTCTCAAGGAACGCTGCCAATCCCGCGTGGCGTTCGGCAGCCACATCGATCGGGCCTTTGCCGTCGCCTATCGCCTTGACGGGAAGCAACTGGCCTCGGCAGGAGGCGAGCTTGGCAAACCGGGCGAGATCAGACTGTGGGACCTGCGCAACGGCAAACGCCTGAAGACGCTGAAGGGGCACACCAATGTCATCACCGCCCTCGCGGTTCATCCGGATAAGCCGCTGCTTGCTTCCTCGAGCTACGACAAGACCATCAAGCTCTGGAATCTCGACACCGGCGCGGAAATCGCCACCTTGCGCGGCCATACCAGCGCAGTCTATCATGTCGCGTTCGCGCCGAAGGGGACACAGCTCGCGTCGGGCAGTGAAGATCTCACCCTGCGCGTCTGGGATTACGAACGCTACAAGGCCGACCCCATCGGGAGCGTGCGCATCCTCCGCGGCCACAACGGCGCGGTGACGAGCGTTGCGTTTCATCCCGATGGCCAGATGCTTGCCTCCGGGAGTGAGGACCGCACTGTCAAGCTCTGGAACCTGGCGACCGAACAGCTCGAAAAGAACCTCGTCGGGCATGAAGGCGAAGTCACCTCCGTCGTCTTCAGCCATGACGGCAAAACGCTCGTCTCCGGCGGCGGCTCGGGTAACCAGCGCGGCGAAGTCCACTTCTGGGAGGACGAAGGCCGCACCCACTACTTCCGCAACGGCTTATCGGACCGCGTTCTCTCCGTCAGCATCAGCCGCGACGACAAGGTTGCGGCAGCCAGCGGCGACGGCATCCTGCGCGTGTGGAACCAGAAGCGATCCAGCGAAGCCATCAGCTTCCGCGTCGATCCGCAGTCGGTCAACGGCGTGGCCTTCGCTCCCGACGGTTTCTCCCTCGCCGTCGCCGGGCACAATGGCCGAATCAGCCTGTGGAATAGCTCGGGCGGGCTGCACACCTTCACGCTCTCGGCGCCCGGGACGCTGAAGACAGTTGCCTTCAATTCCAAAGAGCAGTGGATCGCCGCCGCGGGGAGTCCGCGCGGTGACGTCTACGTTTGGAGCCTCGATTACCCCGAACAGCCCATCGTGATCAAGGGGAATAAGTCCGGCGTCGCGTGCCTGGCGTTTTCGCCCGACGGGCGTCATCTCGCCAGCGGCGGCGATGACCACGTCGTCCGCGTCGTCGATTTCCGGCAGCCCGTAACGCCGCCAGTGCTGCTGGAAGGCCATACCGCCACGATACATGCCGTCGCATACCACCCGCGCGGCGACCTGATCGCCAGCGCGGGGGAGGACGAGGCCATCCGCTTGCACGACCCGGCGACCGGCAAGCTCGTCGCCACGCTCAATGGCCATTCCAACGGCATCCTTTGCCTGGCGTTCAGCCCCGACGGGAACTGGCTGGCCTCGGGCAGCTACGACAAGACGGTGCGCCTCTGGGACCTCAAGAACAACTTCCAGAACCACGCGATCCTCAAGGGCCATGGCCTGGTCGTCAACGCGGTTGCCTTCAGCCCCGACCTGGGGCTCGACGGCAACTCGCTCTGGCTGGCCTCGGCAAGCAAGGACAAGACCATCCGCGTCTGGAACCTCGCCACGCTCTCCCAGGAATACAAGCTTGAAGGCTCGCCCGGCGGCGTGCAATCGATCGCTTACCACCCGCACGGCCGACGCATCGCCAGCATTGGCGAGGACCGCATGGTGCGCCTGTGGGACATCGTCACGCGCCAGGAAATCCTCGAATTCGAGGACAACGTCGGCACCCTGCGCACCGTCGCCTTCAGCCCCGATGGCCGCTACCTCGCGGGGGCCGGCGCCGGCGTCGTGCGCGTCTGGCAGGCCGCAAAGGAGATCATGAACGAACGGAAATAGCAGTCCGAGCCTGAAGCGTAAGCGAAGAGTAGGAGTGTGTCCGCCGATTCCGACACCCATAATCTCACGCAAAGGCGCAAAGGCGCAAAGGGAGTAAGAAATCGTCGTCGCTCATAAACGCGCTGAGGTCCAATGCGTAGCCCTTCACGGGCAGCTGGCTTCGGCTTGCCCGTGAAGGGCTACTCCAATGCTTACTATTCCTTTCCCTATTGCCTTCTTCGCGCCTTTGCGCCTTTGCGTGAGGCTCGCTCTTAGTTCTGTGCCGGAAACGGTGGGCACACCCACCTTCGCTCACGCTTCAGGCTTGGATTGTCAATTTTTCGCGATTCCGTTAGGATGAATCGGTATTCGTTCGTCGTTCACAATGGATGGTGATTAACATTTACTGTCGGAAAGGACCGCGTTTATGGTGAAGCGTATCGCGTTGTGGACGCTCGTCGTTCTGGTCGCCTGGGCCGCTCCCGTCCTCCGTGCCGATGAAACGACGGGAAGGCCGCTCGTCGTGCTGGTCGGCATCGACAAATATCAGGACGCGCAGATCAAGACCCGCAAACACGCCGAGGCCGACGCCAAGGCGCTTTATGACCTGTTCCTCGCCAAGGAAAGTCTCGGCGTCGAGAAGGATCGCGTCAAGCTGCTGCTGGGGTCCGGCGCGTCCGCGCGCTATCCGGCTGAACTCGCCAACAAGGAGAACATCGTCCAGGCACTGCGTTGGCTCGAAAAAACCGCCACCAAGGACGACCTCGTCATCTTCGCCATCTTCGGCAACGGCGCCCCGCTGGGCGAGCGCTCTTGCTACTTCGCCGTCGATTCCACGTTCAAGAACCGCGCCAAGGACGCCGTCGCGTCCGGCGACATCGAGCACATCATCGACAAGTTGAACAGCCAGCGATTCGTCGCCCTGGTCGATGTGCACTTCATGGGCTTCGACGCTGGCAAGGAGAAGGCGCCCGAACCCAACGTGCAAAACTTCTTCCGCGAGTTTCTCAGCCAGGGGGACGAGGAGAAGGATCCCGCGCCGAGCCGGGTGATCTTCCTCGCCAACTCCGGCACCAAGCCGTCGCTCAATCTGGCCAAGCACGGCATCCTCGCCCAGGCCCTACTCGACGGCCTCAACGGCAAGGCCGACACCGATGGCTACGAGCCCGATGGCAACATCACGGTAAGCGAACTGGCCAAATACATTCGCAAGGCCGTACCTGACCTCGCCCGCGCCAACGGCACGACCAAGCCAGAGAAAGAGCAGAAGGCCGGCGTGCTCGAAAGCCAATCGCACGACTTCATCCTCGGCTACAACCCGAAAGCCCACGCCCAGGCGGTCAACCGCCTCAAGAAGTTTGACACGCTCGCCAAGGATCAAAACCTCGACGCCAAGTTTGCCGAGGAAGGGCACAATCTGCTCGTCCGCATGCCCAAGCTGGAAGCCAGGCAAAGCCTGCGCAAGGGATACCAAAAGCTGGCGGACGGCAAGATCGACGTGGCCGGGTTCAGCGCCGAGCGCAAGACCATCATGGAGAGCACGGTGCTCGAAGAGGCCGACGCGCGCAAGTTTGCCACCACGGTCACCAATGCCGTCAGCCTGGTTCGCCGCAGCTACTACAAGGATGTCGCCAAGGCGCTGCTGTTCGAGGCTGCGGTCGTTGGGCTTTTCAAGGGGATCGACGAGAAGGTCCCGACGCACCTCAAGGATCGCCTCGACAATGTCAAGCAGATGACCGAAACCGATCTTTATCGCCTCTTGGTCGACGCCCGCACGCAGCTCGGTAAGCGCGAGGATCTCGACAAGGGGCTCGACATCACCTACAGTCTCCACGGCCTCTTGGGCAAGCTTGACAAGCACACAGGCTACATCCCCCCCGAAGTCGTCGGCCGCTTCCGCGACGACACCGCCGGCTCCTTCCGAGGCATCGGCGTGCAGATCCGCAAAAACGAGGCACGCGATGAACTCCAGGTCGTCACGCCCATCTTCGGCAGCCCCGCCCACAAGGAGGGCATGAAAGCAAACGACATCATCACGACTGTCATCTCCGCGGTGGACCCCAAGACCGGGAAAGCCTATGACGAACCGAAGGTCACGCCGACCAAAGGAATGACCGTCGAAGAGGCAGTCAAGCTCATCAAGGGCAAGTCGGGCACGAAGGTCAAACTCCTCGTCGAGCGCGAAGGGTCCGACAAGCCGATCGAATTCACGCTCACGCGCAAGGAGATCGAGGTCGAAAGTGTCCTCGGCTACAAGCGCAGCGCGAAGGACGCCTGGAATTACGTCATCGATGCCGACAGCAAGATCTGCTACGTCCGCCTGACGCAGTTCTCGGAAAACACCTATGTCGAATTGGAAAAGGTGATGAAGGATCTCTACAAATCGGGCATCAAGGGCTTCATCCTCGACCTGCGCTTCAACCCGGGCGGCGTCCTCGACGGGTCAATCAAGATTTCTGACCTCTACATCGACGACGGCATGATCGTCTCGGTCAGGCATCGCGACGGCAAGGAAACTTCTTATGTCGGCCGATCGGACGGCAGCTTCACCACCTTCCCGATGGTCTGCCTCATCAACGGCGGCTCGGCCAGCGCCTCGGAGATCGTCTCCGCCTGTCTGCAAGATCATGGCCGGGCGATCATCATGGGCTCGCGCAGCTTCGGCAAGGGCAGCGTACAGACCATCCACGGCTTCGATCATAAGAGCATCATCAAGGTAACGACGGCGACCTTCTGGCGACCCAACAATCGCAATCTCAATAAGTCCAGCACCCCGGGCAAAGATACCGACGAATGGGGCGTGACGCCGGACAAGGGTTTCGAGGTCAAGCTCTCGAAGAAGGAGGAAAATGATCTCTTCGATCACCTGCGAGAGGCGGAGATCATCCGCGCCGGACCACTGGAAACGAAGAGCGACTTCCGCGACCGCCAGCTCGACATGGCCGTCGAGTACCTGCGCGGCCAAATTCGCACCGCGGCCCGCAAGGACACGAAACGCGATATCGAGAATCGTTAAATTGCTTCCTCGTTTAGCGCCCGTATGGCGTCAGGCGGGCGCAAAACGAGGATTTTCGTCAGTACCTCCGCATACTCCTCCCACGTTAGCCCATCCACGGTCGCGCTCGACTTCCCCGTCACGCCATCGACGAGCGGGCCTTGCTCCACCATCACCTGCAGAATCTCCCGCTCTCGCACCGCATCGAACAGGCTCCGATCAAGCGCTTTCCCGCGCAGGTGAGCCACCCCGGCCGCGAGCGCATAGGCACCCCAGTTGCTAACGCCGCAGACGATGAGATGCTGCGTCGCGATTCGGCAAGCGACCAGGCGTCCGTTGGGGATATTGCGTTCGATGACGTCCCAGGGGATCTTGCCCATGCCGATCTCGTTGCCGCCGTCGCCGATGCCGATGGTTGTCAGCCCAGCACCCTCACCCCCGGCCCCTCTCCAGGGGGGAGAGGGGAGGAAGAGGCGATGTGCCGGGCTCATCAAATCTGTGATATCCCTGCCGCGCATGGTGTGGCAACGGTCATTCGAGTGACTTGGTCCCACGCGTTCGATGGCCAAGAGATGCGTCAGCGCCTTGATGCCCTTGCGCTCGTCGAAATAGCGCCAATAATCGGCATCGCTCATGTCCTTCGCTTCGGCCGGCGTCGGCAGCGTGACCAGCGGCACCTGATTGCGTATGCCGCACTCCGCTAAGCCGGCTTCGAGAGCGCGCACGCAAAAATCATCAGTCACGAGCACGACTGGAATGCCCAACGGCACCAACGCGCACGCAAGAAACAGCGTGCCAAGCGGGCCATCGGTCTCGCCGGCCGGAGGCGTGGCCGTCGGTATGAAGAAACCGGTGACAATCGCCAACCCCGGCGCCGGATGGTCTGCAAGACTGTGGCACACCGCCGCAAAATCACCAGGACAGGCGTTAACGAGATTGTGCTGCTGATCGGTGCGCAGGCCGCGTTTGCCGATGTCGTTCTGAATCAGATCGCGCAATTGGTCGAGGGTCACCGCTTCGCCTCGTGCAGGAGTGCCTGAAACCGTTCGTGCCAATCGCCGGGCAACTGAGCGGTCACCGTGATCGGCTCATAGCGCACCGGATGCAAGAACGTCAGCGCCCGCGCGTGCAGGGCGATGGCCCTGCCGAAGGTGCGCACCGAGCCGTAGCGGGCGTCGCCGTAGATCGGATGGCCGTGGTGAGCGAGTTGAACGCGGAGTTGATGGGTGCGTCCGGTCTGCGGACGGATTTCCAGCCAGGTCAGATCGCCGTGCATGCCGCGCCGCTGATAGTGGAGAAGTGACTGGCGTGCCCCCGGCGTCTGCGGCTCCATGACGTCGACGCGATGCGTGTCAGGGTTTTTCCGCAGCCAGTCTTCCAGGGTGCCGGCGTCCTTCTGCACCTTGCCTTCGACGATGGCCCAGTAGACTTTTTCGATGGTACCTTCGCGAAACTGCTCACAAATGCGGGCCGCCGCCTTGCTGGTGCGAGCGAAGAGAAGCACGCCGGAAACGGGCTTGTCGATGCGATGGACGATGCCGAGAAATACGTTGCCGGGCTTCTTGTACTTGTCTTTGAGGTATTCCTTGACGGTGCGATCGAGCGTTTGCTCGGCTCCCTGGAAATGGGCGCAGGTGACGCCGCTGGGCTTGGCGATCGCCAGGCAGTGGTTGTCTTCGTAGAGAATTTCCAGCGGTTCGGTTAGCATGAGGTTGTGCCCGCGGCGCCCGTTCGTCATATTGTAATGCATAAAGCCCGTACCACCCAAGCCCGCGGGCGAAAGCCTGCGGGTTACCCCACGGACTCAGGTCATGAACCTCTGCCGCCTTGTACCCCTCGTCGCGCTTATTGTCCTCGTCCCGCTGCTGCGCGCTCAAGACGACGACGATCCCAAGAAGAAAAAAGCCGGCACGATCCCCGAAGGCCTGAAGGCCCTTCAGCACCCCGATCCAAAAGTGCGTTACCGGGCCGCCGACACCCTAGCGCAGCTCGGCCCCCTCGCCAAGTTCGCTGTGCCGGAGCTGAAGGAAGCCCTCAAGGACAAGCATCCGATGGTGCGCGTCAAGGTAGCCGAGGCGCTTTGGAAGATCGACCAGACGCCGGCTGGGACTCTGATGCCGGTGCTGTTGCAAGCGCTGAAGGAAAGGGAACCCAGCGCCCGCGCCGCGGCTCCGCCCGTGATCGCGCTCCTGGGCGCGAAGGCGAAGCTCGCCGTGCCGGCGCTGGTGAACGCCCTCGCGGACAAGGAATTCAGCGTCAAGGTGGCGGCAGTCACCGCCCTGGGGGACCTTGGCCCGGTTGCGAAAGAGTCGGCCAACGACCTTTTGGATCTCACGAAGGACAAGGAGAACTTTTTCCTTCTGGAACCATTCGTCGGCGCGGCCCTGGCGAACCTTGGCCAGGGTGCCCTGCCCGCCTTGACCAAGGCACTGACCGACTCGTCCTTTGATCGGCGGCGCGTGGCAGCCTACGCGCTGGGCAGCATGGGCGCTGCGGCCGCGCCGGCCGCGAACGAACTGGCCATCGCCATGCAATCGAAGGATCCGGGCACGCGCCGGGCCGCCGCCAGCGCGCTGGGCAAGATCGGCCCCGCCGCCAAATCGACGCTGGCACAACTGGAAATCGCCCTCGCCGACAAGGATCCGTCGGTGCGCATCGAGGCCGCGCTGGCAACGTGGTTTGTCAGCAAGGATTCCAGACACATCACGGTTCTCGTCAAGGCACTCAGCAATGAATCAGTCGGCGTGCGTGACTACGCCTGCCAGGCGATCGGCGTCATGAAAGCCGGCGGCAAGGATGCCGTCGATCCCGTCGCCAAGCTGCTCGGCGACAAGGACCTGCGCGTCCGCGCCATCATGACGCTCGGCGAGATTGGGCCCGCCGCCGCCAAGACAACGCCGCAACTCAAGCAACTTCTCAAGGACAAGGACGGCGGCGCCCAGCTCGCCGCCGCCTTCTCGCTTTGGCAAATCACCGGCGACGCCAAGGAGACGCTGGCGGCAATGACCCAGACGTTGTCAACGGAAGCGTACTACACGCCGACGATCGTGCTGCTGGGCGACATGGGCCCGGCGGCTGAGCCCATGCTGCAAACGCTGGTCAACCTCTATCGCGAGGAGGACGTCCCCGCCGACCGCAAGGCACTGGCGGAAGCGATCAAGAAGATCGACTCGAAGGTGGCGATGAAGCTAGGGATAAAATAGCATGGAATTCCTTCACGAAGGCTCCCCACAAACCGTCATCGACAAAGCGCGTGGTAGAATCCACGTGCAAGCGGTGCTCGCCCAGCTGCGCATGCGCGGCCCGTTGTGCCGCGTGCTCCTCATCCCGCCGGATATGACGCGCCTGCACTCCTGGGCTGGTTTTCTGACGTGCGAACTTTACGAACAACTGCATCAGCACGCCACCGTCGCCATCCTGCCCGCCGTCGGCACGCATCTGCCGATGTCCGTCGCCGAGCTGTCGCACATGTTTCCCGTTGTGCCGCACTCCGTCTTTCACGCCCATGATTGGCGCAACGGCGTCGCCACGATCGGCGAAGTGCCGGCCGCGCTCGTGCATCAGCTTTCCGAAGGCAAGCTCGATTTCTCGATCAAGGTCGAACTCGACCGCCTGCTGCTCGACGGCAACTGGGACGCCATTATTTCCGTCGGCCAACTGGTGCCGCACGAAGTCATCGGCATCGCCAATCATGCCAAGAATGTCTTCATCGGCGTCGGCGGCAGCGATCTGATCAACAAGTCGCACTGGCTCGGCGCCGTCCACGGCATCGAGCGCATCATGGGCCAGGCCAACACGCCGGTCCGCGCGGTACTCGACTATGCCAGCGAATATCTCGCCAAGCATCTGCCGATTGTTTACCTGCTGACGGTGCGGGCGCGGGACTCGCAAGGCAACCTGGTGACGCGCGGCCTGTACGCCGGCGATGACCGCGCCTGCTTCGAGCGCGGCGCGGAGCTTTGCCGGCAGGTCAATCTCGATCGGCTGGAACACGCTCCGAAGAAGGTCGTCGTCTACCTCGATCCGCTCGAATACAAATCGACCTGGCTCGGCAACAAGGCGATCTATCGCACGCGCATGGCCATCGCCGACGGCGGTGAGCTGATCGTGCTGGCCCCCGGCGTGCGCACCTTCGGCGAGGACGCGACGATCGATCGCCTGGTCCGCCGCTTCGGCTATCGCGGCACCCCGGCCACCCTCGAGAGCGTCCGCAAGGAACCCGACCTCGCCGGTAATCTCTCTGCGTCAGCCCATCTGATCCACGGCTCCTCGGAAGGGCGCTTCACGATCACCTATTGCCCCGGCCAATTGTCGCGTGCGGAAATCGAAGGCGTCGGTTTTGGCTTCGGCGAGCTGAACGCGATGACGAGCCGATACGACCCGAAACGTCTGCGCGACGGCTGGAATCGGCTGCCTGACGGCGAAGAGGCTTACTTCATCTCCAATCCTGCCCTGGGCTTATGGGGCACGGCCGAGCGCTTTGCCGCCCAGATGTGAGGTTTAGTCGCGGGGCTTGCCCCGCGGCTAAACAAACACGCGATTTGCTCTTGCCTTTTCTCGCAACTTCGGGCATAACCCGCCGCCATTCTGAGGGAGTATTATGTCCAAGTGGTTGCGATTTGCCGCGCTGGCCTTGCTGCCGGCGCTGGGCGTGGGATGCCAGAACTTGAGCCCGGCGCTCGGCCTGACGCCGACGGCGCCGAGCGGCGCCAATCCGGTCACCGACCAGAATCCCGCCTGGCTCGGGCTGCCGCCCAAAGACTATGGCCGAGTCTTCGAAGCGGCCCTGGAAGTCCTCGGCGATTACGGCTTCGAGATCGCCGACGCCAATCGCTATAGCGGCCACATCGATGTGGTGCCGCGCGTCGCGCCGGGTCTTGGGCTCTTTTTCAAGCCTGGCAGCCCGGAGATCTACGAACGGTTTCTGTCCACGACGCAGACCTACCGCCATCGCGTGACCGTGAAAATCCAGACGGCTGACCCGCAACCCGCGGATCACGGCGGCTACTTCATCGAATTCATCGTGCGTAAGGAACTGGAGGATCTGCCTCGCCCGGTCCGCTCGACGGTCGGCGGCGCCGTGTTCCGTACGGAGAATACGGTGGAACGCCAACCGGAGGTCATCGACGCCACGGTGTTCGACCCCGCCTGGATCAATCGCGGACGCGACAAGGCCTTCGAGCAGGAGTTGATTAAGCGGTTCAAGAGCGCACTTCGTCCAGTGTAGGCCTCACGCTCCGGGTGATGACTATACTATTTCTTGGGCCGAAACGCTTTCACCACGTTCTCATTCGTCGTCAGGAACGGTCCCTCAATCAAATCGATGCAGTAGGGAATCGCTGGGAAGACCGCCAGCAGGCAGTCGCGGATGGCGCTCGGCTTGCCGGGTAAGTTGACGATCAGCGACTTGCCGCGGATGCCGGCGAGCTGGCGCGACAAAATCGCGGTCGGCACAACTTTGAGTGAGACGGCCCGCATCTGCTCGCCGAAGCCGTCGAGGATCTTGTCGCACACCGCTTCGGTCGCTTCGGGCGTGACATCGCGCTTGCTCGGGCCGGTGCCACCGGTGGTCACCACCAGGCAGCAATTCTCCTGATCGCACAATTCCATGAGCGTTTGCTCGATGGTCAACTGCTCGTCCGGGATGAGACGCGGGACCGCTTCCCACGTAGACGACAGGATGTCGCGCAGACATTCCTGGATGGCGGGCCCGCCCTTGTCTTCATAGACGCCCTGGCTGGCGCGGTCGGAAATGGTGACGATGCCGATGCGGATGGTCATGGTGTTCTCCGGTCGAAAAACGATAATGTACATCATATAGCCCGCCGTTTACAGCGGGTCGCGAACTCACCCGCTATAACCGGCGGGCTATTTGCCGGAGGAGACTTCATGCGCACCGTCTGGACCTTCCACATCGCCCAGTCGATCGCCTTCGGCCAGGACGCCGTCAAACAGCTCGGCGACATCGCCACCCGGTTGCGCGCAAAAAAGGCGTTGATCGTCACCGACCCGATCCTAGAGAAAGCAGGATTGCTCGAACGCGTGCGCCAACCGCTGATCGCTGCCGGCCTCACCGTGTCCGCATTCACCGGCGGCGAGCCAGAGCCGTCGATGAAGGCCGGCCTGGCTTGCTACGATCAGGCGAAATCGTTTCAACCCGACTTGCTGGTGGGCCTTGGCGGCGGCAGCAACATGGACCTCGCCAAGCTGGCCGCCACGCTCCTCAAGCATGGCGGCAGCCCGCGCGATTACATCGGCGACGACAAGATCCCCGGCCCCATCTTCCCCTTGATCTGCATCCCCACGACGGCCGGCACCGGCTCGGAGGTTTCCGCGGCCACGGTCATCACCGACACGGAAAACCACATCAAGGTCGGCATCCTCTCCAACTGGCTGCGCCCGACGGTCGCCGTGGTCGATCCGTTAATGACGCTCTCCTGCCCGCCGAAAGTCACCGCCGACAGCGGCATCGACGCCCTGACGCACGCCATCGAGGCCTACACCGCCGTCGATAACGCCGACTTCCCACTGCCCCCCGGCGAGCGCTCCGTCTATCAAGGCAAACATCCGATGGGCGACCTGTGTGCCGAAAAGGCGATCACGCTCGTCGGCAAGTTCTTGCGTCGCGCGGTCAAGGACGGCACGGACCTCGAAGCACGCGAAGGCATGGCGCTCGCCGCGCTCCTTGCAGGCATGGGCTTTTCCAATGTCGGCGTCGCCCTCGTCCACGCCATGGAGTACCCGGTCGGCGGCGCCGTTCACTGCTCGCACGGCGCCGGCAACGGGCTACTGCTCCCCTATGTCATGCGATTCAACCTGAATGCCAAGCTCAAGGCATTCGCGGAGATCGCGACGCTGCTCGGTGAGAACATCTCGGGCCTGAGCGAACGCGCCGCCGCGGAGAAAGCTGTCGCCGCGGTCGAGAAACTTCGCAACGACATCGGCATCCCCAATCGCCTGCGCGACATCGGCATCCGGCAGGAACAACTGCGGGCGCTCGCGGAAAAGACCTTCGGCATCAAACGCATCTTGCGAGTCAATCCACGCAGCGTTACCGTGGAAGAGATTGAAGGGGTCTTCAACGAGGCGTATTGAGGAAATTGTCCACGAAGGGCACCAAGGGCACGAAGGGGAATGAGAGAGGGACGCGAGTTCGTGGGGGAGAAATCCATGGTTGACTTGATCAATAAGGATGAAGTGTATGCAATCATCGGTGCGGCCATCGAGGTGCATCGCGTGTTAGGACCAGGATTTCTTGAGGCGGTGTACCAGGAGGCATTGGGGATCGAATTCCAGGATCGAAACATTCCTCACGAGCCGCAAAGAAAGTTGCGGATCACGTACAAAGACCGTGTGCTGGAAAAATACTACATCACGGACTTTGTCTGTTTTGCTTGCATCATGGTCGAACTCAAGGCAGAAAAACAACTGACGGGGGCCGACGAGGCTCAATTGATAAACCAACTGAAAGTAACCAATATGCGCGTCGGTGTACTCATCAACTTTGGAAGCACAGGAAAACTCGAGTGGCAGCGATTCGTAAACTAGCACTTTTCCCCTTCGTCCTCTTCGTGTCCTTCGTGGATGTCTTCTCATGTGGCCCGACGCAACCAACACGCAAGAACTCCTGGCGCAAGCCAAAGCCGGCGACGCGGACGCCGTCGATCATCTGCTTGCCAGGCACCGCGAGGCGATCCGGCGCATGATCGACCTGCGGCTCGATCCGGCCATCGTGCAGCGCCTTGATGCCAGCGATGTCGTGCAGGAGGTGCTGATCGAAGTAAGTCGTCGGCTCAAGGAGTATCTCAAGGCACCGCCGATGCCGTTCCATCTTTGGCTGCGTCACATCGCCAAGGACCACATCATCGACGCGCATCGCCGGCATCATCAAGCGCAGAAACGCGGCGTCAATCGCGAGCAGCCGATCCAGCGCCCCGGCTGGTCGGACCGCTCCTCGCTCGACCTGGCGGGGCAACTGATGGATCAAGATCTGACCCCTGCGTCGGCCGCCATTCAGGAAGAGATGCAGCGCCGGCTGCGTGAAGCCATCGGTCAACTCGACGACGACGATCGCGAAGTGATCCTGATGCGGCACTACGAGATGCTGGCGAACCAGGAAGTCGCTGAGTCGCTGGGCTTGACAGAAGCCGCCGCGTCGATGCGCTATTTGCGCGCGGTGCGTAAGCTGAGAGATCTGCTGTCGCCGCCAAATGGCGAACGGCCAGCGTAAGCTGGCTGGTGCATTTGATATCAGCCAACACCAGCCGGCTTACGCCGGCCGTTCGCCGGATGAGCTGGAGAAAACATGCAAACCTGTGTGATCACGATGTGCGTCGCGATAGCATTCGCCGCCGACCCTCCACAAGACCGCGCCGCCATCCAGCGCGTGCTCGACGATCAGGCCAATGCCTGGAACAAGCGCGACCTCGTCGGCTTCATGAAGGGCTATCTCGAATCCGAGGAGCTCACTTTTTTCTCAGGCAACAAGAAGACCAAGGGCTGGAAGACGACGCTGGAGCGCTATCAGAAAACTTACCAGGGCGACGGCAAGGAAATGGGCAAGCTCACTTTCGACGAGCTGTCGATCGAGCTGCTTGGTGAGAATCATGCCCTGGTGCGCGGCCGCTATCGCTTGCAGCGGAAGAGCGACAACCCAACCGGCATCTTTACGTTGATCCTGCGCAAGACGCCGGCGGGCTGGCGCATTGTGCACGATCATACATCGGGTTGATTTTTCTCGTTTAGCGCCCGCGTGGCGCCTCGCGGGTGCTAAACGAAGACTGCGGATAACAAAACATGGACCACCATACGGCCTACCACGACCTGATCGACGGTTTCAAAAACGTGCGCCTGCTCGAATCGATCGGCGCCCTCGTCGGCTGGGACCAGCATACCTACATGCCGGTGAAAGGCGCCGGCCATCGCGCCGAGCAGATGGGCTATCTCGCCAAGCTCGGGCACGAAAAGCTGACCGCGCCAGCCATTGGCCAATTACTCGGCGAACTCGAACGCGCCGCCGCGACCGACGAGATCGAGAGGGTCAACGTGCGCGAGATCCGCCGCGTTTACAACCGCGCGGTGAAGATGCCGTCGAAGCTCGTCGAGGAGATCGCCAGGACCGTTTCGCAGGCGCAGAACATCTGGGCGGAGGCACGCAAGAAGAATGATTTTCCGTCCTTTGCGCCCTGGCTCGACAAGATCGTCACGCTCAAACGCGAGGAAGCGACGGCGGTCGGCTACAAGGATTCACCCTACGACGCGCTGCTCGATGAGTATGAGCCGGGCGCAACCACAGCGGAGATCACGCGCGTGTTTGCCGAGTTGCGCGCGGACTTGATTCCGCTGGTCGCCGCCATCGCCGCCTCAGGCAAGAAGCCACGCAAGGACATTCTGACACGCGAATTTGCCGTCGATCGTCAGCACATGTTCGGGCAGGCGGCCGCGGCGGCGATCGGTTTCGATTTTCAGGCGGGCCGGCTCGACACCACCGTGCATCCGTTTTGCTCGGGGATCGGGCCAGGCGATTGCCGACTGACGACGCGCTATCATCCGCGCGAGCTCAACCAGGGCCTGTTCGGCATTCTCCACGAAGCGGGGCACGGCATCTACGAACAGGGGCTCGATACCACGCATTTCGGCACGCCGGCAGGCAGTTTTGCGTCGCTCGGCATTCACGAATCGCAATCACGGCTGTGGGAAAACCAGGTTGGTCGCGGCCGACCATTTTGGGAGCACTTTTTGCCTCGCCTGCAGCAGACATTTCCCGGCACGCTCGATGAAATCACCATCGACGAATTCATTTTCGCCGCCAACAACGTCGAAAAATCCTTCATCCGCGTCGAGGCCGACGAGGCGACCTACAACATGCACATCATCCTGCGGTTTGAATTGGAGCAAGCGTTGATGTGCGGCGATCTCAAGCCGAGCGACGTGCCGGGCGCGTGGAACGAAAAGTTTCATCACATGCTGGATCTGACCCCGCCGAATGATGCGCAGGGCTGCTTGCAAGACATCCACTGGAGCATGGGGGGCCTCGGCTATTTCCCGACCTACACGCTCGGCAATCTGTACGCCGCCCAGTTCATGCAACAGGCCCGGCAGGATCTCGGCGATCTCGACGGCGATTTCCGCGCCGGCCAATTCGGGCGCCTGAAGGGTTGGCTCAACGACAAGATTCATCGCCCGGGGCAGCGCTACCGCGCGGGCGAGTTATGCCGGCGCGTCACGGGGCAGGCGCTCAGTCACAAGCCGTTGATCGCGTACCTGCGGCAAAAGTATGGGCCGCTCTATGGGATTTGATCCCGTTTTCTTTTAGCGCCCGCGCGGCGCCATGCGGGCGCTAAACGAATTGGCGTTCAAACGGAAACATCGGCTGCCGCCGATGGTGATACGTCAAGCGCGACAAATCCGCCGACGTCACGCCTGGCGTGTCAACGCGAATCAGATGTTTCGACACCGGCGCATAGGCGGCCACCGGCGCATGCACACCTTTGGCGACCAGGATGCGGAAGTGGGCCGGGTCGAGGTTGCAGCTCGTCAGTTGCTTGATGCTGAACGGGACCATGCGCCGCGTCGTCAGCATGATCGTGAGCCCGCTGCGCGTTTCGACGACGGCGGTTGGGCCTTGATCGAAGTTGAGGAACCCGCCGTGGCGCGGCTGCGATTCGCTGAACTTCCCTTCGAATAATCCCTTCACGAGGAAATCCGATTCCAGCGGCGCGCCGTGTTGATCATCCGTCTTGCCACCGACCTTGAGCCGAACGCGCGTACCGACGCCCGCCGCCGCGGTAAGCTTGACGGCATCCGGATCGTAGAGGCAGACGAAGGCGGGCGAAAGTTGGCCGTGGCGCACGAGCGCGTGCGCCAGCTCGGTGCCGTCGGCCGGCGAGCCGCCGCCGGCGTTGTCGCCCATGTCCAGGAGTGTAATCGGGCCGTCTAGCTTGGACGCCTGTGCGAGCGCTTGATCGATTGAAATGAATTGGCCGGCGAACTCCTCACGGCGCTCCCACCAGAATTTTTGCAGATCGGTGACGCGAGCTTCTGCCCTTGCAAAGTCGTTGTCGGTCACCACGATCGCCGACGAGCCCATCTCCGCCACGTCGGCATAGGGAAAACCGAGGACTATGCTGTTCGACAGGACGCCGGGCTCGGCGAGCATCGCGTCGGCGTAATCGTAAATCGTTTTGCACGGTGGCTCGGCGCTGAGTTGCCGTTCGATGTTGACGGCCAGCGGCGGAAACGCTGCCGCCATCGTCGGCTTCACCTCGCCGCGCAACGTTCGTGCTATTAGCCGGGCTGCGTCGATGCCGCGCTGGCGCTGGTCGAGGTGCGGATTGGTGCGATACGCGATCAGCGCATCGCAGGCTGCGACCATCTGCGGCGACACGTTGGCGTGCAGATCGAGGGTGCCGATGATCGGAAACGAGCGGCCAAAGCGCTGGCGCAGGCGCGATAGCCAGTGCCCGTCGGCATCGGCATGGTTGGCCCCAACGGTCGCCCCGTGCGGTGCGACAAGTAGGCCGTCAATGGGACCTGCGCGTTCGATGGCGGCGTCCATGCGCGCCAGCAGCGCATCGAAGGCGTCCGCGGCGACGATGCCATACGGATAGGCACGCGCGGCGAATATCGGCACAGCGTCGAGGTGTTCCTCAGCGAGGCCGGCGAAGAAGCCTCCGACTTCGTGATGCGCGTCGGCGAATCGGCTGCGAACGGCGTCGCCTTCCAGCAGCGTGTCCTGCTCGAAGTGCGCGAACGTCGTCGGCCCCGCGATGAACGTGTTCGATTCCTGCATGAATGCGATGATGCCGACGCGCATGGTCTACTCCTCGGAAGCCCTGGGGTGAGGTACTCCGAACCCCAGGGTTCGGAGTACCTCACCCCAGGGCTTCTTGAAAAACGATTTACATCCGTTCAACCGTTTTGATGCCGAGCAATTCCAGGCATTGCTGCAGAACGCGTGCCGTCAGGTCACACAAGAGCAACCGGCTTTGTTTGACCGCATCCGACTCAGCCTTGATCACCGGGCAATTCTGGAAGAAGCCGCTGTACGTCTTCGCCAGGTCCCAGAGATACGCGGTGACGGCGCTCGGCTGATAGTCTGCCACGGCCGACAACAGCGATTCTTCGAGCTTCAGGAGTTGCAGCGCCAGCGCCCGTTCGTAGGGCGTGTCGAGCGCGACCGCGGGTGGATTCTTTCGCAGCGTCAACGGATCGATCGCGGCCTTGCGGAAGATGCCGCGGTTGCGGACGTAGGCGTATTGCATGTACGTGCCGGTATTGCCTTCCATGGCCATCATCTTGTCAAAGCTAAAGATATAGTCTGAGGTGCGATTCTGGCATAGGTCGGCGTACTTGACGGCGCCGATGCCGATGGCTTCCGCGACTTCCGCCCGTTCCGCATCGGGCAGCTCGGGGCTGTTCGCATCGACGACCTGCCGTCCTTGCTGGATCGCTTCATCTATCAAGGAGCCAAGTTCGACGGCGCCGCCTTCGCGCGTCTTGATCGGCCGTTTGTCGGGGCCGAGCACCGAGCCGAAGCTGATGTGCGTCAGCTCGACGTTGGACACACCCCAGCGCCGCGCGGCCTCGAACAGGTTGGCGAAGTGCTGCGATTGCCGAAAATCGACGACGTAGAGCATCGCCTGCGGCTTGAAATGCTTCAGGCGGTACTGGATCGTCGCCAGGTCGGAGGTCGTGTAGGTGAAGGCCCCATCCCGCTTGCGCACGAGGGCGACGTTATTTTCGCTGAAGCGGATGATGATGGCGCCGCCGTCGCCCGGCTCCGCGACTTTCTTTTCCAGCAGACTATCGACAACGCCGGGCAGCAGCGGGTTGTAGAAACTTTCGCCGTGCTCGTGGTCGAAGGGCGGCACGCCGAGCTTGCGGTAGATCGCGTGGATCTCCTCCAGGCAGGGCGGCATGAAGTCTTGCCAAATCGCGACGTTTTCCGGATCGCCTTTGTGCAACTTGGCGGTCTCGGCTCGACACGCCTCCGCGATCGGATTGACCGCTTCGTCCTCGTCCTCCACGCCGATCAGCCTGCGAACCTCAAGGTAAATGCGCGTCAATTCGCGCACGGGATCTTTCTTGTAGGCGTCGGCGTTCCGCAGATTCTTGTAGCCATACAAAAGGATGCCGAACTGCGTGCCCCAATCGCCGAGGTGATTGTCGGTGACGACGGTGTGCCCCAGGAAACGCAGGAGCCTCGTCAGCGCGTCGCCGATGATAGTGCTGCGCAGGTGGCCGACGTGCAGCGGCTTGGCAACGTTCGGCGAGCTGTAGTCGATCACGTACGTCTTCACCGCCTGCGCCTTTTCAACGCCAAGCCGATCGTCGTTGGCAATGCTTTGCACGGTCTTGGCGAGCCAGGACGATTGTAGACGCAGGTTGATGAAACCGGGGCCGGCGATTTCTGGTTTCTCCAGGAGGTCGCAAAGTTGCAGCCGATTAACGAGATCCTCGGCGATTTCGCGAGGCTTCTTGCCAAGCGCCTTGGCGAGGGCCATGGCGCAGTTCGCCTGGTAGTCGCCGTGCTTGGCGTCCTGCGCGGCCTTGATCATAGCGACGTAGGGTTCGGGATCGGGGACGAGGCCCGTGAGCGCGGTCCGGAATTTGGCCTGGATGAGGTGGAGCAGGTTCATGGAGAAATGATATACGAAGCCGCTTGCGGCGTAGCATTTGCTACGCCGCAAGCGGCAAGCGGCTTACTCGCGTTTCCAATCGATGTGCGGCGCGTCGGCCCACAGGTCTTCGAGCGCGTAGTACTCACGCGAATTTTGATCGAACACGTGCACCACGATGTCGCCGTAATCCTGCACGACCCAGCGGCTCGCCTGGTAGCCCTGGATGCTCAGGCGTTTTTCCCCTTCGCCGTGCATGAACCCGTCGGTCTCCTCGGCAAGCGTGTGGATCTGCCGACGGCTCGCTCCGGTCATGAGGACGAAGAAGTCGAAGATGGGCGTGATGCCGCGGAGGTCCAAGACGAGAACGTCCTTGGCTTTATTTTCATCGCCGATGCGGGCGCATTGAATGGCCAGCTCGAGGGAAGTTTGTGCGCGGGTGGGATCGGAGAACACGGTCGCGTGGTTGCTCAAAGGACCTCCGGTGGATTGCCTCGCTCCTCGAATACGGACGCCTGGAGTGCGGAGCGAGTCGGCCAAAGAAACCAGGATCAGGACACGGAACCGAGCCGTCAAGTTCGCGATTTTGGGAGATCGACGGATTCCGCCCCGCTCTACCTTGTTATGTATTCTACCGCGTTTCGGCCCTCTAGGACGACTGAAAATAGGCGAAATTGAAACTCCTATGGTCCCGATGGTTGCGTTCCGTTATAGACGAGGCACATGTCGGATGCCTCATTCAAGGGAGTCGAACCCATGCGTAAGTGGCTGTACATCGGAACCATGACTTTTGCCCTCGGCTGCGTCGGCTGCTACTTCTATTTCAATAGGACCGCCACGGACCCGATTCTCCCCGACAATATGCTCAAGACCGACGATAGGGATCGCATCGCCAAGAACGACGGCAACGCGGAGTTGAGCGAAACAATTGAGCCGTTGAGGGTTGAGGGCGGTGGACAGACGATTGCACTGAGCCCTGCACCTGCATGGCTTGGCGATCCACTGCCACGCATTGTGCTGGAGCCGGGCATGAAACAGCCGCCGCGGCCCGATGGCGAGCCGGGCCGAGTGTTGCGCATGCCGTATGCGGACGAGGAGGAAATCCTGGCGTTGCCGCTCGACCCGATCCAGCGGATGCTCGACGTGACGCTGCCACGGCTCAATCTGGCGGACGATTTGAACCAGGCGGAAGAATCCGAGCCCAAGCAAGTCATTCCGCTGCTGCACATGCACCCGCACCTTCAGCACGGCCCGTTTTCGGGTGGCTGCCCGGCGCCGTATCCGTATCGGGTGATGCCGCGCGAGTAGAGACGCTGGATCGCCGCGATTGGCGTGATCCGTAGACTATTCGGGTCATCTGTCCATGGCACAGGCGAGACGCACCATGCCATCCATGAAAGCCCTGGTCAAACGAAAATCCGAAGTCGGCGTCTGGCTCGAGGACGTCCCCATGCCGACCATCGGCATCAATGACGTGCTCATCAAAGTGCTGCGCACCGGCATCTGCGGGACCGATCTGCACATCTACAAGTGGGACGCCTGGGCGCAGAAAACCATCCCCGTCCCGCTCGTCATAGGCCATGAGTTCGTCGGCTCCATCGTCGAGGTCGGCGAAAACGTTACCGACTTCCACGTCAGCGAGATCGTCTCCGGCGAAGGCCACGTCGTGTGCGGACGTTGCCGCAACTGTCTCGCGGGCCGCAGGCATCTGTGCAAGGACACCAAAGGCGTCGGCGTCAATCGGCCCGGCGCTTTTGCCGAGTACATCGCCCTGCCCTACTCCAACGTCTGGGTCCACGATCCGAATATCCCGCGCGACATCCAGTCGATCTTCGACCCCTATGGCAACGCCGTCCACACGGCGCTTTCATTCGACATTCTCGGCGAAGACGTGCTCATCACCGGCGCCGGGCCGATCGGCTGCATGGCGGCGGCCATCGTCCAGCACGCGGGAGCTCGCCACGTCGTCGTCACCGACATGAATCCCTATCGCCTGGAGCTGGCGAAAAAGCTCGGCGCAACGCGCACTGTCGATGTCCGCACCGAGAACCTCAAGGACGTGCAAAACGAACTCGGCATGCGCGAAGGCTTCGACGTCGGCCTCGAAATGTCAGGCAACGGCAATGCACTCCGCGATATGCTCGCCAACATGGCTCACGGCGGCAAGATCGCCATCCTCGGCATCCCCGACCGCGAGATCGCCATCGACTGGAACCTCGTCATCTTCAACATGCTCACCCTCAAGGGCATCTATGGCCGCGAGATGTATGAGACATGGTATTACATGACCGTGCTCCTGCAATCCGGCCTCGACATCACACCGATCGTGACCCATCGCTACGGCTGGCAGAACTTCCAGAAGGGCTTCGATGCCATGCTGACAGGCAACTGCGGCAAGGTGGTGCTGACCTGGGCGGAGGGGTAGCCGGCCTCGGATTACCGCCATTCTATTTTTTTCACTTCAGACGATTTTTCGTCAGCAATGTTCCCATGAGAGGGTCGCCCACGTTTGGGCCGGTAGAATCCACAACGCCGCTAGACTCATGGATCTCTCATTAATTCTGGCTCTTCGCGTTTTTTAGTGGGTGATTTTCACTCGTCAACGCACGAATTCCTTGGGAATATCCAGAGCAAATGCTGATTGCGCCGTTCCGAAATTCTGTCACGATGTCTGCATGGCAAAAATCAAGCGCCTGCTCGACATCTACCGCTTCCCCGGCTTCGTCCCTTTCTCCTCTCTCCGAAGGGTATTTGGGGATCATCGCGCCGTCGTCGTCAGGCTGCGACGGCGTCAAAAAAAAAACGGTGTGCGGCGTCTGCGGCGAAGTCCAATTTCGCCACTACGACAAGCGGCCTCGGCAAGTTCGCGATCTGTCCTGCGGAGACCGCCGCGTCTACTTGGTCTACGAGGGGCGACGCATCGATTGCTCGTG